>JAJPKH010000160.1 GCA_021323795.1 Acidiferrobacteraceae bacterium | reverse complement strand
GCGATGCGCAGCATATCGTCCACTCCCGGGTGTGCACGAAGGCGCCGTAGTGCGGACCCTGCGCCCGGATCATGGCGCAGAATAGATTCCATGGGTCCCCGGAAAAGTGCGCCCGCAAGCGGTACGCGTAGTTGACCTGGAAGGTATCCCCGGCCCGGATCCAGTCCTTGATTCTTTTAATCGCCGCGCCGTACTCCTCCCGCGACACGGAAGCTTCCCAAGGGATCGGCTCTGCGCCGTCCTCGGAAAACGCCGGGGGTGGAGCGGGCTGCGTGTCCGCGTAAATACCGAACCATGCCAGGGGAAAATCGCCCGCCGAATTCACCTTGAGTGCCGCATCGAACGCGGGCGCCGCCTCGTAGGCCACGAAACCCGCCGCGTAACGATGCTGGCGCTCCACCTGCTGCTGCGCTTCGCCGAGCACTGCGGCGACCTCGTCGCAGCCGCGCGCCTCGAGAATTTGCAATGGACGTTGAAAGAGCCGCCAGCGTTGCTCCGTTGGGTCGTGGATTACGACGGTGCCGTTGCTGATCTCGATACCGTGCATCTATCTACGTTTTCACGCGAACCGTACCGCCGGCCCTGCGAGCTATGAATAATTCGGTTGAACGACGTTTACCCGTAAACCCTATATCTGGTATTGACGCTCGCTGAACAACACAATATGCTGTGTCGACTGGTGTTCCGGCAGTTATCGCCGGAGCTTAATAGGGAATCCGGTGTAAATCCGGAACGGTCCCGCCGCGGTAACGGGCGAGGAACATAGCATGTCGGGTCGAGCCTCGACAGCCACTGGAGCAATCTGGGAAGGCGCTGTGTTTCGTTGACTCCGAAGTCCGAAGACCTGCCAGAAACATCACTCATAGGCATCGCCTGTCGTCCTCGAGGCTGGGACGCGGAGTTACGAACGCATCGCGTTCGCCCGCTTTCTTCCTCGTAGACCCGTGCTGGGATCGATCTAACCCGAGGAGGATATCGTGGAAACCCTGGCCCCTGCGGCGCCGCGCGCCGCTTCGTCATACCAGCCACTACCCGCTGCGTCCACAGAGACGTCCGGCTATCAAGTCATCCGCCGCAACGGCCACGCCGTACCGTTCGACGCCGGCAAGATCTCCGTTGCTGTAACCAAAGCATTTCTGGCCTCCGAAGGCGGTATCTCGGCCGCCTCGGCGCGTGTTCGCGATATCGTGGCCGCGCTCACGGCGCAAGTAGCGCAGGCCCTGACGCGCCGGCTTCCGGGCGGCGGTTCGATCCATATCGAAGACATTCAGGATCACGTCGAGCTGGCGCTTATGCGCGCGGGTCATCACGAAGTAGCGCGCCGCTACGTGCTCTACCGCGAAGAGCGGGCGCGGGCGCGCGCCGCCAAGCAGGCGCCGGACGCCGGTGCGGCAACGGGCGTTCGCGTTCACGAGAACGGCGTTGCGCGGCTGCTCGATATCGAGGCGCTCGCGGCACCGATCCGCGCGGCCTGCGAAGGGCTGGGCGGCGAGGTCGATCCCGACCTGGTCCTGCAAAACGCGCTGCGCGATCTTTACGACGGCGTTTCCGCCGAGGAAGTACAAAGGTGCACCATCCTCGCCGCGCGCTCGCTGATCGAACAGGATCCGGCCTATTCCGGAGTCGCCGCGCGGCTGCTGCTGCACGCGATTCGCCGAGAAGTGTTGGGCGAGGACGTCGCCCAAGACGCGATGCAGGCCCGCTACGCCGAATATTTCCCGGAATTCATTCGCCACGGCGTCCAGGCGGAGCTGCTCGACGAGCGCTTGCAGCAATTCGATCTCGGCCGGCTCGGGCGCGCGCTCGTCGCCGAGCGCGATCTGCAATTCGGTTATCTCGGCCTGCAGACGCTCTATGATCGCTACTTTTTGCACGTCGACGACCAGCGCATCGAGCTGCCACAGGTATTTTTCATGCGCGTCGCGATGGGGCTGGTGCTGAACGAAGTCGACCGCGAAGCGCGCGCGATCGAATTCTACGAGGTGCTGTCGTCGTTTGATTTCATGAGCTCGACACCGACCTTGTTTAATTCCGGTACGCGCCATCCGCAGCTCTCCTCGTGCTACCTCACCACGACCTCGGACGATCTCGACGGCATTTATCAGTCGATCAAGGAAAACGCGCTGCTGCAGAAGTATGCCGGCGGGCTCGGCAACGACTGGACGCCGGTGCGCGCCCTGGGGAGCCGTATCAAGGGCACGAACGGCAAGTCCCAGGGCGTCGTGCCGTTTCTGAAGGTGGTCAACGACACGGCGGTCGCCGTGAACCAGGGCGGCAAGCGCAAGGGCGCCGTCTGCGCCTATCTCGAAACTTGGCACCTGGACATCGAGGAATTCCTGGAGCTTCGCAAAAACACCGGCGACGACCGCCGGCGCACGCACGATATGAATACGGCCAACTGGATTCCCGACCTGTTCATGAAGCGCGTCATGGAAGGCGCCGACTGGACCTTGTTCTCGCCCTCCGACGTGCCGGATCTGCACGAGAAGTTCGGGCGCGCCTTCGAAGCGGCGTATCTGGCGTACGAGGAAAAAACGGAACGCGGCGAGATCAAGCATTTCAAACGCATCCCGGCGGTGCAGCTCTGGCGCAAGATGCTCTCCCTGTTGTTCGAAACCGGGCATCCCTGGATCGCGTTCAAGGACCCGTGCAACGTGCGCTCGCCGCAAAATCACGTCGGCGTCGTGCACAGCTCCAATCTGTGCACCGAGATCACGCTCAATACGTCCGCTACGGAAACCGCCGTCTGCAACTTGGGCTCGGTGAATCTGGTCAACCATCTAAGGGACGGATCGCTCGATCTCGACAAGCTGCGCAAGACGATTCGTACCGGCATGCGCATGCTAGACAACGTGATCGACGTCAATTTCTACGCTGTCGACAAGGCGCGGCGGTCGAACCTGCGCCACCGCCCGGTTGGGCTCGGCATCATGGGTTTTCAGGATTGCCTGCATGTGCGGCGGCTTGCGTACGCCTCGCCGGAGGCGGTGGAGTTCGCGGATCGCTCGATGGAAGCCGTGTGCTATTACGCCTATTGGGCTTCGACCGAGCTGGCCGAAGAACGCGGTCGCTATCACTCCTACGCGGGCTCGCTATGGGACCGCGGCATCCTGCCGCAGGACAGCATCGCGCTGCTGCGCGATGAACGCGGGGGATATGTCGAGGTGGACGGCTCCGCGAGCCTCGACTGGG
>JAJPKH010000309.1 GCA_021323795.1 Acidiferrobacteraceae bacterium | reverse complement strand
GCGCTCGACAGCCGCCTCATTCCGCTGCTGGCCGGCATCGAAAAACACGCCACGTTGCGCGCCGCCGCGCGCCACACCGGGCTTTCTTACCGTGCCGCCTGGGGGCTCATCGGAGAAACCAGCCGCCTGCTCGGCGTGCCGCTGGTGGAATTGCACCCCGGGCGCGGCGCGCGCTTGACGGACGCCGGCGAGCAATTGCTCGCCGCCAACGAACGCGTCTTGCAACAGCTATCTGAAGGCGGCTTCGCGCTGGAGCTCGCCGTCCCTAAACCGCGCGCGCCGCGGCGTTCCCGAGTCGAGCTCGCGCTGGTCGCAAGCCACGACCTGCTGCTCGCGAGTTTCTGCGACCAGTGGGCCAAGCCGGCGGGCGTCATCGGCGAGCTGACGTTTCGCGGAAGCATCGAGAGCCTCAAGGCGCTGGAGCGCGGCGAGGCGGATATCGCCGGCTTTCACGCCGTCGTGTCGGGGCAGGACGGCGTGGCGGCCGGCTTCCGGCGTCTGCTCGATCCGCGCCGCGATACATTGATCCGGTTCGCCGAGCGCGAACAAGGCTTGATCGTGCAACCCGGAAACCCGAAGCACTTGCAGTCGCTCGCGGACGTCGCGGCGCAACAAGTACGCTTCGTCAATCGCCAACGCGGTTCCGGCACGCGGCTCTTGTTCGATCAGCTGCTGAAACAGGCGGGAATCGCGCCGGCGTCGATTCGCGGTTACGATACCGAGGAGTACACCCATCTCGCGGTCGCGGCGACGATCGCCGCGGGCCAAGCGCAGGCGGGGTTCGGTCTCAAGGCCGCGGCCAGCCGCCTCGGACTCGATTTCGTCCCGCTGCGCCATGAGATGTACTGGCTCGCGTTACGATCGCGACGACTCGAGAGCGATCTCGTGCACCGTTTGCGCGAGGGGATCGCCGGCGAACCGTTGCGGCGCGCCGCGCGGGGACTGGCGGGCTATACGATCGAGGAAGCCGGCACCATAATGCGTCCCACCGCCATTTCGTGAGGGTCGAGTTCAGCCATGTCGAACGCTGAAACATCCGAGGTCGCGCCCGCGGTAGATGGCGCGCTGCCCCGCCGCGGTTTTCGCTTCGACCGAAGTGAAATCGCCGGCGCGTTCGGCGATCTCGGGACCCTGATCCCCTTCGTCGCCGCTTACCTGGCCGTCGTGAAGCTCGATCCCACCGCCGTTTTGGTTGCCTTCGGCGTTACTTATATCGTGGTGGGCGCCGTGTATCGCACGCCCTTTCCGGTACAGCCCATGAAGGCGATCGGCGCGGTCGCGACCGCGCAGTCCGTTCCGGTGGCCCTCCTCAATCCCGCGACGATCCAAGCGGCGGGTCTGGTCACCGCCGCCGTGTGGACGCTGCTCGCCGTCACCGGCCTCGCCAAACGCGTGGCGGCGTGGGTGCCTCAGCAAGTCACCATCGGCATCGTCATGGGTCTCGGTTTCAGCTTGATGCTGAACGGGATCGAATTAATGACGGGAGGCTGGATGGTCGCCGCGGTCCTTCTCGTGGTCGCGCTCGCGCTCATCGAGCAGCGTAGCTTCCCGGCGATGTTCGTATTGCTCATCGCGGGCACCGCGCTGGCGTTATTCCAGAACCCGACGATTTACGCGCAGTTCGCCGCGGTGGCGATTACGCCGCGCCTTCCCGCATTCGATTTCTCGCAGATCGGCTGGCGCGAGCTCTGGATCGGCGCGACGCTGCTCGCGTTGCCGCAAGTCCCGCTGACCTTGGGCAATGCCTTGATCGCCACCGTGGAGCAGAACAATCGGCTGTTTCCCGAGCGTCCGGTCACGGAACGTCGGGTGGCGCTATCGACCGGATTGATGAACTTCTGGTCGGCCGCCGTCGGCGGCGTACCGATGTGCCACGGCGCGGGCGGCATGGCAGGGCACGTCCAGTTCGGCGCGCGCAGCGGCGTCGCCCCGATACTGATCGGACTGATCCTGCTGCTCGGCGGCCTATTCTTCGCCGACGGCGTGGCGCTGTTCTTTGCCGTTTTCCCCACGCCCGTGCTCGGCGTGATCCTCTTCCTCGCCGGCGCGCAGCTCGCGCTCGCCCTTTGCCGCCTGGGCGATCGCAAGAGCGAACGCTTCCTCGTGTTAACAACCGCGGCGCTCGCGATGTGGCACGTCGGGCTCGCGTTCGTGTTCGGAATTCTCCTGCACCAAGCGCTGCGGCGGGAGTGGGTTCGCCTTTAGGGACGCTCTGAACAAGTGCCATTGCGAGGAGCGCTAACGACGAAGCAATCCTTGCGAGACTGCTTCGCTACGCTCGCAATGACGGGCGGTTAGCGCTTGTTCGGAGTTTCCTTAGCCTCGGCTGTACCATGGAGTGACGTGCACGCAGTAAAAGCGCGGCTCAGTCATTCATCAGCGTTGCCCAGCGGGCCGCCACCGCGGCGAGAACTCCTTCCGCGATCCGACCCGGCCGCTCCCCGATCCCCGCGAACACCGGCGCCTCGAGCCGCGGATCGATTTCCACGATCCGGGTACCGGCCGCCACGTCGAGTCCGTCGCGCAAGAGACCGCGCACCCAGCCGTCCAGCGGTGCCACTATAGCTTCGCCGTCCAAGCGGGCCACGATCGCGCCGGCGTGCACGCGATCGCCGATGCGTACCGCGGCCGTGAACCGGCCCGCGCGCCGCGCGTACACGAAGCGATCGCGTCCGTGTCCGGCAATTGGTCGCGGTTCGCCGCGCATCGGCGCGGTGGCGCCGCGCTCGATCACCGCGCCGAGACGCTCGCCCCACTCCGTCTCGACGGCGAGATCCACGTTGCTCCCCGCGATAAAGTTAGGGCCGAGTCCGATTGTCAGGCGTGCCGCGGCGCGCTGAATCTCGGGCGCCGCATGCTTGCGCATCCGCGCATCCACCAACGCCGGCGGCCGCAGATGAGCGACAACTTGAGAAAAATCGAGACTCGTCACCGGTACCGCGTGACGCGCCGCGAGCATGTCGTCGATTGCGGCGAGAGAATCGCAGCGCTGCGCGCGCACCTCCGCGAGCACGGCTTCGCCGTCGAACATCGCGTCGGTAAACGCCATGCCGCGCCGGGTCGTCAGCGGCGCCGCGATGTCAT
>JAJPKH010000208.1 GCA_021323795.1 Acidiferrobacteraceae bacterium | reverse complement strand
GGGGCGGAACCGGCGGCGGAAGACACGTCGGGGGCGGCCGGCGTACTCATGCCGATTCGCTCCGCGTTTCTTTCCGATCGCCCGGGCGCGCCGTCAGGCGCACGTCGAACTCGAGGTCGGACGCGCCGTGATACACGAGGAAGTGCGTGCCCTTGGCGCGCGCGATCATGGTGACGCCGACCTTGCGCGCGAGGTCGAGCCCCATTTGCGTGACGCCGGAACGCGACAGCAGGATCGGTATGCCCATCTGCGCGACCTTGATCACCATCTCCGAAGTCAGGCGCCCGGTGGTGTAGAAAATCTTGTCGGCGCCATCGAGGCCTTCGAGCCACATGCGTCCGGCGATCGCATCGGCCGCGTTGTGCCGTCCTACGTCCTCGACGAACATCAGGACTTCGGTTCCGCGGCAAAGGGCGCAACCGTGGACCGCGCCGGCATCGCGGTAGATTTCGTTGTGGCGGTTGAGATTGGTCAGCAGATCGTAAATCGCCGATTGCAGCAGTCGCACGCGCGGCAGGCGCACGCGCTCGAGCTGCTCCATGATATTGCCGAACACCGTGCCCTGCCCGCACCCGGTGGTGACGGTGCGGTGCGCCGTGCGCTCTTCGAGCCGGGCGACGCCGTTTCGCGTCGTGACGACGACCGATTCGGTTTCCCAGTCCACCTGCACGGCCTTGATGTCCTCGATGCGCTCGATCAGCCCTTGATTGCGCAAATAGCCCAACGCCAAGGCTTCGGGCTGCGTACCGAGCGTCATGAGCGTCACGATTTCTTTCTTGTCGATATAGAGCGTGAGAGGACGTTCGCCCGCCACCTGCAGCTCGCGTCGGTGTCCGTACTCGTCGACGGCCTCGACTGCGTGGGTCGGCGCGAGGCCGGCGCGCGTCATAGTAGGAATGTAGCGGGTGTCGTTCATAATCCCGGTCTTCGTTGCGGCGAAGGAGCAAGAAACATACCGCGGGTCGCATCGGCTTCCCGCCCGTGTTTCGACGGTGAGCGCTCCCGACAGTGGTTCATGTTCACCGTCGAAGCTGAGTCAAAATGACTCACTGTGGTTTTATATGAGCTGTTTTGTACCAGACCATCTCTGGCATTTGGTCGAGAATTCATTCTTTAGCGGGAGTTTTGCGAAGGCGATCGTTGGTACGCTACTTGCCTGGGCTTGCAGGTCGAGCCTGGACGGTCTCACCCATGTCGGTTCCCGAAAAGCAAAGCGTGTTATCGGACAGAATTCCCGTGACGGTGGTTACGGTGCGCGAGCCGGTGGTGGGCAATGCCTGGATCAACGAGCGTTGGCGCGTAGTCGGTGTCCTGGCCGGCCAGGCCGGCGATAGCGGAGCGATTGCGCGCAAGATCATCCGCCAGGGCCCGGACGGGGATCAATACCTCTGGACCGGGCTGGTGTTGCGGCTGCATCCGTCCGAGACCGACGCGTATTACTACAACATCATCGGCCAGAATCCGAGTCTGTACGTGTATTGCCATCAGGACGAGTCCGGCGAACCATGTCCGCGTTCCATCACGGCCGAGTACATCGACGCCATGGCGCATACCGAGACCGGGAACAGCACGTTCTCGGTGCCGATGCCGCCGGAGATTTATCGGGCCATCGAGCAATACGTGCTGGAGCATCACGTCCCCGAAGAGCCGAAGATGAAGCGCAAACACGAACGCGACGCCAAACGCGGCGGAATGTGGGACGATGACTAACACGCCGGAAAAGCCGACTCCGGCCCCGGCCCCGGTTCGCGAGGCGGAGGGCGAGCGCGACGAAGCGTTCTTGCGTCGTTGGTCCCGCCGCAAACACGCCGCGCGCATGGAAGAGCGCGCCGCGCCGCCTGCCGCAGCAGAGCAGATCGAGCCGCCGCAACCGCGGGAAAAGATACTAACCGACGCCGACATGCCGCCCATCGAGTCGCTCAACGAGCAATCCGATTTCAGCATGTTCTTGTCCTCGGGCGTGAGCGAGGCGCTCCGCCGCCAGGCGCTGCGCAAGCTCTTCACGCTGCCCAGCGTCAATCAACGCTGCCCGCTCGACAGCGAGTGGTACGATTGCCGCAATACGGAGGCGCTCGGTAACATCATCACGCACGACATGCGCGAGGAAATGGCGCGCGAAGCGCAGAAGCTCAAGGACGCCGCGCTAAGCGCGTTGTCGGGAGACACGACAGCGGAGCCGGTGACGACGTCGGCGGATGGCGCGGCGAAGGCGACGCCCGCGCCCGAATCGAGCGGGGCGGCCGCGGAGGGTCGCAGCGACAGTGGAGACGAGGGCAGCACGGCATGATCGTATCGAGTTCGGGTATTACGCTCGGCGAAAACACGGCGAACGGCCGGGCGCGCAAAGAAGCACTGGTCGCCGCGGCGGCGGTGGAATCCCGTCCGACGTCGCTCGTGTCGTATCGCTCGACGGGCGCGTTGATCATTGTCGGCGCGCCGAAAACGGCGCTGGCCGCTGCCAAACGTTTGCACGGTGTGTTGCGGTGCACGGTGGTGCTGGAGGAGGGTGATGAGGGCGATGGGCCGGAGGCGGCGGAGTTTCCTCCGGATGTCACGGTCTTGCGCGATAAAGTCATTCAAATCAGCGGGCATTTGGGGCAGTTCGCCGTGATTGTCGCCGCGCCCCCGCCTCACGGCGGCCTCAATTTGCTCCAGAAGCTCGGCAGTCAGCGCACCCACTTCGATCTGGTGCTCGATCTCTCCGACCCGCCGCTGATTCAGGATGATTTGCCGCCGTTCGGTTACTACTCGCCGCGCGGTGACGCCGCGCGGCTTGAGACAACGCTAACCGAGCTGCCCGACATGGTCGGCGAGTTCGAGAAGCCCCGGTTCTTCAACTACAACCCGGACATCTGCGCCCATGGCGCGAGCGGGCTTACCGGCTGCACGCGCTGCATCGATGTGTGCCCTGCCAACGCCATTATCTCCATGGGCGAAGAAGTCGCGGTGGACCCCTATAAGTGTCAGGGCGCCGGCGCCTGCGCGACGGCCTGTCCGACGGGTGCGATGACCTACGTTTATCCGACTGTCGCCGATCATCTCGCGAAGATGACCGCGTTGCTGGCCGCTTATGCCCGGGCAGGCGGCAGCGCGCCCGTCCTTCTTTATTATGATGCGGAAACCGGGCGGGCTCGCCTGGAGAAATTCGCGAGCCAGCTGCCGGAGTACGTCATCCCGCTCGAGATCGCCGAGATCGGGAGTGTGGGCATGGATGTTTGGCTTGCCGCGTTAGCCTACGGGGCGGCCGGGGTATTTCTGCTTCCCACGTTCGCCACCCCCAAGCGGGTTTACGCCGAGACGGAAGCGCAGATCGAATATTCGCGGACAATTCTCGCCGGGATGGGTTATGCGCCGCGGGCAGTGGCACTGCTCGAGGGCGACGACAAAGACGTGTTGTCACAGCTGTCGGCGCCCCCCGGAAACGCGATCAAGTCGCCAGCCGCGTTCGCGGTGTTCAACGAGAAGCGCACGACCCTGCGGCTCGCCATAGAGCACCTCTACGCGCACGCACCCGAACCGCGCCCCGAAGTGCCGTTGCCGGCGGGCGCGCCGTTCGGACAGATCTTCGTCGATCGCGGCAAGTGCACCTTATGTATGTCGTGCGTCGGAGCATGCCCGGTCGGGGCTCTCGCCGACGGCGGGGATCTGCCGCAGCTGCAATTTATCGAAGGGAATTGCGTGCAATGCGGGTTGTGCGAGACGACTTGTCCCGAAAGCGCGATTTCACTAGCGGCGCGCTATCTCTATAACCCCGAAGCCAGGCGGGCGTCGCGTGTTATGCACGAAGAAGCGCCGTTTCACTGCGTCAGCTGTGGTAAGCCGTTCGCCACGCAAAAGATGATGGCGCGCATGACCGAGAAGCTACAGGGACACTGGATGTATAAATCCGGCGATGCGCTCAAGCGGGTTCAAATGTGCGGCGACTGTCGGGTACGCGATATGTTTAATGCGGAATATAAGCGACCGGAGACCACGTGACAGTAGAGCCAAAAAAGCCCGCGCATGGGACATTTTGTCCAGCGCGCCCCACAGAATTGCCGTTCACTAGGCACTTTTACGGTATGGATTCTCTATATAGAGGCAAAAGCCGTGGTCTGGTTATTGCTCCATGCACGCGAGTAGTGCGAAGCCGACGCGCCCCATGACGCCATCGGCGGAGACGACCGCGAGCGCGGAAACAGAGGTCGGGCCTGAAGATCAGGCGCGCGCCCAAGTATACGCACTGCTGGGAACGCTGCTTGCCCGCCCGCCCCAGGAGCAACTGCTGGAGGCGCTGCGCCAAATTGAGCCGGGACCCGAGACGGGAAACGATATGGCGGCGGCATGGGGCTCGCTCAAGCAAGCAGCGGCGCGCGCCGAGACGGCGGCGATCATGGAAGAGTATCAAGAGCTCTTTATAGGTATCGGTCGCGGGGAATTGGTCCCTTACGGTTCCTGGTACGTGACCGGGTTCTTGATGGAAAAGCCGCTCGCGGAGTTGCGCCAGGATTTGAAGCGGTTCGGCTTCGAGCGACAGGAAGACGTGCACGAGCCGGAGGACCACGCGGCGGCGCTGTGCGAAACGATGAGTTTGATCGTGAGCAACCCGCAGATCGAGTTCTCGAGGCAGCGGGAGTTTTTCGACAAGCACCTGGGTTCGTGGATGGGGCGGTTCTTCGGCGATCTGACCGCAGCGCGTGCGGCGAGTTTTTATCGCGCGGTGGGATTGCTGGGAGAGAGATTCCTGGAGGTAGAGAAAGCCTACCTCTCGATGTTGGTTTAAGAGTGACCAGAGCTACCAGAGCTAAACGAGGAGCGAACATGAGCGACAAGCGAACGAATGAAAAGCGCCGGGAGTTCCTGAAGGGCGCGCTGGTCGGAAGCGGTGCGGCGATCGCGGCAATCGCAAGCGGCGGCGTGGCGGCGGCTCCGGAGAAAAAAGCAGCGCCGGCGGTTGAGCCCAAAGCAGGGTCGCAGGGCTATCAAGAAACCGCACACGTGCGCGAGTACTACAAAACCGCGCAGTTCTAAACAACGCACAATACCCAGCGGCTAAAGTCGGCAGGAGACGAAGCGATGAAGCTGATCAAGAAGCAGGACCGCCAAGCGTCGGCGGAATCCACAGGTTCCATGCTCAATGCCGCCATCGACCGGCGCACGTTTTTGCGTCGATCGGGCGTGGCCGTCGGCGGCATCGCCGCTGTGAGCGCGTTGCCGTTCTCGATAATGAAAAAATCCGAGGCCAAGACCGCGGCCGAGATCGATCCCAAGGCCGAGGTAAAGACGGTCCGCACGATATGCGGCCACTGCTCGGTCGGTTGCGGAATCATCGCGGAGGTGCAGGACGGCGTGTGGGTCGGCCAGGAGCCGGCCTTCGATCACCCGTTCAATCTCGGCGCACACTGCGCCAAGGGTGCTTCGGTGCGCGAGCACGGTCACGGTGAGCGGCGGCTCAAATATCCGATGAAGCTCGTCGACGGCAAGTGGCAGCGCCTGTCCTGGGAGCAGGCGATCAACGAAGTCGGCGACAAGATGCTCGAGTTGCGCAAGAAGTACGGCCCGGATTCGATCTTCATGACCGGCGGCTCCAAGCACAACAACGAGCAGTCGTACCTGCAAACCAAGTTCTTCCGCTTCTGGGG
>JAJPKH010000078.1 GCA_021323795.1 Acidiferrobacteraceae bacterium | reverse complement strand
GGCGCGGCAACCACCCCGGGCGTTTGCCAGTCGGGATGGCCTTGCGCTTCGGGTCCGTGACACTGCGCGCAATGTTCCTGAAACAAGCGGGCCCCGCGATTCAACGCGGCGAGCGAAGGCGCGGCGTCGATCATCAAGGGTGTCACGGACGAAGAAGACGCCGGGGGAGTGGCCTCCTGACGACTGCAGCCGACCAGCCACAATGCGCACGTGAGGACGAGCCATAAAAGATGTCTTGTCACTATCGTTAATAATAGTGCTGAAGCTGGGTGAATTTGAAGCCGTTTTCCCTTTCGTGATGCCGGCGATCGAAATGACGGCTCTTGATCCCGCTTGGTTCCATCGTGTCTCCATCGACGATTTCCCTGTCGATAAGATTGTCTTTCCCCAGCGGCGGAGGTAGGCTGCGGCCCCACATCAGCCTTCCGGTTAATGGAAAAGCACAACGGCGCGCCCGGTCCTTCTGAGCTCGACTCGCTGCTCGTCATGCTGCAGTCGCTGCGCTGCGCGCCGGGCGGCGGCCCGCTGCTGGCCCAGCTCGAAAGCGGCGGCAAGATCCGCGGCGCGCTGACCGCGCTGATAGAGCGCGCCTTCGTCGCCTTCATTAAGAACGCGCTCGACCGCTACACCCGCACGGCGCCGGCGGACCCCACCACGCGTCTCAAACTCAAGATGATCGATCACCGCCTCGAAAAGGTGATCACGGCGCTGCGCGTCCGGCAGCCGGCGCCGGAATTGCGCGACGCGGCGGCGCTCGAACAGCATCTGATCGCGCTGCTTTGGGCGGTGCGCCAGCCAAACGGATCGGGAGCGCCGGCGCGCGCCGCCGCGGAGACCACTGACGACAAACTCAAGCCGCTGCAACAGACGCTCGAAGCGCAGTTCGACAAAATCATCTACGCCAATCTCGACAGCATCGCCGCGCTCGGCAGTATCGAGCAGACATTGCGCCGCGTGCAGCCGGGCGAGATCGAGGAGTGGCGCGAAATCCTGCGCGACGCGGCGCGCGAGGTCATCGACGACTACCGCGCCCTCGGCGATAACTTGCAGCAGGCGCGCGCGTGCTTCAAGGAGCTGAGCCGCCAAGTGACGCCGACGCGGCTCGCCGGCGCCAAGCTCGGCGAGGATCGGGAATCGCTGCTACGACGCATGGAGGCCGAAATGCGTCGGGCGCAGCGCTACCGGCACCCGCTCTCGCTGGCGTTGTTGGGACCCGATCATATCGAGGACATACGGCACCTGGTCGGCGCCGACGCCGCCCGGGAGGTGTTGCGCTATTACCTGGAGAACGTCGCGTCCTGCGCGCGCGCGTACGATACCGTCGCGAGCTGCAATCCGCATAAGCTCGTATGGCTGCTGCCGGGCGCGGACACCGACCAGGGCGTGCGCGCCCTGCGTAAAGCGCAGGAACGCATCACGACCGCGCATTATCACTACGCCGGGCGCCTGCGTCCGCTCCCGACTTTTTCCGCGGGGGTCGTCGCTTACACGCCGGGGGACGACTCGGCGCACCTGCTCGCGCGCGCCGAGACGCTCGTGGCCCATGCCGCGCGCTCGGGTCCGAGCCGCATCGAATGGGAAAAGCGACGCGCGCGCTTCAGCCCGTCACCCGAACGTTAACGCGTCAGGCGCACCAGCGCTTCGCGGTACTTCTCCGCCGTCTTGGCGGCTACCTCCGGGGGTAGCGCGGGCGCGGGGGGCTTCTTGTTCCAGCCGAGACTCTCGAGGTAATCGCGCACGTATTGCTTGTCGAAACTCGGCGGGTTGGCGCCCGGGCGGTATTGATCGACCGGCCAGAAGCGCGAGGAGTCGGGCGTCAGCGCCTCGTCGATCAGGGTAAGCCGGCCGTCGGAATCGAGCCCGAACTCGAATTTGGTGTCCGCGATGATTATCCCGCGCTTGAGCGCGTAGTCGGCCGCTTCCTTATAAAGCGTGACCGCCGCCGTGCGCACGCGCTCGGCGATATCGGCGCCGAGCAATTCCCCGGCCGTGGCGAAGCTGATGTTCTGATCGTGCTCGCCGACGGCCGCCTTCGTCGAGGGCGTGAAGATCGGCTCGGGCAGGCGGTCGGCTTCGCGCAACCCGGCGGGCAACCGGATGCCGCAAACGGTTCCCGCCTGGCGATATTCCTTCCATCCCGAACCCACGAGGTAGCCGCGCACGATGGCCTCGACCGGGAGCGCCTTGAGCTTGCGCACGACGACGGCGCGGTCTTCGATCGCGCGGCGTTCGGCGGCGTCGGGGAGCACCTCGGCGAGCGGCCGATCGGCGAGATGGTTCGGTAGGATGTGGCGCGTGCGGCCGAACCAGAAATTGGAAAGCGCGGTCAGCACCGCGCCTTTCCCGGGGATCGGCGTCGGCAGCACCACGTCGAACGCCGACAGCCGATCGGTGGTGACGATCAGCATGTGCGCGTCGCCGACCGCGTAGATGTCGCGCACCTTGCCGCGATGCAGGAGCGGCAAACTCTGCAGATTGGACTCGAACAGGACGTCGGGCATGGCGGCTCTCGATGACGGTGGCCGCGCATTCTAACCGGATGCGGCGGAACCGAAAATCGTGGAGACGGATCGCCGCATCCGACAAAGCGCCTAGGAGCAAGCGCAAAGACCATGCTATCCTTGCGTGATCCCCGGCCGATGTTAACTCGACACCTCTATTCTTACCGTGGCCGCGCTTGATATTGCGTACGTCGCGGTCCTCGCCGCTGCCCTTTCGGGTGTCTTACCGCTGCTCGTCGCCCGGCGCCGCTACGCGCAGCGTGTTGCGTTCGCGTTGCTCGCCGTCAGCGCCATCGCCGCCATCGTCGCGGGCGCCTCGGCGCTGACGGGCGAAACCACGCTCGCCGAGCGTCTTCCGCTCGGGCTCCCCTGGCTCAAATGGCACGTGCGTCTCGACGTGCTGTCCGGGTTCTTTCATATCGTGATCGGGGTGGTGGTGCTCGCCACCAGCTTCTACGGGCCGAGTTACTTGCGCGAGTACGAAAGCGGCCAGAACGACCCCACCGTGCTCAATCTCGCGAGCGGCTTCTTCATCGCCGGTATGCTGCTCGTGCTGCTCGCCGACGACGCGTTCAGCTTCATGGTGGCGTGGGAGGTGATGTCCGTCGCGAGCTACTTGCTGGTGACGTTTCAGCACGAGCATGCAGCCAACCGCCGCGCGGGATTTCTTTATTTATTGATGGCGCAGATCGGCGCCGTCGGCATTTTGCTCGGCTTCGGCGTGCTCGCCACCTTCGGCGGGCATTTCACCTTCGATGCCATGCGCGGCGGCAACGTCCCCGCCGCCTGGGCCTCGGTGGCCTTCGCCTTGGCGTTTTTCGGATTCGGCATGAAGGCGGGCATGATCCCGGTGCACGCCTGGCTCCCGGAAGCGCACCCCGTCACGCCTTCGCATATCTCGGCGCTTATGAGCGGCGTCATGTTAAAAGTCGCGATTTACGGTTTCATGCGTTTCACCTTCGACCTGCTCGTCGACGTGCAGTGGCAATGGGGCGTGGCCGTGCTTCTCATCGGCGCCGGTTCCGCGCTTTTCGGGGTGCTGTACGCGTACGTGCAGCAGGACCTGAAGCGCCTGCTCGCTTACTCCTCGATCGAAAACATCGGCATCATACTGATGGCGCTCGGGCTGTCGCTCATTTTCGTCGGCGGCGGCCACCCGGTGCTAGGCGCGATCGGCCTCGTCGCGGCGCTTTATCACGTGCTGAACCACGCGGTCTTCAAGGGATTGCTGTTCCTCGGCAGCGGCGCGGTCCTGTATCGCACCCACGAACGCGATCTCGAGCATCTGGGCGGGCTCATACACCGCATGCCGGTAACCGCCGCGGTTTTCCTCGTCGGCTGCGTCGCCATCTCCGCGTTGCCGCCGCTCAACGGATTCGTATCGGAATGGCTGATATTTCAAACGGCGCTGCAGGCGCCCGCGCTCGAAAACGGCGTGCTGCGCACGCTCCTGCCGATCGCGGCCGCGGTGCTGGCGCTGACCGGCGCGCTCGCGGCGGCGACTTTCGTCAAGGTATACGGCATCGCGTTCCTCGGCAAAGCGCGCACGCGCCACGCCGCGCACGCCCGCGAAGTGCCGCGCGGCATGCGCGTCGGCATGGTGCTGCTCGCCGCGCTGTGCCTGCTGCTCGGCGTGCTGCCGACGACGGTGATCGGCGTCATCGACGCAATACCGCAACTGTTGATCGGGCAACGGCTGCCGAGCGCCACCGCGCACGGCTGGCTGTGGCTGACGCCCGTGTCGCCCGACATCGCCTCTTATTCGGCGCCGCTCGTGCTGCTGGCGATCGCGCTTTCTTTCTTCATCGGGCGGCGGCTGCTGCCGGCGCGGCAGGTGCGGCGCACGCCGCCCTGGGACTGCGGCTTCGGGCCGCTCACGAACCGCATGCAGTACACCTCGACCGCCTTCGCCATGCCGATCCGCCGGATTTTCGCTCCGGTGTGGCACGTGCAGGAACAAGTGGAAGTAACGCGCCGCCATGAGGCGGACGCCCCGCCGACGGGACTGCGCCATCAACTGCACATCGAAGACCGGACGTGGCTCGCGCTGTACGAGCCGATCGGCCACTACGTCATCGGCGCCGCGCGCGCGATCGGGCTTATCCAGACGGGGAGCGTGCGCACCTACCTGCTGTATTCGTTCCTGACGCTGCTGTTCCTGCTCTGGATCGTCACGTGATGCCGAACGACACGGTTCTCGCCTGGCTGCTCGCGGTCGTGCAAACGCTCCTCTTCATCGGGGCGGCGCCGCTCTTGGCCGGCTGGATCAAGCGGGTGAAATGCCACATGCAGAACCGGGCGGCGCCGTCGCTCATCCAGCCGTATCGGGATCTCGCCAAGCTGTTTCGCAAGGAACTGGTGCTGGCCGAGAACGCCTCGTGGCTGTTTCGCGCGACGCCGTACATCGTCTTCGCCGCGCTCGTTCTTGCCGCCGCGACCGTGCCGCTGATCGCGCTCAGCTCGCCGACCGCGGCGATCGCCGACGTCATCGTGCTCGTCGGCTTTTTCGCGCTCGCGCGCTTCTTTCTCGCGCTCGCGGGACTCGACATCGGCACCGCCTTCGGCGGCATGGGCTCGTCGCGCGAGATGACCATCGCTTCGCTCTCGGAGCCGGCCATGCTGATGGCCGTGTTCACGCTCGCGCTCACGGCGCACACCACCAACCTCTCCGAGGCGATCGAGCACAATCTCGCCGCCGGCCTGGTGCTGCGGCCGTCGTTTCTGTTCGCGCTGCTCGGGCTCACCATGGTCGCTATCGCCGAATGCGGCCGCATCCCGATCGACAATCCGGCGACGCATCTCGAGCTCACCATGGTGCACGAGGCGATGGTGCTCGAGTACGCCGGGCGCAATCTCGCGCTCCTCGAGTGGGCCGGCCAGATCAAGCTCATGATCTACGGGGTGCTCATCGCCAATATCTTCTGGCCCTGGGGCATCGCCGAAACGCTCGATGCCGCGGCGCTCGGCGTCGGCGTCGTCGCGATCGCGGCCAAGCTCACCGGGCTCGGCATCCTGCTCGTGGTGTGGGAAACGGTGATCGCCAAGATGCGCCTCTTTCGCGTGCCGCAATTCCTCGGCTTCGCCTTCCTGCTGGCGCTGCTCGGCATGCTGACGCAGGTCATCCTCGAGACCGGCACCTGAGATGGACCTCGCGAAGCTCAGCCTCTCGGACCAGGCCGTGATCGCGTCGGCGGCGCTGATTCTCTTCACCTCCTTCATCATGCTGGCGCAGGCGCGCATACGCCCGCTGATCTACGCGTTCGCCTGGCAGGGCGTGCTGCTCGCGCTCATCACGGCGCTCGTCGCGCTCGTCTCCGGCCAGTCGCACCTTTATATCTCGGCGGCGCTCACGCTCGGGCTCAAGGCGTTCCTGATTCCGTGGATGCTGCATCGCCTGGCGGTGCGCCTGAACGTGCAGCACGAGGTCGAGCCGCTCGCCAACCCCTCCATCCTGCTGCTGATCGGCAGCGCGCTGGTGATTTTCAGCTACTACGTCTCGGTGCCGATCGTGCAATTTTCCACGCTCGTGATCCGCAACACCGTCGCGGTGAGCGTCGCCGTGGTGCTCCTCGGCATGCTCGTCATGGTGGCGCGCGACAAGGCGATCGCGCAGGTGGTCGGGTTCATGTCGATCGAGAACGGCCTGTTCTTCGCCGCCGTGGTCTCCACTTACGGCATGCCGATGGTGGTCGAGCTCGGCATCGCCTTCGACGTGCTCGTCGCCGCGGTGCTGTTCGGTGTGTTCTTCTTTCAGATCCGCGCGAGCATCGACTCGCTCGACGTGAGCCGGCTGAATCGCCTGCGGGAGATCGACGAGTGACGAGCCTCTGGCTGCTGCTCGCGATCGCGCTTTTCGGCACAGCGCTGCTGGCGCTGATCGGGCACCTGCCCTACGCCGGGCGCGTATCGGTCATCATCAGCGCGGCCAAAGTCGCGGCGTCGCTATGGCTCGCCTACGGCGTGCTGGAACACGGACCGCTGCTCTCCGCCGGGAAGCTCTTCTTCGTCGACGCCTTCAACGTTTACCTGATCGTGCTCACCACCTTCGTCGGCTTCACGACCGCGATTTTCTCGCACCGCTACATGGCGCACGAGGCCGACGTGCGCGGCCTCGGGCATCGGCGCATGCGGCTGTACCATTCGATGTATCACGCGTTTCTCTTCGCCATGCTCGCGGCGCTGGTGGCGAACAACCTGGGCATCTTGTGGGTGGCGATGGAGGGCGCGACGCTCGCGACGGTATTGCTGGTTTCGATCTACCGCACGCCCGAATCGGTCGAAGCCGCGTGGAAATATTTCGTGCTGTGCGGCGTCGGCATCGCGCAGGCGCTCTTCGGCACGGTGCTGCTCTACTTCGCCGCCGAGCAGGTGATCCCCAACCGCGACGACGCGCTGCTATGGACCGTGCTGTACGCCACCGCCGGCAGCCTCGACCCCACCGTGCTGACGCTCGCGTTCGTGTTCCTGCTGATCGGCTACGGCACCAAAGTCGGTCTCGTGCCGCTGCACAACTGGCTGCCGGACGCGCACTCCGAAGGCCCGACGCCGATGTCGGCGATTCTCTCCGGGCTGCTGCTGAACGTAGCGCTCTACGCGCTGGTGCGCGTGAAAATGCTGGTCGACGGCTCGCTCGGGACCAACCTCGCCGGGCACCTGCTGATGGGATTCGGCCTGGTCTCGTTCATGGCCGCCGGTCTCTTCCTGCACCGCCAGCGCGATATCAAGCGCATGTTCAGCTACTCGTCGATCGAGCACATGGGATTGATGACGTTCGCCTTCGGCATCGGCGGGACGCTCGCGACCTTCGGCGCGCTGCTGCACATGACGGTGCACTCGCTCGCCAAGTCCGCGCTCTTCGTCACCGCCGGTCACGTCTCGCAGGTGGCGGGCACGCAGCGCATCGAGCGCATCCGCGGACTGATCCGCACACAGCCCGCGCTCGGCTGGTCGCTCCTGATCGGCACCGTGGCGTTGGCCGGCTTTCCGCCGTTCGGGCTCTTCGCCAGCGAATTTCTCGTGCTGACGGCGACCATCAACAGCTGGCCTTGGCTCGCGCTTCCCTTGCTCGTCGGCCTGAGCATCGCCTTCGCCGGCCTGTTTCGTCACCTGCAACCGATGGTTTACGGCGAGCCGCCGCCCGGCCAAACGCCGGTGCGCGTGAACTTGCTGCCGGTGCTCGCGCACATGGTGCTGCTGCTGTGGCTGGGCCTCGCGATGCCGGGCTTTCTCGCCGACTGGTTCAAGCAGGCGACGGTACTGATCACCGGCTCCTGGGACACGGACGAACTGCTGTGACCGCCGACGCTTTCGACGCTTTCAAGCAAGGACTCGCCGCGGGCGGCGTCGCCTTCGAGGAAGTTGCCTCGAACGGCCTCGATCCGGCGCGGGTGCTGAGGGTCAATCCCGAACACTGGGGTCAGTTCGCGTTCGAGGCGAAGCGTCGGGAGTTGCGTCACGCCGGTCTCTGGGCCGACGACGGCGGCGGCGCGACATTCACGATCCGCGCGCTCTTCGAAAAACAGGGGCGCTACTTGCTGGCCCAGGCGGACGTCGAGAAGGGCCGGCCTTCGTTGCCGTCCCAGAGCGTTCACTTCCCCGGCGCCGATCGCCTGGAACGGCATACGCGCGATCTCTACGGCATCGTCTTCACCGATCATCCCGATCCACGCCGGTGGACGCGCCATCAGGGATGGGACGACGATGAGTTCCCGCTGCGCAAGGATTTTCCCGCCGCCGGCTTCGCGCACGATCGCACACCCGCCGACCATCTCTACAAGTTCACCGCGGCGCACGGCAGCGGCGTCTACGAAATTCCCGTCGGCCCCATTCATGCCGGCGTCATCGAACCGGGTCATTTCCGCTTCCTCGCGGTCGGCGAGACCGTGCTCAATCTCGAAGAGCGTCTCGGGTACGTGCACAAGGGCATCGAAAAAATCGCCGAGGGACGCGACGCGGACGGCCTGGCCCGGCTGGCGGCGCGCGTGTCGGGGGATACGACCGTCGGCCATGCCTACGCGGCCTGCGTCGCGATGGAGAAAGCGGCGGCGCTCGCGGTGCCGCCGCGCGCGGTGTGGCTGCGCGCCGTCATGGCCGAGCGCGAGCGCGTCGCGAATCATCTGGGCGACATCGGCGCGATATTGAACGACGTCGCGTTCACGTTCGGCTTTTATCAGTTCAGCCGGTTGCGCGAGCAGTGGCAACGCGCGTCGCAAAGTGTATTCGGACATCGTTTCATGATGGATCGTATCGTTCCCGGCGGCGTCGCCGTGGATATCGACCAAAGCCAGCGGCAGCAAATGAGCGCCGATATCCACGCGCTGCGGCGCGAGATGAAGACCCTCATGGCGATCTACGACGATGCGCCGAGCGTCGAGGACCGGCTGGTCACGACCGGGCACCTTGATCCCACGCGGGCGCGCGAGCTCGGCACACTCGGCTACGTGGCGCGCGCGAGCGGCGTCGACATCGACGTGCGCCGCGATGCGCCCTACCCTCCGTACGATCGGCTCGCCGTCAAAGTGCCCGTCTACAGATACGGCGACGTCGCCGCGCGCCTGCGCGTGCGCGCCGAGGAGATAGCGGTTTCGTGCGAACTGCTCGAGCAGTTGCTGGAGCGCCTGCCGGACGGCCCGGTGCGCGCGAGCTGGCGCCCGCCGGCCGCCGCCGAAGGCCTCGCGATCATCGAAGGTTGGCGGGGCGAACTGATGGCCTACGTGCGTTTCGACGCCGACGGCCGGATTGCGCGTTACTTCCCGCGCGACCCGAGCGTCTTCAACTGGCCGGCGCTGGAACACCTGATTCACGACAACATCGTTCCCGATTTTCCGGTGTGCAACAAATCGGTGAACGGTTCGTATTCCGGTAGCGACCTCTAGACGACATGTTACGCATCCTCGGAAAAATTCAGCGCATCGGCGTCATCACCGAAGCGGCGCCGACCGACCTCGAACCCGCTTTGACGCAGATCGGCGCGCGCGTCAAGGCGCGGGTCGGGGAACTCTTCGCGGGCAGCCTCGCCATCCGGCAGGTCGACGCCGGCTCGTGCAACGGTTGCGAGCTCGAAATCCAGGCGCTCGCGAATCCTTACTACGGCGTCGAGCGCTTCGGCGTGCACTTTGTCGCGTCGCCGCGCCATGCCGACATGCTGCTCGTCACCGGGCCGGTGTCGCGCCACATGGAAGAAGCGCTGCGGCGCGCGTACGACTGCACGCCGAACCCGAAGCTCGTGCTGGCGGTCGGCGAATGCGGCGCCACCGGCGGCGAGTTCGGCGTCAATTACGCGTCGTGCGGCGCGGTTGCCAACGTCATTCCCGTCGACGGCGTGGTGCGCGGCTGCCCGCCGACGCCTCTCGACCTGCTGCGCGGCATCCTCGAAGCGATTGACGGCGCCGGCGTGAAGCCGCGCTGAAAGCTATATCCTCATAACACTTGTTTTCTTGACTTAGTCGGCGTCGGCCCGCAATCTGCGCGGCTCCAATAACCGGTTATCGTCGTTTTTCCGATTGCTTATATGCATATGAAAAAAGGTTTGACGCTCTGGTTCACGGGCCTCTCCGGCGCCGGCAAGTCCACGTTGTCCGCACCGATCGCCGCGCTCTTGACCGAACAGGGATACAACGTCGAGGTGCTGGACGGCGATGAAGTGCGCACGCATCTCTCCAAGGGCCTCGGCTTCTCCAAAGACGACCGCGACACCAACATTCGCCGGATCGGGTGGGTGGCGAAAACGTTGTCGAAGCACGGCGTTATCGCGATTACGGCGGCGATATCGCCCTATCGCGACGTGCGCGACGAGGTGCGCGGATGGGTGGAAAAAACCGGGGCCGGTTTTATCGAAATTTACGTCAAGTGTTCCATCGCCGTGCTCGCCGAGCGCGACGTGAAGGGACTATACAAGAAAGCGCTGGCGGGCGAGATCAAGAACTTCACCGGTGTGTCGGATCCTTACGAAGAGCCGACCGATCCCGACGTGGTCGTCGATTCGTCCGTCGAGACGATCGAGGAGAGCGTGCGGAAGATCGTCGCCAAGCTGACCGAGCTCGGTTATCTGCAACCCCATGCGCTACGAGCCTGACGCGCTGAAACGCAAGAGCAGGGAGCTGGAGGCCGCGACGCCGCAAGAGATCCTCCGGTTCGTTTTCGCGACCTATCCGAACGTCGCCATCTCGACCGCGTTCGGCCTGGAGGGTTGCGCGCTCATCGACATGGCGGTGCGCCTCAAACCCGACGTGCCGGTGTACACGATCGATACGGATTATCTGTTCCCCGAGACGCTGGCGCTGAAGGATCTGCTGGTCGCCCGCTACCATTTGAATCTCCAGGTCATCCGGCCGCTGTTGACCGTCGAGGAGCAGGAGCGGCGGTACGGACCAAATCTTTACGAATCCGATCCGGATCAGTGCTGCGCCATACGCAAAGTCGAGCCGAACCGGCGCGCCATTGCGGGACTCGACGCGTGGATCGCCGGCCTGCGGCGCGACCAAAGCGTGGTGCGCACCCACACCGACATTCTCGAACGCCACGATCACGACGACGGCAGGCCGTATGTCAAGGTGAATCCACTGGCTAACTGGACGCGCCAAGACACCTGGGCCTACGTGCTCAGCAAAGGCGTTCCCTATAACGACTTGCTGGACCGCGGCTATAAGAGCATCGGCTGCCGGCCGTGCACGCGGCCCGTGGCCGAAGGCGAGAACGAACGCGCCGGGCGGTGGGCCGGCCGCGGCAAGACCGAATGCGGCATTCACACCTTCTCCGCCAAAAAGGCGTCGTAGTCGCCTGAACGGAAAATCCCAGGAGCTCCCGGTGCGAGCGTGCACGAGCGATGCAATCGCCGCGCGCTTCATCTCCGGTCATTGCAGCAAGACGTCGCGCGCTGTTGACGCGCGCGCCGTGCGCCGGCCGCAACCACCGTCGCCTTGACATTCGTTGCCGTGGGAGATCCATCCCCGACGGCGCGGGCGGAAGTAGCGCACCTGCTGAATTACCTCGAGCATTCCGGTTGCCGCTTTTATCGAAACGCGCACCCTGTTTTCGATCGCTGCGCACGGCGCACTAATTTTTGAATTAATTGCGATACGACGGATCCTCGCGGTCGAGCAGGCGCAGCAGCGGCGGCCAGTCGAGACTCCCCATTTGGGAATATCCCTTTCCCACCTGCTGCTGCACGCGGTCGCACATCGACTGCGGCAGCAGATTGAGCTCGGCGCCGCCCGCCTGCGCGGCGATCTGCATCTGGCACGCGCGCTCCAGGAAAAACATGCGTACATAAGCCGCCGACACCGTGGGACCGACGGTGAGCGTGCCGTGATTGCGCAGGATCAAAACGTTCTTCTGGCCGAGATGCGCCACCAGGCGCTCGCGCTCGTCGAGATCGAGCGCGATGCCTTCGTAATCGTGATAGGCAACGTCGTTGTACAGCACCAACGCGGTTTGCGTGAGCGGCAGCAGGCCGCGTTTCTGCGACGATACGGCGACGCCGGCGTTCGTGTGCAGATGCAACACGCACTTCACGTCATCGCGCGCGGCATGCACGGCGCTGTGGATGGTAAAACCGGCCGGATTGATGTTGTACGGGCTCTCGCTGACGATGTTGCCGTCGAGATCGACTTTCACCAGCGAGGACGCGGTGATCTCGCCGAACAGCATGCCGTACGGGTTAATGAGAAAATGCTTCTTCGGCCCCGGCACGGCGGCCGAAATATGGGTGTAGATAAGATCGTCCCACCCGTGGCGCGCGACCAGGCGGTAGCAGGCGGCCAGGTTGACGCGCGTCTCCCATTCGGCATCGCTGATATCTTTCGCGAGATGCGCGGGCCTCGGAGCGACGACGGCATTCATGACAACCTCCGAATTCAGTCGGGGACCGGGGCAAGGTAGCACCGGGAACGCGGCGCGACAATAACGGCGCTGATTTCCCGCACTGCGCGGTACGTTACTGCGATTCTGATCCTCCAACAACATTAGGCTTATGTACTCGTAAGTTACGGCTTATGCGTGGCAGCCGCTCCTGCGCCGGTATAAAATTCTCCGCCTTCGATTCAGTCCGATTTCAAATACAACTCCCCTTGGAGGGTAAGAGACACATGAACATATCCGAGCTCAACGCAATCGCCAAAGCGATGGTGGCCAAAGGCAAGGGCCTCATCGCGATGGATGAAAGCAGTCCGACGATCGCCAAGCGCTTCAAGCAATACGGCATCGACAACAGCGAGGAGAACCGTCGCGCCTATCGCGAGCTGATCCTCGCCACGCCCGATCTCAACAAGTACATCAGCGGCGCCATTCTGTACGACGAAACCATCCGTCAAAAGACCAAGGACGGCGTACTGTTCGCGCAATACATGCAGAAGCTCGGCATCATCCCGGGCATCAAGGTTGACGCCGGCGCGAAAGACCACGCCGGCTTTCCGAACGAGAAGGTGACCGAAGGGCTCGACGGTTTACGCGAGCGCTTGAAGGAGTACTACGGCATGGGCGCCCGCTTCGCCAAGTGGCGCGCGGTGATCACCATCGGCCCGGGCACGCCCAGCACCGGCAACATCGAGGCGAACGCGCATGCGCTCGCCCGTTACTCGGCGCTGTGCCAGGAAGCGGGCATCGTTCCCATCGTCGAACCGGAAGTGCTGATCGACGGCGCCCACACGCTCGAGCAGTGCTACGACGCGACCGTGACCACGCTGCGCGCGGTGTTCCGCCAGCTCGCCGAACAGCGCGTTGCCTATGAAGGCACGATACTCAAAGCCAGCATGGTGATCTCCGGGCTCGAAGCCAAGCCGCGCGCGGGCGTGAATGAAGTCGCCGACGCGACGGTACGCTGCCTGCTCAACACGGTTCCCGCGGCGCTGCCCGGCGTCGTGTTCCTGTCGGGCGGCCAAGGAAACGAAGAAGCAACCGCGCATCTGAACGCGATGAACGCGCGCCATCCGAAGCTGCCGTGGCCGCTCAGCTTCTCGTACTCGCGGGCGCTGCAGCAGCCGGTGATGGACACGTGGCGCGGCAGTCCGGCGAAAGCCGCGGAAGCGCAGAAGCAGCTCCAGCGCCGCGCGCGCTTCAACGCGCTCGCCGCCACCGGAACCTACCAGCCGCAGATGGAGCGCGAAGCGGCCTGAGGTTCGGTGAATAGGAAGGACACGGCGATCGGCGCCGTGTCCTGACCTTCTCGCCGACCTCTGGCAAGCGTCATGGCGGGGAGCGCCCGGCGACGACGCGATCTGCAAATAGAGATCGCTTCGCCGCGCTCGCAATGACCGGGGTCGCGCGTCAAGACCTTCTCGGTCGCCCGTGCTGTCCTCCGTTTCTCCTCGGTATTTTCTTCCTTCATTCCCGATCGACCGCTTAAGAATCTCTTAAGCCGGCGCGACTAGGCTTTGCGCATCGAATCTCTTAAGGAGGCCCTGATGCGCCCTCTCCCTTTCGTCCTCGCCGCGCTGCTGTCGGGTGCGGCGCTCGTCGCCGGTGTCGTCCATGCCGCACGGCCGGCGGACTTTCTTCCGCAGTGGCAGCGAGCCGCCAAACAGGCCGACGCCGGCTTCAGCGGCTTCTCTGCGGCCCGCGGCGAGCAATTCTTCAACGCCACGCACGGCGGCGAATGGAGCTGCGCCAGCTGCCACACGCGCAATCCCGCCGCGGCCGGCAAGCATGCGAAGACCGGAAAAATCATTGCGCCGCTCGCGCCGGCGGCCAACGCCGAACGCTTCACCGACGCGGCCAACGTCGAGAAGTGGTTCAAACGCAATTGCAGCGACGTGCTCAACCGCGCCTGCACGGCACAGGAAAAGGGCGACGTGCTCACGTACTTGTTGGGCGTTCGTCCCTAAGGAGCCAGCGATGAAATTTTTCGCGTCACGTTTTGGGACATCAAGATGCGCGCTGGTCGCCGGCTTGGCGTCATTCGTCGTTGCCGGCGTCGCGCTCGCGGACGGACACGTTTACACCGCGACGAATCCGGCATGGAAAGCGGAATGCGGTTCCTGTCATGTCGCGTATCCGCCCGCGTTGTTGCCGGCCGCGTCGTGGCGCGCTCTCATGATGCAGCTCGATCAGCACTTCGGCACCGACGCCAGTATCGATGCTAAGACCGCGCGCGAAATTACCGCGTTCCTCGAGGCGAACGCCGGGCGCGCGCGCAAAGAAACGAGCGCGACGCCGGTGCTGCGCATTACCGAGACGCGCTGGTTCCAAAAAGAACACGACGAAATCTCTGCTCGAACCCGCCGGAGCCCGGCGGTGAAGAGCGCCGCCGACTGCGAGGCCTGCCACACGCAAGCGGCGCAAGGCGACTTCAGCGAACGCACCCGGCGGGCGCCACGATAAGAGGTGATGTATGAAACAGAAAATTCTCGTCTGGGATATTCCCACGCGCCTGTTCCACTGGCTGCTGGTCTTGTCCTTCGCCGGCGCGTTTCTGACCGCCGAGTCCGAGCGCTACCGCGACGTTCACGTGCTCCTCGGCTACACGTTCGGGGGGCTGATCGCGTTTCGCCTGCTGTGGGGATTCATCGGCACGCGCTACGCGCGCTTCAGCTCGTTCCGGTTCGGCTGGAGCGACATCCGCGCCTATCTCGCGTCGCTGCTGACGCGCCGCCCGCGGCACTACCTCGGGCACAATCCGGCCGGCAGCCTCGCGATTTATCTTTTGCTCGGGCTCGGCGTGCTCACGGCGATCACCGGCTACGCGACGTACAACGACTACGGTGGTTGGCTCGAAGAGTTGCACGAGGGCGTGGCCAATGCGATGCTGGCCGTCGTAGTCGTGCATATCGCCGGCGTCATCGTGAGCAGCTTGATGCATGGGGAAAATCTCGTGCGTTCCATGATCAACGGACGCAAACAAGGCGAGCCGCAGGAAGGCATTCGCTTCGGCCACGCGTGGCTCGGCGCGTTGCTGCTCGCCGCGGTGCTCGGGTTCTGGGTCGCCTATCCGCAGGCGCGGGACCTTGCGGCAACCGGCGTCGCGAGCGCCTCGGCGCACACCGAACGCGGTCACAATCACCGGGATTGAGCCGGATCGGAAATGGCGCCAGCGCATGCGCGTGCTCGTCGTCGAGGATGACGCCTTACTCGGCGACGCCGTTCAGGCCGGCCTGATCCAGGCCGGCTTCGCCGTCGATTGGGTGCGCGACGGCGTCGCCGCCACGCACGCGCTCCAAACCGATACCTACGCCGCCGTCGTGCTCGACCTCGGCCTGCCGCGCCTCTCCGGGCTCGACGTGCTGCGCCGGCTGCGCGAGCGCGACGACCCGGTTCCGGTACTGATCCTAACCGCCCGCGACACCGTCGATGACCGCGTGCAAGGCCTCGATGCCGGCGCCGACGACTACCTCATCAAACCGTTCGACATGGGCGAGCTCGGCGCGCGCCTGCGCGCGCTGATCCGCCGCGCGAGCGGCAAGCCGGCGCCAGTGCTTCGGGTCGGCGACGTCGAGCTCGACCCCGCCGCCCACCGCGCGCGTTTCCGCGGCAACGCCGTCGATCTCTCCGCCAAGGAATTCGCTGTGTTGCACGCCCTGATGTCGAGCGCCGGCAAGGTGCTGTCGCGCGCGCAGATCGAGCAGCAGCTCTACGCCTGGGGCGAGGAGATCGAGAGCAACGCGGTCGAAGTGCATATCCACCATCTGCGGCGCAAGCTCGCCCCCGAGACGATCCAGACCATCCGCGGCGTCGGCTATCTGCTGCCGCGCGCGCCGCGGAGCTGATTCCCATGCGCTCGATCAAGGCGCGCCTGCTGGTGCTGGTGCTGGTCGCGGTGGCGCTGGTCTGGATCGCCGCCGCGGCCGTCACGTACTTCGACGCGCGCGAGGAGATCGACGAGCTCCTCGACGGACATCTCGCGCAGGCGGCATCGCTTCTCGTGGCGCAGATATCCCACGACATCGAGGAGATCGAGACCGAGCACGCGCCGCCGCTGCACAAATATTCGCGCGACGTCGCGTTTCAAGTGTGGGAAAGGGGGCGCAAGTTGCGGTTGCATTCCGCCAACGCGCCGAACGAGCCGTTGGCGCCGGCGCAACCCGGCTTCAGCACACGCACGGTCGGCGATGCGCGCTGGCGCGTCTTCAGCAGCTGGGATGCGTCCGGAACATTTTTAATTCAGGTCGGGGAGCGCGTCGCGGCGCGCGACAAGCTCGCGCGTCAGGTCGCGGCGCATCTGCTGCAACCGCTGCTCTATTCGCTTCCCGTGCTCGCGCTCCTGCTGTGGCTCGCCGTCGGCAACGGCCTGAAACCGCTGGTGCGGCTGACAAGCGATGTCGCGCGGCGCGACCCGGCGAATCTCACGCCGCTCGATTCCTCGCGAGCACCGGCCGAGGTGGTCCCGCTCATCGAGCAGCTTAACCGGCTGTTCGCGCGCATCGCCCAGTCGCTCGAAAACGAACGCCGGTTCACGGCCGACGCGGCGCACGAGCTGCGCACGCCCGTCGCGGCGATCAAGGCGCAGGCGCAAGTCGCGCGCAACGCGTCGAGCGACGCCGGCAAGAACCGCGCGATCGACAACGTTATCCTCGGCTGCGATCACGCGGCGCACCTGGTCGACCAACTGCTGACGCTCGCGCGCCTCGACCAGACGGCGGCGAGCACCATGGAACCGTGCCGCTTGCGCGCGATTGCCGCCGACGTGCTCGCCGAAATGGCGGCGCCCGCGTACGAAGCCGGCGTGAGCGTGGAGCTGGCGGAGGGCGAGGACGTCCACGTGCAGGGCGTCCCGGCGCTGCTGCACGTGCTGCTGCGCAACCTCGTCGACAACGCCATCCGCTACAGCCCGGCCGACACCGTCGTGCGCGTGCGGGTGGCGCGCGCGGACGGGCGACCCGGCATTGCCGTGAGCGACCAGGGGCCGGGCATACCGGCAGAGGATCGCGCCGAAGTGCTGAAGCGCTTTCACCGACGGCTGGGGGCGGAGCAGCGCGGGACGGGGCTCGGACTCTCGATCGTCAAGCGCGTCGCCGATTTGCACGGCGCCGAGCTGCGGCTCGAACCGGGCGACGACGGTCGAGGCCTCAAGGTCAGCGTTCGCTTTTAGCGCGCCGGCGAAGCAGCGCGTTCCCGCGGAGCGCGAGCACCGGTGAGCCGCACTACTTCGCGCTCGCCTTCGGCCAGTCGCCCGCCGGCTCGGTGGACGGCCGCAGTAGCGCCGCCTTGAGCGCTTCCCCACGCGCGCTGGCTTGCTTGATGCTCGCTTGCTTGATGTGGCCGAATCCGCGGATATGTTCCGGGAGGCGCGCGAATTCGACGGCCGCTGCCAGCCTCTCGCGCGTGAGTCGCTCGACGATCTCCGCCACGTCGCGCTGATATTCCTCGATCAGCGCGCGCTCCCGGCGGCGCTCTTCCGAGCGGCCGAACGGATCGAGCGGGGTGCCGCGCAGAAATTTCAGTTTCGCGAGCGCCTTGAAGACGAACCCCATCCACGAGCCGAAGCGTCTCTTGACGAGATGTCCCGCCGCGTCGCGGCGGCCGAACACCGGCGGCGCCAAATGGAATTGCAGCTTGAGGTCGCCTTCGAAGGTTTGCGCGAGACGGCGCTTGAAGTCGCCATGGGCGTAGAGGCGCGCGACTTCGTACTCGTCCTTGTAGGCCATGAGCTTGAAAAGGTTTTCCGCGACCGCCCGCGTCAACGCCTCGCCGGCGTCGAGAGACCGCTCCGCCGTTTGCACGCCCCGCACGAAGCGCTGGTAGCGCCGTGCGTAGCGCGCGTTCTGGTAGGCCGTGAGAAATGCCGCGCGACGCTGGATCAGCGCCTCCACGCTCAACGGCATCGGCACCACCACGCCCTGATCCGCGTACGCCACACGCTCCACTTTTCCCAGGTCCGCCGCCGCGCGGCGCCCCCAGAGAAACGCCTGCTTGTTCGCCTCGACCGCCACGCCGTTCAGCTCGATGGCGCGCAACAGCGCCTCCTCCGAAAGCGGCACGAGACCCTGCTGGTAGGCAAATCCCAGCATCAGCAGATTCGTCGCGATCGCATCGCCGAGGAGCGCGGCCGCGAGACGCGTCCCATCCAGGAAATAAGTGCGATTCGCCACCGCTTCCGCGATCAGCGCGCGCACTTCATCGGCGGGAAATTGCCACTCCGGATCCTTGGTGAAATTTCCGGTGGGCTGTTCGTAGGTATTGATAACCGCGACCGTCCGCCCGGGCCGCGTCTTCGAAATGGCGTCGTGGGCGCCGGCCGTGAGCATGTCGCAACCGAGTATCAAATCGGCTTCTCCGGTGGCGATAGCCTGGGCGTGGATATTTTGCGGCGCGGCAGCAAGACGGATATGCGACATTACCGCACCGTTTTTTTGCGACACGCCGGTCATGTCGAGCACCGACACACCCTTGCCTTCCAGGTGCGCGGCCATGCCGACCAGCGCACCGACGGTAAGCACGCCGGTGCCGCCGATGCCGGTGACCAAAATGTTGTAAGGCCGTGCGGACAAGCGGCTCGTCGGCGCGGGCAAGCGCCCAAACAGCCCGTCCAGTTCCGGCGGCACCTTCGCCCGCCGCGGCTTTCCGCCCTCGACGGTGACAAAGCTCGGGCAGAAGCCCTGCAGGCACGAGTAATCCTGATTGCACGAGGATTGATCGACGGCGCGCTTGCGGCCGAATTCGGTTTCGAGCGGCAGGAGGGACGTGCAGTTCGACTGCGCGCCGCAATCGCCGCAACCTTCGCATACCGCCGGATTGATAAAGACGCGTCGCGGCGCGAGCGGATATTCGCCGCGCTTGCGGCGGCGGCGCTTCTCCGCCGCGCATATCTGGTCATAGATCAATACCGAAACACCCGGGTATTCGCGCAGCTCCCGCTGCACCGCGTCGAGGTCGCGGCGATCGTGCAGCGTGACGAACGCGGGCAAGCCCGAGCGGTTTTCGTAGCGGCTCAGGTCTTCCGTCACGAGGGCGATGCGTTTCACGTTTTCCGCCGCCACTTGCTGCGCGATCATCGGTGCCGATAGCGGCCCGTCCACCGGCTGGCCTCCGGTCATCGCGACCGCGTCGTTGTAAAGAATTTTGTAGGTCACGTTGACGTTGGCGGCGACCGCGGCGCGGATCGCGAGGTATCCCGAGTGGTAATACGTGCCGTCGCCCAGGTTCACGAACATGTGATCGAGCTTCGAGAAGGGCGCCTGCCCGATCCACGTCGCCCCTTCCGCGCCCATGTGCGTGACGGTCTTGTTGCTCTCCGGGTAGATCGCGGTCGCCATCACGTGGCAACCGATGCCGGCGAGCGCGATGCTCCCTTCCGGCGTCCGCGTCGAGGTGTTGTGCGGACACCCCGAGCAATAATAAGCGGGACGCGGCGGCGTGTTGACCGTTTTGCTCAATACCGCCTCCTTGGCCGCGAGGAAGGCGAGGCGCGCCTTGATCAGGTCGCTCTGGTAAAAGCGCCCGATGCGAGAAGCAATGACGCGGGCGATCTGCGCCACGGTGAAATCGACCTTGCTCGTCAGCAGCCATTCCCCGTGCGGCGCCACCCATTCGCCCTTTTCGTCGAACTTACCGACGACCCGCGGGCGCACGTCCTCGCGCCAGTTGTACAGCTGCTCCTTCAGCTGATACTCCACGATCTGGCGCTTCTCTTCGACGACGAGGATCTCCTCGAGGCCCGTGGCGAACTCGCGCACGCTCTCGGGCTCGAGCGGCCACGGCATCGACACCTTGAAAAGACGAATTCCGATATTGCGCGCTTCCCGCTCGTCGATGCCCAATTCTTCGAGCGCCTCGCGCACGTCGAGATACGACTTGCCCGATGCGATGATTCCGAGGCGCGCATTCGGCGTATCGATAACCGTGTGGTTGAGCTTGTTGGCGCGCGCATAGGCGAGCGCGGCGTAAATCTTGTAATCCTGCATCAACGCTTCCTGCTCGACCCCTTGCCGGCGTATGGCGCCGCCGTACAGGCGCGCGTTCAAGCCGCCGGGCGGCATAACGAAGTCCTCGGGCAGTTTGATCCGCAAGCGGAACGGATCGGCCTCCACCGAGGCGCTCGATTCGACGGTATCCGACAGCGCCTTGAAACCGACGAAGCAGCCGGAGTAGCGCGACATGGCCCACCCGTGCAGACCGAGATCGAAATATTCCTGAACGTTGCTGGGATAGAGCACCGGAATGATGCAGGCGGCGAACAGATGATCGCTCTGGTGCGGAAGCGTCGAGGAATAGGCGGCATGATCATCGCCGGCGACGAGCAGCACGCCGCCATGCCTGGCGCTTCCGGCGTGGTTCGCGTGCTTGAACGCGTCCCCGCAGCGATCGACGCCGGGACCTTTGCCGTACCACATCGCGAAGACGCCGTCGTACTTCGAGGGGCCGAGCAGGTTCACCTGCTGCGTCCCCCACACCGCGGTGGCGGCGAGGTCCTCGTTCACGCCCGGCTGGAACTTGACGTGATGCGCGCGCAGATGCGCTTCGGCTTCCCACAGCGCCTTGTCCAGCCCGCCGAGCGGCGAACCGCGATAGCCGGACACGAAGCCCGCGGTGTTGAGTCCGGCGGCGGCATCGCGCTGGCGTTGCATGATAAGCAGACGTACCAGCGCCTGAATTCCGCTGACGTAAACCCGGCCGCCGGTGAGTACGTATTTATCGTCGAGACTGGCGTCGGCCAATGCTCTGTCCATGCTCGCCTCCGAGACTCGGAAAGTACCGGACGACTTTCGATCAGCCGAAAGCCCCCTTTTCGGCGCCCCGGTCCTAAGGTTAGATCGACTTCGCCACGACGAGTATCGGGGCCAGGGGAATACCGCTCGGAATTATCCTCCGCGCGGGAAGCGTTTCAAAATAGGACCGATGAGAGTGTGCTTTTCGAGGACGGCGGACGCGTTTACTCACCCGAGGCGCAGGTCGGAGACGCGGATGATTTTCATGGTGTTGGTGCCGCCCGGTTTCGCGAGCGGTTCGCCGATGGTCAGGATCACGAGATCGTCGTCGCGTACGGCGCCGCGGCGGCGCAACTCATCGACCGCCTGCTTCATGACCACCGGCGGATCGCTGCTCTTCTGCTCGAACGCGACCGGAAACACGCCGCGGTAGAGCGTGACTTTCGATTGCGTTTGCGCTGACGGCGTCATGGCGTAGATCGGCACCGCCGAGCTCACGCGCGACATCCACAGCGCCGTGCTGCCCGACTCGGTCAACGCCGCGATCGCCTTCACCGGCAGGTGATTCGCGACGTACATGACGGCCATCGCGATCGCTTCATCGACGCGCTTGAACGATGCTTCGCGGCGTTCGCGCGGATGCACCATTTCGTCCTCGTGCTCGGCCACGCGGCACACGCGATCCATGGCGGCGACGGCCGCGACCGGATGCCTGCCGCTCGCGGTTTCCGCCGACAGCATGACCGCGTCGGTGCCGTCGAGCACGGCGTTGGCGACGTCGGAGACTTCCGCGCGCGTCGGGATCGCGTTCTCGATCATCGACTCCATCATTTGCGTCGCGGTGATAACGATCTTGTTCATGCGCCGGGCGACGCGCACGATGCGCTTCTGAATCGGCGGCACGTCGGCGTCGCCGATTTCCACCGCGAGGTCGCCGCGCGCGATCATCACGACATCCGCCGCGTGGGTAATCTCCGCGATCGCCGTTACCGCCTCGGCGCGTTCGATCTTGGCCACAATGCCGCCGTGGCCGCCGGCCGCGCGAAACAGCTCGCGCGCCTCATGGACGTCGGCGGCGCTGCGTGGAAAGGAGATAGCGAGGTAATCGGCATTGAGCGCCGCCGCGTGCTTGATGTCCTCGCGGTCTTTTTCCGTCAGCGCCTTGGCGGAAAGGCCGCCGCCCTGGCGGTTGATGCCCTTGTTGTCGCTCAGCTCGCCGCCGACCACGACCCGGCAAATGATCTCGTTACCGACGACTTGGTCCACCCACAGCACGATGCGCCCGTCGTCGAGCAGCAGCGTCGAGCCCCGGCCGACGTCCTGCGGCAGCGCCTTGTAGGTAACGCCGACGCGCTCTTTGGTGCCGGCGTGGAGCGGCAAATCGGCATCGAGGACGAAGGTATCGCCTTCGAGCAGCTCGATCTTGCCGTCGTTGAACTTGCCGATGCGGATCTTCGGCCCCTGCAGGTCGACCAGCACGCCGATCTGGCGATCGTGGGCGCGCGCCGCGTCGCGCGCCATCTGCGCGCGCCGCGCGTGGATTGCGGGCGCGCCATGGGAAAAATTGAGGCGAATCACGTCGACGCCCGCCTCGATCAGCTTGTGCATGACCTTCGGGTCGTCGGTGGCCGGGCCGAGCGTGGCGACGATCTTGGTGCGTCGAAACATGGCTCTAAGAGTATGGACCGCTGCGGCGCAAAACGCAGCAAGCTGCGAATGCGAGACGCGTCATCGAGCGGTCGCGCGCGCTTCCAGCATGGCGACGGCGGGCAGCTTCTTGCCTTCGAGGAACTCGAGAAACGCGCCGCCGCCGGTCGAGATGTAGGAAATGCGCTCGGCGACCTTGTATTTCTCGATGGCGGCGAGGGTGTCGCCGCCGCCGGCGATGGAAAACGCCGAGCTGTCGGCGATGGCCCGGGCCAGCACTTCCGTACCGTGACCGAACTGATCGAATTCGAACACCCCGACCGGTCCGTTCCACACGATGGTGCCGGCCTGCTTGATCATGTTCGCGAAATGTCGGGCGGTTTGCGGCCCGATATCGAGAATCAGCTCGTCGTCGGCCACGTCGGTCACCGGTTTGGTCGTCGCCCGGGCCGCGGCGCTGAATTCCTTGGCGACGACAACGTCGGTCGGGACGGGAATCTCGGCCTGGCGCGCCTTCGCGGACGCGGTGAGCCGCTTGGCGGTATCGACGAGATCGGCCTCGTACAGCGATTTGCCGACCTTATGGCCCGCCGCGGCGATAAAGGTGTTGGCGATGCCGCCGCCGACGATGAGCTGGTCCACGACCTGCGCGAGATTTTCCAGGACCGTCAGTTTCGTCGATACTTTCGATCCTGCGACGATCGCGACCAACGGGCGCTCGGGATGGGCGAGCGCTTTACCCAGCGCCTCGAGCTCCCGCGCGAGCAGTATGCCGGCGCAGGCCACCGGGGCGTACACGCCGGCTCCTACCGTCGACGCCTCCGCCCGGTGCGCGGTGCCGAAGGCATCCATCACGAAAACATCGCAGAGCGCCGCGTATTTCTTGGCCAGCGCTTCGCTGTTTTTCTTCTCGCCCTTGTTGAAGCGCACGTTCTCGAACAGCACCACCTCGCCGTTGTTTACCGTGGGCGGCCGCTCGAGATAATCCTTGATCAACGGCACCTTTCTCCCGAGCAGCTTGGACAGAACCTCGGCCACCGGCTTTAGCGAGTTGTCCTCGCTATACGCGCCTTCTTCCGGCCGCCCGAGGTGGGACATGATCATGACTTTGGCATTCGCCTTGAGCGCCAGCTCGATGGAAGGCAGCGACGCCCGAATGCGCGTGTCGCTCGTCACGACGCCGTCCTTGACCGGAACGTTCAGGTCTTCGCGGATGAGCACGCGTTTGCCCGCGACGTCGAGGTCCGTCATTTTTGTTATGGCCATACCGCGCTACCTAAATAAAACTTGCATGTCTCGCGCCGGGCTCCGCTTCTACTTCGCGTTCATGAAGGCGACGGCGGTATCGAGCATGCGGTTCGAGAAACCCCATTCGTTGTCGTACCACGACAACACCTTCACGAGCTTGCCGTCGATCACCTTGGTGAGGCTCGCATCGAAGGTCGAGGACGCCGGATCGTGATTGAAGTCGATCGAGACGAGCGGCTTGTCGTTGTAGTTCAGGATGCCGCGCAGCTCGCCCTCGGCGGCCGCCCGCATGACGGCGTTCACTTCGTCCTTGGTCGTCGCGCGCGCGGCGACGAACGTGAGGTCGACCACGGAGACGTTGATGGTGGGCACGCGGATGGCGAAGCCGTCGAGCTTGCCGTTGAGCTCCGGCAGCACCAAGCCGACCGCGGCGGCGGCGCCGGTCTTGGTCGGGATCTGCGACATCGTCGCCGAACGGGCACGGCGCAAATCCTTATGCATCACATCGATCAATACCTGATCGTTGGTGTAAGAATGGACGGTCGTCATCAGCCCGTGCACCATCCCGATTTTCTCGTGCAGCGGCTTGACGAGCGGCGCGAGGCAGTTGGTCGTGCACGAGGCATTGGAAATTACGGTGTGGCCGGCCTTGAGGATCTTGTGGTTCACGCCGTACACCACGGTCGCATCGACGTCCTTTTCCCCGGGCGCGGAGATCATGACTTTCTTCGCCCCCGCCGTGAGGTGCGCGCTCGCCTTGGCCTTGCTGGTAAACAGCCCCGTGCACTCGAGCACGAGATCGACGCCCAGGTCTTTCCACGGCAGCTTGGCCGGATCGCGCTCCGCGCACACGCGAATGCGATCGCCGTTGACGACCAAGTCGTTGCCCTCGACCTTCAGGTCGCCGGGAAATTTCCCGTGCACCGTGTCGTAACGCGTCAAGTGCGCGTTGGTCTCCGCGTCGCCGAGATCGTTGAGCGCGACGATTTGAATATCGTGTTTTTTCCCGTCCTCGTAGTGGGCCCGCAGAATATTGCGTCCGATGCGCCCGTACCCGTTGATCGCGACCTTAATAGCCATTTAACTCATCTCCAACGAAGTTTTTCACCAAGATTTTTCTTAGACACGCGTTACAAAATTTCTTCGACGACCCGCGCGATGTGCTCGCCCGTGAATCCGAACTCCTTCAGCAACAGCCCGCCCGGCGCCGACTCGCCGAAGCGATCGATACCCACCACGCGACCGGGGAGACCCACGTACTTGCGCCAATAGTCGCTCACGCCGGCCTCGACGGCGACGCGCCGGACGAGCGCGGAAGGCAGCACGGACTCGCGATACCCGGCATCCTGGGCGTCGAAAACCGACGTGCAAGGCATGGAAACCACGCGGACATGCCGTCCTTTCGCCGCTAACAATTTCTGCGCTTCCATTGCCGGACCGACTTCGGATCCGGTGGCGATGATCACGGCCTCGGGCCGGCCGTTGGCCGCCTCCGAAAGGACATAGCCGCCGCGCGCGATATTGGCCGTCGTCGCCGCGTCGCGCGCCTGATGGGGAACGTTCTGGCGCGTGAACACGAGGCTCGTCGGACCGTCCTTGCGTTCGATCGCCGCCTTCCAGGCCACGGCCGTCTCGACCGTGTCGCAAGGACGCCAGACGGTCATGTTCGGGATGTAACGCAAAGACGCCAGATGCTCGATCGGCTGGTGCGTCGGCCCGTCCTCGCCGAGCCCGATCGAATCGTGCGTGTAAACGAAGAGCGAGCGGATCTTCATGAGCGCCGCGAGCCGGACGGCGTTGCGGGCATAATCGGAGAACACCAGAAAAGTCCCGCCGTAGGGGATAAAACCGCCGTGCAGCGCCAGGCCGTTCATGATGGCGGACATGCCGAACTCGCGCACCCCGTAATAAATGTAAGCGCCGCTCGCGTCGGTCGGCGTAACTCCCTTCACGCCCTTCCATATCGTGAGGTTCGATTCGGCGAGGTCGGCCGAACCGCCGACCAGATCCGGCAGCACCGGGCCGTACGCGTTCAACGTTTGCAGCGACGCTTTGCGCGTGGCGATCGTCTCGGCTTTCGTCGCCGTCTGCTGAATGAATTCCTGGCAGCGCTGCACCCAATCCTTCGGCAGCTCGCCGTTTTGGCGGCGCTCGAACTCCGCGGCCAAATCGGGATGCGCCTCGCGATACGCGGCGAAGCGTTCATTCCACTCGCGTTCGGCCGCGGCTCCCGGCGCGCGCGCGTCCCAGGCGTCATAGATCTCGCGCGGTATGACGAAGGGCTCATAGCTCCAACCGAGCTGCTTGCGCGCGGCCGCGACTTCATCCGGACCGAGCGCCGCGCCGTGCGCCGATTCCTTGCCCTGCTTGTTGGGTGCGCCGAATCCGATGACGGTCTTGCAGCAAATCAACGTCGGCCGATCCTGCTGCGCGCGCGCCTTGAGGATCGCCTGCTTGACCGCGTCGGCGCTGTGGCCGTCGACGCCGCGAATGACATGCCAGCCGTACGCTTCGAAGCGCTTCGGCGTATCGTCGGAGAACCAGCCGGTCACGTGGCCGTCGATCGAGATGCCGTTGTCGTCGTAGAACGCGATGAGCTTGCCGAGACGAAGATGCCCGGCCAGCGAGCACACTTCATGGGAGACGCCCTCCATCATGCAGCCGTCGCCGAGAAACACGTACGTGTAATGATCGACGACGCTATGGCCTTCGCGGTTGAAGCGCGCGGCGAGCATTTTTTCCGCGAGCGCCATCCCGACCGCGTTGCCCAATCCCTGCCCGAGCGGTCCGGTCGTCGTCTCGATGCCGGGCGCGCAGCCGTACTCGGGATGGCCCGGCGTTTGCGAATGGAGCTGGCGAAAATTCTTGATCTGCTCCACGGGAAGGTTGTAACCCGTAAGATGCAGCACGCTGTAGAGCAGCATCGAGCCGTGACCGTTCGATAGCACGAAGCGATCGCGATCGACCCACTTGGGATTCGCCGGGTTGTGCTTGAGGAAATCGTTCCACAATACTTCCGCGATATCCGCCATGCCCATGGGCGCGCCGGGATGGCCGGAGTTCGCCTTCTGGACCGCGTCCATCGCGAGCGCACGAATGGCGTTCGCCAACGTTCGGCGCGATGGCTTCGAGGCGGCATCCGCCGGTTGCACTTGGTTTACGCTCATGAACGATCCTCATTTATATGAAAGCGCGCGCGGCGCCGACGCGCGCATCGCGCTCCGGCCCGGCAAGTTCGTATCCGGTGAACGAGGAGGCTGGTTACTCCGCGGTATTCTTTCACAACCGATCGCCCGTCGGGCTCGCTGGAGCGGCGTCTTCTTTGCGCGCGGGGTCGCGGAACGGCGTTATTTTCGCTCACGGCCACCAACGGGGCAATACGCAAAGATTCTAGAGCAAGTGCGTTCACGACAATTTCGCCGCGGGCGAAATTGGACGCGCGCATCCGTCGTACGCGTGCCAGGGGCGGTACGCATCAAAGATTTCGTTGTGCCCATTTGATGGAGCAGCCCATGCTCGCCGTCTGCTCGCGCGGCCCTTGGCCGGTTTGCGCGATTTGCTTCATCGCCTCGAACAGCTCGCGGCGCGCATGCGGCACCAACTCCTTGCGCGACGCATCGAGGCGCCCACGGTATTGCAGCTTCAAATCCTTGTTGTAGCCGAAGAAGTCGGGCGTGCACACCGCCCCGTACGCTTTGGCGACCGCTTGGGTGTCGTCGAATACGTAGGGAAACGGGTACTCATATTCGCGTGCGACGCGCTTCATGTTTTCGAACGAGTCTTCCGGATAGTCGGCGGGATCGTTGGCGTTAATGGCAATCGCGCGAATGCCGAACGCGTCGAGATCGCGGACATCGCGAATGATGCGGCTGCGCACCGCCTTCACGTAAGGGCAGTGGTTGCAGATGAACATCACCAGCAGACCGTTCGGGCCGCGCGCGTCCTGCAGCGTCCACCAGCGATCATCTACGCCGCGCAACCTGAAATCGGGCGCCGGCTGCCCGAATTCGCAGAGCGGCGTTTCCTGAGCCATACCGGGATTCCTCGTCGTCAGTTATCCGACATTATCGGATGTCCGCGACCATCGGTCACCCCTCGCAGTCTTTCCTTATACATGGATTAGACTGGGCTTATCGGTAACGATTTATGAATTGCAGATCCGGACCTGTTGCTGCGTTGCGCGCCGTGCGCCTGAAAACCCGCGCTCTGACGACGTTATTGCTTGTCGTCGTGTTCTTCTCGCCGCGACAACTTCTCGCCGATGAGACGGCGCTCGTGCTCTTGATCCAGCCGTTACCGCACGAAGAACGCATGACCAAGAGCTATCAACCGCTGGCGCAATATATCGAGACGCTCACCGGTCGCCGTTGTACGATCCAGGTGCCGCCCAACTTTCCGGCGTACTGGAACATCCTGCGGCGCAATAATTACGATCTCGCGCTCGATGGCCCGCACTTCACCGATTACCGCCTTCACAAGTTCGGGTTCATCGTGCTCGCTCAATTGCCCGACACGACGAGCTACAGTCTCATCATGCGCGAGGCCGGCCGTGTTCTCGATCCCGCGCAATTGGTCGGACGACGCATCGCGTCGCTCGGCCTGCTCAGCACCGGCGCGGTGCGCCTGAGCGCCATGTTTCCCAATCCCGTGCGTCAACCCGTGCTGGTGGATGTGCGCAACGCCGAGGACGGCATCGACCTGTTGCTCGACAAACGGGTCGAAGCGGCCTTCCTGCCGACGGCGATTGTCGGCGAACGTCCCCGCGCCGGTATCGCCGTGATACTGACGACCGAGCCGGTAACGCGCTTGATACTTTCCGCCGCGCCGCGCATGGCGAGCGACATGCGCGAGAAGATTCGCGACGCGCTGCTGCAGGCCCACCAAACCGAAGCGGGCCGCTCCATGTTACGGGGCTTGGGAGCGGAACGATTCGAGCCGGCCGCCGAGGAGACGTTCGCGAACCAACGCAACGTGTTGAAGAGTTATTGGGGGTATTGAGCCGAGTACCTGTCGGCACGTCGTCGAGTGTAATAGATGATATTGCCGCTCACGAATCGCTCCCGGCAGTCGCGCCTGCGCATCCATGCGCCCGCGGCGGTAACACTTCCCTGGTACAGCCCTCCTACCTCCCCTCCGCTCATCCCGGGGCAGCTAAGAACTTAAAAGGGAGCCTCTAATAATTGTAGGGTGGGTTGAGGGTAGCGATGCCGCACAGGATGTGCCAATTTCGCGGGAGCACACGGATGTGCGCAGCGATGCCGCACAGGATGTGCCAATTTCGCGGGAGCACACGGATGTGCGGAGCGATACCCGCCGAACAATACGATTTGTCGGGTCCGCCGCTTGCGCGGCTGGACCGAACCTACAGGAGAAGCAATTTTTAGAGTTCTTTCTCCGGAATCACGAAGTCTCTTACACTCCCTGCCTTCGAGTCCGGACTGCCGCACTCATGGACAACCGCACCCTCTCCCGCCGCGACCTCGCGGTCCTCTGGCATCCGTGCACGCAAATGCACGACCACGAAGAACTGCCGCCGATTCCGATCCGGCGCGCGCAAGGCGTGTGGCTCGAGGACTATGACGGGCGGCGCTACATCGACGCCATCAGTTCGTGGTGGGTCAATCTTTTCGGCCACGCGAACGCGCGCATCAACGCGGCGGTCGCGGCTCAGTTGGACCGACTCGAACACGTCATCCTCGCCGGCTTCACGCACGAGCCGATCATCGAGCTTTCCGAGCGGCTCGTCGCGCTCGCCCCGCGCGGACTTGCCCGCTGCTTTTATGCGGACAGCGGATCGGCGGCGATCGAGATCGCGCTCAAGATGAGTTTTCACTACTGGCGCAATCGGAGCGAGCCACGACGCACGCGCTTTCTTTGTCTCACCAACAGCTATCACGGAGAGACGCTCGGGGCGCTGTCAGTCGGCGACGTACCCCTTTACAAGGAGACCTACGAACCGCTGCTTCTAAAACCGGTCCGCGTGCCGTCGCCCGATTGCTATTTCCGGGAGCCGGGCGAGTCGTATGAGGATTATGCGCGCCGTGCGTTCGCGCACATGGAAGAAGCGCTCGCCGCTCACGCGCGCGAGACCTGCGCCGTGATCGTCGAGCCCCTGGTCCAATGCGCCGGCTCGATGCGTATGTACGACCCGCTTTATCTGAAGCTGCTGCGCGAGGCGTGCGACCGCCACGACGTGCACTTGATCGCGGACGAAATCGCCGTCGGCTTCGGCCGCACCGGCACGATGTTCGCTTGCGAGCAGGCCGGCATCCGTCCGGATTTCCTCTGTCTCGGAAAAGGACTGACGGGCGGTTACCTGCCACTGTCTGTCTGCTTGACCACCGAGGACGTCTATCAGGCGTTCTACGCGGAGTACGCCGCGCTCAAGGCGTTCCTGCATTCACACAGTTACACCGGGAACCCGCTCGCATGCGCGGCGGCGAACGCGACGCTCGATATTTTTCGCGACGACGACGTGATCGCGCGCAACCGCGTGCTCGCGGACCGCATGGCAACGGCGCTCGCGCCGCTCACGGACCATCCACACATCGCCGAAGTCCGCCAGACCGGCATGATCGCCGCGATCGAGATGGTGCGAAAAAAGCCGCGCGAAGGATATCCGTGGCAGGAGCGCCGCGGCCGTAACGTTTATCGTTACGCGCTCGAACACGGCGCGCTGCTGCGCCCGCTCGGCGACGTCGTTTATTTCATGCCGCCCTACGTGATTGCGCCGGAGCAGATCGATCAACTGGGCGCCATCGCGCGCGAAGGCATAAACCGCGCGACGGCGGGTTGATGCAACAGGGTCACGGTGAAGCGCCGGGAAGTCTGCGATTAAGGTCGCTCCGTTCGCGATGAGCCTGTCGAACCATGAACAGAGGCCCGGAAACGGCGTCTTGTACTAGTCGCCCGTCGACACCCCAGGGGCAAAAGGAACCGGAGGTTCCTAGGGGTAAAACACGCGGCGCAGCGCCTCGAAATCGGGAATCAGCAGCGCCCGCCCCTTGATCAGAACACCGGCGGCCACGAAGGGCGTGTCGGGGAGTCGGCTCGGGTCTTCGGTCTCGATGGAGCTCGAGGTCACCGGCTGTGGCCGCGGCTCGGCGATCGACAAGACGGCGTAGAAGTCGGAGGCACGCGGGCCCGCTACCGGATAGAAGACGACGAGCTTCGCATCTTCGGACAACGGCGGCACGGGGCGACCCAGCAACGCCTCAAAAGAAACCACCGACACCGCCTGCGAGCGCCAGCCCATCACCCCCAACACCCAAGCGGGCGCGCCGGGAACCGGGAAGAGTTTTACCGGATTGGTCACTTCCGCCACGGCGGCACTCGGGACCAGCAAGGACGCCCCGGCGAGCGGAATTTCCAGGCTGTGAATGCGTTCTTCGGCAACAACGGTGCTCACGCGGCGCCTCCGAGACTTCGCAGGAACCCGGCGAGGCTGCGCGGATCGATAACGAACGTGATGCGATAACCGTCGACCCACGCCGCGTTGAACAAGTGTCCAAAGCGCGTCGGCGGCGCACCGAGCGGCCGAAACGGCGCGACATGCATGTCGCCGCGACCGAGCAAGTTCACTTCGTCAGCCACCACCCCGATCGGCTGTCCCGCGGCGTCGAGAAAAACGGCGCGTTGCCAATGGGCGGGACGGCTGACCGCGAACGAGGCGTTCAGCCCATACGCCGGCCAGCGGCCGCTGCGCGTCTGGCGCCAGGCGAGGACCGGACCGGCGCCGTTTTCGGCCGGCACCAGCGCGTCGCGCTGCTCGATGGCGACGCTCGCGGTGCTCGGCAGGAGGTAATCGGCCCCGTCCAGGACCAAACGCAGATACTGACCGACATCAGCCATGATGGGTTATACCGGCGCGTTAGTGCGGGCGGCCACGGGCCAGGAGATCGTCGATGTTCTTGAACAATTCATCCTCCTGGTATGGCTTGCTCATGTAGGCGTCGACGCCAAGCTCGAACGCGCGGCTGCGATGTTTCTCGCCGGCGCGCGAGGTAATCATGATGATCGGTACGTGCTTCAAGGCGGGATCGGAGCGCACGCGGCCGGTCAGCTCGTAACCGTCCATGCGCGGCATCTCGATATCGACGAGCATCAGGTCCGGCACTTTGCCACGCAGCTGCTCGACCGCGTCGACACCGTCTTTCGCCACCATCACGTCGAAACCGCGTTTCTGCAGATGCTTGCCCGTGACTTTGCGCACCGTGAGCGAGTCGTCGACCACCATGATGACCGGGCGCGTGCGCACTTCGGCCGCGGCCTGCGGCCGCACCTGGTGTTCGACGTGCAACGCTTCCTCGGAGTACCAGAGGCCGGGGATATCGAGAATCAGCACGACGCGCCCGTCGCCCATGATGGTCGCGCCCGCGAGCCCCTTGATTTCGGCGAGCTGCGAGCCGAGCGCCTTGATGACGATTTCGCGCGTGCCGCCGAGACCGTCGACCTGGATCGCCACCTCGCGCGTACCGGCGCGCGCCAGCAGCACCGGCACCTTGCGCGCTCCGCCCTTGGCGGACGGGATGCCGAGGCGCGCGCCGAGGCTCATGAACGAATAGAGCTTGTCGTTGTAGTTGAGCAGCGGATTCTTGCCGACCGCCATGCGGCCCAACTGTTCCGGCGTGCACTCGACGATGTTCGCCACCGACGCGAGCGGCACGGCGAACGCCTGGTCGCCGACGTAGACCATGAGCGCCTGCGTGATCGACAGCGTCAGCGGGAGGCGAATGATAAAGGTCGTGCCTTGGCCCGGCTTGGTATCGACCGCCATGCTGCCGCCGAGCTGCTTCACTTCGCTGTGCACCACGTCCATGCCGACACCGCGGCCCGACACGTGCGTTATCTGGCTCGCCGTCGAGAAACCGGACAGCAGCACGAACTGAAGCACGTCGTCCGCGCTCAAATGGGTGTCGGCGCCGATGAGCCCGCGCTCGACCGCCTTCGCACGGATCTTCTCGACGTTCATGCCGGCGCCGTCATCCGAGAAACGGATGACGATTTCGTTGCCTTCCTGCTGAGCCGCGACGACGATGCGCCCGACCGGCGGCTTACCGGCGCGCGCGCGCTCCGCCTCGGTCTCGATGCCGTGGTCGAGGCTGTTGCGGATCATGTGCTCGAACGGTCCGACCATGCGCTCGAGCACCGTGCGGTCGATCTGTACGTCGCCGCCGGCGAATTCGAGTTCCGCCCGCTTGCCGAGCTCGCGCGCGGTCTGGCGCGCGATATGACGCAGGCGCGCCGCCTGGGTCGAGAACTCGACCATGCGCGTGCGCATCAAGCCTTCTTGCAGCTCGGTATTGATGCGCGCCTGTTGTTGCAACACCGCTTCCGCCTCGCCGACGAAGTTGCCCATGTTGAGCTGAATCGTGGTGAGATCGTGCAGGCTCTCGGTGAGGCTGCGGGTCAACTGCTGCAGCCGCGAGAAGCGATCAAACTCGAGCGGGTCGAAATCGCTCGTGCCGATGTCGCCCTGCTCGGCCCGATAGAGAATCTGCGACTCGGATTGGATCTCGAGCTCGCGCAGCTGCTCGCGAAAGCGCACGGCGCTGCGCCGCAGCTCCGCCAAGTTGTCGCGGAACCCGTAGATCTGCTGCTCCATGCGCGAACGCGATATCGACACTTCGCCCGCGTAGTTGACGAGATTGTTCAGGAGATCGGTGTTGACGCGAATCTGGCCCGGCCGCTCGCGCCGGTCCGCCCACGCGTCGGGCTCCGCCGCCGGTTTGGGCGGCTCGGCCGCGCGGCTCTCGACTGTCTCGATCACCGGCGCTGTCGCACCGGCGGACGGGGTAACGGCGACGCGCGCCGGCGGAGCTGCGGGAATCACGGCAACGTCCGGAATTGTCGGCGCGGGCGCAACTGTCGGGGTTGAAACCGCGACGGCGGGCGGACGCTCGGGCGCGCGCGCCGCTGGCGCAGGGGTCGGCTGGATAGACCGCGCCGGCGCTTCAACCGGTCGCGCCGGCGCCGCCGCCGGCGCCGGCGCCACCGGAGGCGGCGCGGCAGCCGTCATTTGTCCGTTCGTGGCGGCGGTCAACCGCGCAAGCAGCGCATCGATGGCGGGCCCCGCCTGACCGCGGGCGATGTTGTTCAACATCGAGACCAGCGTGTCGTGCGTCTCCTCGAGCAAATCGAACAGCGCCGAACTTGGAGCGAGAACACGGCTCTCCACTTGCATGAGCAGCGATTCGGTCTGGTGGCTTACGTTCCCCATGCTCATCGCGCCGGCCATGCGCGCCCCGCCTTTGAGCGTGTGGAGCGACCGCTTGAGCTCGAGTACCACGCTCATGTTGTCGGGTTCCACGCGCCACGAGCGCAGCGCTTCCTCGACGTGATTCAGAATATCGGTTGCTTCTTCCTGGAAGATCTCGAGCAACTCGCGGTCGATCACCGGTTCCGCCGCGGCGGTTTCGTGCGCCGCGGGCACCGGCGCGTTACGTGGCGGGGGTGTCATCGGCGCCGTCGTTTGAACGAAATTGGAGCGCGGCGGCGCGATTTCTTCTTCCAGCGAAGGTCCAATGAGCGGTTCCTCCACCGGCGGCTCCTCCGTCGGCGTCTCCTCGACAATGGGCCGTGCGGGCGCCGGCGCGACCGGGTGCGCGTGCTCGGGCGGTGCAAATTTCTCGTGCTCCGCGTGCGCGCCCCGCGCAATGTCGCCAAAGCGCCCGGGCAGATCGCCGCTTTCGGTCGAGCCGGCCGCCACCGCGTTGACGAGATCGGTAACGGCGTCGACGAACTGTTCCAGTAGCTGCAAGTGCGCATCGCCCATCGGTAGATGTTGCGCTTGCAGAGAATGCAGCAGCTTCTCCATCTCCGCGCACGCTTCGGCCATCATGCGAATGCCGAGAGAACGTGCGTTACCCTGCAAGGTGTGAATCGAGCGGGTGAGATTCGCCGTTACGAGGCACGCGGAACTCGCGGCACGACAGGCGGCGATCTGATTGCGCACGGTGGTGAGGTGGCCGCGCGCTTCATTGGTGAAGATTTCGAGCAGCACGCCGTCGAGCTTGGGCAAGGGCTGCGCGGAAACCGTCGGCGCGGCCGCGGGAGCCGCTTCTCCGCGCCGCGCGACCAGATCGTGCGCGCGGGCGGCGAGCGCGGCGAAGTCCCCGGCGGGTCCGGGCCCGCCTTCCAGCTGCCCGATCATATCGGGCAGCAGCACTTGCGACTGCTCGACGATATCGAGCACCTCGGGCGACGCCTTCATTTTGCCGTCGCGCACATGGTTCAGCATGTTTTCCACCGCCCACGCGAGTTCGGCGATCTGGTTCGCGCCCACCATGCGCCCGCTGCCCTTGAGCGTGTGATAACCGCGCCGCAGCTCGGTCAGCGCCGCCTGGTTGTCGGTGTCGTCGCGCCAGTTCGCGAACTCGCGCGTGATGTTGCCGTACACGTCGCGCGCGTCCTCGATGAAGATTTCGAGAATTTCTTGGTCGAAATTGTCCGCCAGGGGCGCCGTCGATGCCGACGGCGCGGGCTTGCCCGCCGCCGGAGCGGGAGACGGCGTTGCCGGTCGCGCGGCCGGAGCGACGGCGACGGCCACCGCGCGATAGGTGGCAAGCGCATCGCACGATGCGCGCAGCGTCATTTGCACTTCCTCGGACAACGCGGCCGGGTCGGCCGTGACGAGGTCAAGCAAGCGCCCCACCTCCGTGACGATCGATTCAGTCTTGGCGGGATCCCGGCTCGGCGCGGCGAAAACGACGCTCAGTTGGTCCTGCACGCCCGTCGCCGCTTCCGCGTTCGTCGGATCGGCAAGCCAAGCGTCGAGCCGCTCGCGCAGCACGCCGACCGGATCGCCGCTCGCGGCGTTCGATTTACCCTGGACGGCGTTGCGCACTTCACGTAACGCCGTTTCGATGAGGGAATCGAGATTCTTGCGCCCGGCCTTGAGGCCGTCCGCGTAAGCGCCCAAGGTGCCGATGCAAACGGCGAGCGCGTCGAGCAGGGCGGCATCGATGACGAGGGCGCCACGCCGGATATCCTCGATATGCCGCCGAGTGACGGACGCGAGCTCAACCGCGCGCTCCGCCCCGACGATATGCATGGCACCCTGTATCTGCTCGAGCTGCTTCGGTATCTCGTCCAGCCGGCCGACTTGCGCCGTGTGGCCGGCGAAGCCTTCGAGCGCTTCCTCGATCTTACTCAGGTTCACGCCGACTTCCGATGCAACGACGCTTAGCAGTTGCTGATACTCCGTTTCCGTCAGCGCCGCGTCGTTCACCTCGATACCTTGCGTCGAGGGCGTTTCGCCTCCGTCACGTAACGTCTTCAGTCCATTGACGGCCTGGTCGATCTGCTGTTTCCAGTCATCTGCCGAGCGATGAATGTCGCGTGCGCCACTTTCGATCACGAGCAGCGCTTGCGCCATTGACATCGCCGCGGCGTCCGAACTCGCGACCCGCCCTTCGCCGAGCGCCACGCAGGTGGCGACCAGCTCGCCGATGAGGTTCTTGAGTGTCGGGACCTCCGCCATCTCTATCGTGCCGCTCATCTTGCGCAGCAACTCGAGAAGAGGCGCTAAAGAGGCGGTGTCGGTCTGGCGGGCTTCGAACGCCGAGGCGAGCATATCCTGCGCCTGCTCGATTTCATGCGCGAGCACTCCGGCCACGGACTGCAAAACTTCGGGCGAAGGCTTCGACTCTTCATCGTTGTCCCGCAAGACGCGCTCGCTGAGGCCGAGGAGCTCGTCCAGGCGAAAGGCTTGCTTGAGCTGCGTGATTTTCGGCGTCGCGACGCGCGCTTGCGCGAGCTCGAAAAGGATGGCGCGCACGACCGCCTCCGAAGAACTGCGCAGCACCGACTTCTCGGTGCCGTCGACGATCTTCTTGATTTGCTGATCGAGGCGCGCGAGGTGTTTTTTTCGTTCCGGTGTCGGTTCGAGAGCCCCTTCGATCATTCCCTCGAGCAATCCCCCGGCGATCCAGAAAAGCTGCTCGAGTACACCCAAGCTCGCTTGCGCCTGCAGCTCTTCCAGCACGGCGGCGATCGCATGCAACGGTTCCTTATCGTTTGTATCACGCAGCCAATTGAGCAGCGCGCTTTGGTAGGTGGCGCGCAGCTGGCGCGCGTGCGCGGCGAATTCGGCGTCCGGCAGCCGTTCGCGGCCGACCGTCGGGGGAGGACGAATCGAAAGGTCCGGTTCAAATAAGTCGAGCTCCGCGATCGGATCGGCGTGATGCGCCGCGCGCAACTCGTTTAACAAAGACAGATGTTTGAGCGGTAGATCCGGCTGGCCATACTGCAGGCGCGCGAGATAGTCGGGCAACACCAGGATGCCGCGCGTCAGCGCATCGAGCACCTCATGCGTCGGCTTTGCTTTTTCCTCGAACACCGCCTCGGCGAGCGCCTCGATCTCGCGCGCCATCATCGCCGCACCATCGAGCTCGACCATCAGCAGCGTGCCCACGACCTGGTGCAAATGCGTGATGCAGAACCGCAAGCGGCCGCGGTCGGCGGGGTTCTCGACGAAACCCTCCAGCGCGAGTCGCGCTTGCTTAAGCGTTTCGTCGATCTCGCTTTTCACCCACCCGAGGGTGCTCGGATCGACTTTCCTATACGTGCTCATGGGCACACTCGTTCCCGACGCGTCATGCCGCGCGGTCTGGGCGATACTCGCCCGTTTGTATCATCAAGTCGGCAGCTTGAAGCCGGCGACCGACGCCTGGAGCTCGCGCGCGAGATCCGACAGCTTGCCGATCGATTCGGCGGTTTGGCGCGTACCGACAGACGTCATGCTCGTCGCCTCCTGGATCTTGGCCATGCTCGAGGATACCACCGTCGCCGTTTCGTACTGACGGTGCGCGTCACGCGACATGCTTACAATCAGGTTCGAAAGCTGTTCGGACACCGATTCGATTTCGCCGAGCGCCTGACCGGCGGCGTCAGCAAGCTTCGTCGCCTGCACCACGCCGTTGGTGGCTTGCTCCATCGAGGCGACCGCTTCGTTGGTATCCGCTTGAATGGTTTTGACGAGCTCGGAGATCTGCTTCGTCGCTTCGGCGGAACGTTCGGCGAGGCGCTGCACTTCGTCCGCGACCACCGCGAAGCCGCGGCCCGCTTCACCCGCCATCGCCGCCTGAATAGCGGCATTGAGCGAGAGGATGTTGGTTTGCTCGGCAATGTCGTTAATGAGCTCGACGATTTCACCGATTTGCTGCGACGACTCACCGAGGCGCTTAATGCGCTTGGCGGTTTCCTGAATCTGCTCGCGCATTTCATCCATACCACGAATCGTATCCTGCACGGCTTGTGTGCCGCGCTTCGCGGTTTGCACCGAACCTTGCGCCACTTCGGCGGAGCGCTCGGCGCTCTTCGACATGTCTTCCATCGATTTCGCCATGGTCACCAGGCGGTTGCTCGCCTCGGTGATCTGCGCCGCTTGGCGTAACGCCGCCTCGGTAAGCTCCGTGGCCGTCTGCCGGGAGTTCTCGGACGCGACCGCCATGTGTGTCGCCGCGTTCTTAATACGTGCGACGAGGCCGCGCATTTCGCGCACCGCGTAGTTGATGGAGTCCGCGATCGCGCCCGTAATCTGTTCCGTCACCTCCGGCTGAATCGTGAGGTCGCCGTCCGCGAGGTCGCCCATTTCGTCGAGCAGCTTGAGAATGGCGTCCTGCGTCTGGCGGTTCTGTTCCGACGTAAGGCGCTCACGATCGCGCGCGTCCACGACGATCTTGCGGGCCAACAGAAATAAGAAGCCCAGGGTGGCGATGCCGAATACGAAAATTGCCGATTGCAGTATGGTGCGGCCCTGACTCAACGCGGAGTACGCATCCACCAGGGCGCGCGCCTTGGTCAACATAGGGTCGGACAGCTCGGAAATAACCTGGCCCGAGCGCTGCGACACGAAAAGTTCCGCCGCGCTGCCGAGAATACCGTCCACGCTCTTCGTCACTTCGGCAAAGATGGCATTCATCTCATCGAACTTCGGCAGCAGCGCTTTCGGCGCGGTCCGGCGCAACTGCGCGTCGGTTTCGGCGAAGAGCTTTACGTCCTTACCGAATTGAGCCGCGGCGACGGCGGCGTCGTTACCGCCCTGCGAGAAAATGTTGACGTCCTTCGCGATACGCTGCGATAACATGGCTTGGCGGCTTAGCATATAGAGATCCGCCTGCTTCATGCCGGCTTCCGCGCCGAGCTCGGCGATTTCATCCGCCAAGGTGAGCAGCAGCGGGCTTGTCTGGTTGATCGATTGCACGTTCTCGCGCATCGCGAAGAGCGACTTCTCCTGCGCGAGAATCTGGTCAACCTCGCGCTGCATGCCTTCGCGGTCCTGCTTCGGCGCCCAGATTTCGAGCACGGCGCCGAGCTGCGATTGCACTTGGGACGGACTCGGCGGGATGCCCAGGCTCGGGCTGCCGTCACGCAACGACGTAACGATCTGTGCGAACCGGTCGCGCGAGTCCTTGAGCACCTTGAAGGCGTCCGGGTTTCCCAACACCGCTTCGCGCGCTTCTTTCGCCACGCGCTGCGACAACATGAGCAACTGCGAAGATTGCTCGATGTAACGCGATTCGCGCTCGGATCGCTGCGCGTTGATGAAGAGCAACCACACCATAACGATCATCGAAAGCACCATGCCGCCCAACAGGAACGGCAGGCCGGAGAAGAGGCCGAGTATGCCGCGACCACGCGGCGCGCCGGCTCCGCTTTCCTTGCCCTCGGCAAATTCCGCGATCGCTTCATCCGCCATTTTCGTGTCGGCAAGGTCGATAATTTCCTCGGAGGGTTGATCGATCAGATTTTCTTTTGCTGCTCTTGCCATGGTCTTCACCTCACCTCAAATGTCCTACGACGCCACGTGCTTGAACGTGGCGCTCTCCGCCAGCGACTTCATGTCGAAGACTCCCCACAGAACGTCGTCTCGCACGAAGGCTCCTTTCACATGCATCATGACCGGGTCGTCCAAGTCCGGCAGTTGCTGCCGCTCTGCTTCCTCGTCGAAGTGACGCAAGCCGAGCACTTCGTGCACCAGCAAACCGGTGTGCAGACCGGGTACGTTCATCACCAACAGCCGCGCGCGCTCATCGAGGAACACGGGCGGCTTGCCGAAATATTCGGCGAGATCCATGATGGTGATCAGGTTGCCGCGAACGTTCGCGACACCTTTCACCCACGATTTCGTACCCGGTACCGTCGTATATTCGGGGCACGGCAATACTTCGAGCACTTCATCGAGCGGCGTTACCAACCGCAGGTCCGCCAAGCGGAAGGCGACGCCCGACCACAGCGCCGCCGCTTGAATTTCTTGGGGCAGCCCCGGAGCCGTCGCGATGCTGTCGCGCTGAATCTTACGCAGCAGCGCGAGCGGATCCTGACCGGTACGTGCCATCAGAGCGCCTTCAGCTTCTCGACCAGCACCTTCTCGTTGACCGGTTTGACGAGATAGTCTTTCGCGCCCTGGCGCAGACCCCACGCCTTGTCCGTTTCCTGCCCTTTCGTCGAACAAATAATGACCGGAATCGATGCGGTGTCGGCGTCGCGAGAAATACTGCGCGTCGCTTCGAAGCCGCTCATGCCGGGCATCACGATATCCATCAGGATGAGATCGGGCTTCTCCTGCTTCGCTTTCGTAATCGCTTCCTCGCCGCTCGTGGCGATGGAAACGGTGTATCCATTCTTCTTCAAAATTTCCGTCAGAAGATGTCTATCTGTCGCCGAATCGTCGACGACCAGCACGTTTTTAATTGCCATGGTTCCACCATCCGCTTGTCTCGTTTACTTTGGCTATCGCGACCGAGCCTTCGGCAACACCGTTCTTAATGGACATACTTATTGATGACATCGATCAACTCTTCCTGCGTGAACGGCTTGTTGACGTGCTCCTGAGAACCCGCGATGCGACCGCGTGCGCGATCGAACAGCCCGTCTTTGCTCGAGAGCATAATGACAGGCGTATCTTTGAAACGCCTGTTGTTCTTGATCAGCTGGCACGTTTGATAACCGTCCAGACGCGGCATCATGATGTCGACAAAAATGATGTCGGGCTGGTTATCGGTAATCAGCGACATCGCTTCGAATCCATCGGCCGCGGTGTAGACCTCGTACCCGGCCTTCTTGAGCAACGCCTCCGCGGTACGACGGATCGTGTTGCTGTCATCAATGATCATTACCTTGATACCCACGCAGCAGAACCCTCTAAAGCCGAGCATTACGATCGCTGTGCGCGCCTTCCGTTGGTGCGACTTCGGGTTTCTTCCCGGCCCGCATGTCCGTGCACGGGCCTCCGGCGCGAAGATACTCGCGTACTGCGCAACCCCGGCTATTGCTTCGCGGCGCTATCGCGCTTCGCTTGAAAGCCGGCGTTTGGTCGCCGTCCTGACCAACGCTCACCGACGCATACTTTTTTAAGTGCGTCTGCGACCGACGCCTAGTGCAAGACCGTCACCGTCTCCTGGTGCATGGGCGCTGCGGGTGACGTAATTTCTGCAATGTTCCCTTACTCGAATGATCGGTGGCGCAAATAATATTGCAAGCGCTTCCTGTTTGGCCGTGCTTCCCCGGCCCTGAGGAAACTATAGACCATTCATCCACGTGCGCTTTTTCGCCTCCACACGGCAGTCGCAAGACATTCCAGGCTTGCGGCTCAGTCACTGGATCTGCACGATCTATGCCATAGGGCCTAGCCCCGGCTGGTCTCAGTGGCCGCATGCCGCTATCCTGTGAGGTCCCCACAACGAACCGCGGCAACCATGGGCAATGAATCGCGTCCGGCCGTCTTAAGACCAGCTCGCTTGCCCTCCATGGAGGCGCAACTAAACGACCACCACGCGGCTGTCGAGTCCTGGTTCGAAGCGAAATGGCGGGACGTGCCGCCTCCTTTTTATGCGTCCGTAGACCTGCGAAACGCGGGTTTCAAGCTGGCTCCGATCGACACCAATTTGTTTCCGGCCGGCTTCAACAATCTACAACCGGCTTTCCGGCCGAAATGCACCGAGGCGATACGGCGGGAAGTGGCAAAGATCTGTCCGACGGCGCGGCGCGTGATCGTAGTGCCCGAAAATCATACCCGCAACCTTTTTTATTTCGAAAGCTTAGCCACCTTGGTCCAAATTCTCGCCGGCGCCGGGCTTGAGGTTCGCATCGGCTCGCTGTTACCGGACTTGACGACCCCGCGTAACGTCGAGGTGCCTTCTGGACGCACGATTACCCTCGAGCGATTGGTACGCGTCGGCAACAAAGTCCGAGTAGAAGATTTCGACCCCTGTTTGGTGTTGCTCAATAACGATCTTTCGGCCGGCCGTCCGCCCATTCTCGAAGGCCTGGAGCAGCCGGTCGTCCCGCCACCGGCCCTCGGCTGGAGTAACCGGCGTAAGTCGAACCACTTTGCCCATTACCGCCGCGTCGCTGCCGAATTTGCCGAAATGCTGCACATCGATCCGTGGCTGATTGACCCCATCTTCCGCAATTGCGGACACATCGATTTTCAAAAGCGCGAAGGCGAGGACTGCTTGGCGTCCTTCGTCGATGAAGTGCTGACCGCGGTCGCTAAAAAATACCGCGAATACGGCATCGAACAAGAGCCTTTCGTCGTTATCAAGGCGGACTCCGGCACGTACGGCATGGCCATCATGAGCGTGAAAAGTCCGGATGAAGTGCGCGACCTCAATCGCAAGCAGCGGACCAAGATGGCGCACGCAAAGGAAGGAGTAACCGTCACGCAGGTCCTGGTACAGGAGGGAGTTCATACGTTCGAGACGCTCGGAGACCCGCCGGCGTCCGCCGAACCGGTGATCTATATGATCGGACCCGCTGTCGTCGGCGGGTTTTATCGCGTCCACGCCGAACGAGGACACACCGAAAACCTGAACGCGCCCGGCATGCATTTTGAGCCGATGGCGGAGTCGCGAACCGCCGCTGGCGAAGCATCGCCGTTGTTCTACGCCTACGGCGTGGTCGCGCGACTCGCGCTGCTCGCCGCGGCGCGCGAGCTCAAAGAAGTCAGCTCGTGACCCGAAAACTGAAGCTTGGCGTCATCATGGACCCGATCGGGTCCATTTCTTTTGCGAAAGACTCGACGCTGGCGATGCTGCTGGAAGCGCAGGCGCGCGG
>JAJPKH010000093.1 GCA_021323795.1 Acidiferrobacteraceae bacterium | reverse complement strand
GCGGAAACGAGCGTCGGCACGGGCGTGATCATTCTCGACAGCGGCGCCATTCTTACCAATCTGCACGTGATCGCGGGCGCCGAACGCGTGGAGGTGACGTTCGCCGACGGTCCCACCTCCGAGGCCGACATCATCGGCGCGCGCCCCGAGCACGATCTCGCCGTCCTCAAGGCCAGGGAAGTGCCGGACGATCTCGTCCCGGCCACGCTGCGCTCGACACGGGACCTCGCGCCCGGCGATCGCGTCGTCGCCGTCGGTTTTCCGTTCGGCATCGGCCCGTCGGTCTCCGCCGGCGTGGTGTCGGGATTGCGCCGCGAGTACCTCTCGCTCGAAGGCAAGCAGTTGCTGACGAACCTCATCCAGTTCGACGCCGCCGTCAATCCCGGAAGCTCCGGCGGCCCGCTCGTGACCGCCGAAGGCGAAGTGGTCGGAATCGTGACGAGTCTATTGAACCCGACCGAGCGCAGCTTTTTTGTCGGCATCGGGTTTGCCGTTCCCATCGAGAACGCGGCGGCCGCCGTCGGCGTGCCGCCGTTCTAACGCGAGGACCTATGGATAAAAGCGACAGGCAGCGCGGCGAAGTTTCCTCCCTGATGGAACGCATCCTCTACGAGGTGAAGAAAGTCGTGGTCGGGCAGGACCATTTCCTCGAGCGCGTGCTGGTCGCGGTGCTCGCGCAGGGGCACCTGCTCGTGGAAGGGGTGCCGGGGCTGGCGAAGACATTGACGGTGAAGACGCTCGCGCAAACCATCCGCGGCGCGTTTCGCCGGATTCAATTCACGCCCGACCTCGTGCCCGCGGATCTGGTCGGAACCCGCATTTACAACCAGAAGACCGGCGACTTCGCCACCTCGCTCGGTCCCGTTTTCACCAATCTGCTTCTCGCCGATGAAATCAACCGCGCGCCGGCCAAGGTGCAGAGCGCGTTGCTCGAGGTCATGCAGGAACGCCAGGTGACGATCGCCGGGGAAACGCACCGGGTACCCGCGCCGTTCGTGGTGATGGCGACGCAGAACCCGATCGAGACGGAAGGGACCTATCCGCTTCCCGAGGCGCAGGTGGACCGGTTCATGATGAAGGTGCTGGTCGGTTATCCGACGGAAGAAGAGGAGTTCGTCATCGTCGAGCGCGTCACGGGCGAGCCGACCGAAGTGACGCCGGTGGCCACGACCGAGCAGCTCGCCGGGTTGCAGCGCGAGTGCCGCGCCGGCTACGTCGAGCCTTCGCTCGTGCAATACGCGGTGCATCTCGCCGCCACCACCCGCAACCCGGAGCGTTTCGGTCTGGCGAATCTCGCGCGCTATCTCTCCTTCGGCGCGAGTCCGCGAGCCTCGATCCATCTGATCGAGGGCGCGCGGGCGCTCGCCTATCTGCGCGGACGCACCTACGTGCTGCCGGAGGACGTCACCGACATGGCGCCGGACGTGCTGCGTCATCGGCTCGTGCTTTCCTATGAAGCCGTCGCCGACGGCGTAACGCCCGATCGATTGCTCGATCAGATCATGCAGCACATTCCGGCTCCCGAGAAGCCGCTCGAGACCCATGTCGCCGTCGGCGCGCGATCCTGAAGCCATTCTGCGGCGCTTGGAATGGACGGTAATCCGCCGCCTCGACGGGCTGCTGCACGGCGATTACCGCACGCTCTTTCGCGGCTTCGGGCTCGATCTCGCCGATCTGCGCGAGTACCAGTATCACGACGACGTGCGCTACATCGATTGGAACGTCACGGCGCGTCTGCAAACGCCCTACGTCAGGGAGTACCACGAAGACCGTGAAATCGTCGCTTGGCTGCTCCTCGACCTGAGCGCGTCGGTGGACTTCGGCTCGCAGGTGAAGAAGCAGTCGGTATCGAACGATTTCGTCGCGCTGATGGCGCGGCTCCTGACGCGCCACGGCAACCGCATCGGCGCGCTCCTCTACGGGGACCATGTGGACACCGTGATTCCGGCGCGCAGCGGGCGGCGCCACGTGCTGCATATTCTGCATTCGATGCTGTCCCGCGTTCCTCCGCCGCAGTCGGCGGCGACCAATCTGCGCGAGCTGTTGCAGACCGCGTGCCGGGTGGTGCGCCGGCGGTCGCTCGTCTTCGTGGTTTCGGATTTCCTCAGCAAGCCCGGCTGGGCCGAGCCGCTGGCGCAGCTCGCACAGCGCCATGAAGTCATCGGCGTGCGGCTCTACGATCCGCTGGAGATGGAATTGCCGGATCTCGGGCTGCTCGTCATGCAGGACGCCGAAACCGGCGAGCAGCTGTTCGTCGACACCCATGCGCGCGGTTTTCGCCGGCGCTTCGCGCGCGCGGCCGAGCGGCGGGAAACCGAGTTGCGCGCGGCGTTGCAGGCGGCCGGCGTCGATGCGCTCGAGCTCTCGACGAGCGACGATCTCGCGGATGCCATTCTCCGGTTCGCCGAGCTGCGCAAGCGACGCAGCCAGCCGGCGGCGGGCGGCGGGTTGCCGGCGCGGGGAGTGCCGCCGGCGCGTTGGGAAGGAACGGTATGACGTTTCTCTGGCCGCAAATGCTCTGGCTGCTCGCGGCGGTGCCGCTGCTCGTGGTCGCGTACCTGTGGCTGTTGCGACGGAAGAAGAAAACGGCGCTGCGCTACGCGAGCCTCAGCATGGTGAAAGAGGCGATGGGCGCGGGCCAGCGCCTGCGCCGTCACGTACCGCCGCTGTTGTTTCTGCTCGCGGTCATCGCGCTGTTCGTCGCGCTGGCCCGTCCGGCGGCGGTGGTCACGCTGCCTTCCGAGAAGCAAACGATTATTCTCGCCATGGACGTTTCCGGCAGCATGCGCGCGACGGACGTCCAGCCGAGTCGTCTCGAAGCGGCGCAAGCGGCGGCGAAGGCCTTCGTGAACGACGTGCCGCGCGGCACGCGCGTCGGCATCGTGTCGTTCGCCGCCACGGCATCGGTCGTGCAGGCGCCCACGGAAAACCGCGACGATCTCATTGCCGCCATCGACCGGTTCCAACTCCAGCGCGCGACGGCGATCGGCAGCGGCATCATCGTTGCGCTGGCGACGATTTTTCCCGACGCCGGCATCGACGTGAGCGCGATGATCTACGGCCCGGCCGCGCGCCTGCGGCACGATGCGCCGAACCGGGTCGGGGACAAGGAGTTCAAGCCGGTTCCACCCGGCTCGTACCCGTCGGCCGCCATCATCCTGCTTACCGACGGTCAGACGACCATGGGCCCGAATCCCGTCGAGGCCGCCCAGATGGCGGCCGATCGCGGGGTGCGCGTCTACACGGTCGGGATCGGCACGACGGGCGGAGACGTCATCCGTTTCGAAGGCTGGTCCATGCGCGTATTCCTGGACGAGAAAACGCTCAAGACCATCGCGGACATGACTCACGGCGAATATTTTTACGCCGGCAGCGCGCACGACCTTAAAAAGGTTTACCAGGCGCTCAACGCGCGCTTCGAGCTGGAGAAGAAGGAAACCGAGATCACGGCGCTTTTCTCGGGAGCGGCGGCGGTCGCGGCGCTGCTCGCGGTTTTCCTGTCGCTGCTGTGGTTCAACCGCATCCTGTGACGCCGCCGGAACTCGGCGGTCGTACACGCCGGCCGGGTGGCTCGACAATAACGATGGGGGTAATCATAAGTCCATGTCCAAGATCATCCGGAAAGTATTCTTGTTCGGGCACGCCATCATTATTTTCTTTTTCATCTGCTCCGCGCTGGCGCTGATCTTTTTCGCCGTCGGCGAGTTGTGGCAAGGAGTCAACCCCGCAGGGGCCGCGTCGCTAAGAGATCGCTTCAACGCCATCCTCGAAAGCATCGGATTGCTGACGATCGCGGTGGCCGCGCTCGAGCTGGGGCAAACGATCCTCGAGGAGGAAGTCGTGCGGGAAGCGCAAATGAGCGCGCCGACGCGCGTGCGGCGGTTCCTGTCGCGTTTTCTCGTGGTTGTCATCGTGTCGCTTTCGATCGAGTTCCTGGTGGCGGTGTTTCAGTCGATTCATGACGATCCGTCCGCGTTGCCGCAGGCGGCGACGATCGGCATCGCGGCCGCCGCGCTGCTCGCCGCCTGGGGCGTATTCATCAAGCAGAACAAAAGCGCCGAGGAGTTGGAGCCGGAGGCGATGAAGCGGGCGAAGAGCGAGGACCGAAAAGTCGAGTAGCCGTCCGGCGCGATTACGCCGGCCCGCTATGCCGGCTGCGCGCGCGCCCGATGTTCCGCGACGAAGGACGCGCCGAACGCGAGCACGAGGATAGCCGCTCCCACCCAGGAGAGCGCGCTCATTCCCAAGGAAGTGAGCGCGGCGCCGCCAAGCATCGCGCCGGTTGCCTGGCCGAGATAAAAGCTCGAAGAATTGAGCGCGACCGACGCCGACGCGAGGCGCGGCGCGAGCGCGACCAGGCGCGCCTGCTGCGCGCCGTTGACGGCGAAGGCGCCGAGCCCCCAAAGCCCGAGCGCCGTAATCATGAACGGCATGGAACCGCGCGTGAGCGGCCACAGCAGAAAGCCGGCGAGTATGAAGGCGGTCGCTATCGCGACGGCGCGCGCGGCGCCGATGCGGTCCATGAGGAGGCCGGCGATCACATTGCCGATCAAGCCGGTGACGCCGATCCAGGAAAACAGCAGCCCGATGACGGCCGGCGTGGCGGCGATGTATTCCTTGAATACGGCGGCGACATACGTCAGCAGCACGAATTGCCCGGCCGCCTGCAGCACGCTCGTCGCGAGCACGAGAAGTAGGGCGCGGTTGCGCCATACATCGTGCCACGCGGCGGCGTCGATGCGCTGCACGTAGAACCGTTGTGGAATTTGCCGGTACAGCAGCACCGCGCAAAGCGCGGAAATGCCGCCGACGACGGCGAGCGCGGTGCGCCAGCCGAATGCCGCGCCGAGGTAGATGCTGATGGGATTGCCGAGCACGCTCGACAAGCTGAAGCCGAGGAACACGAGCGCGATGGCGCGCCCGCGCTGTTGCGGCGGCGCGAGCACGCCCGCGGTTGCCGCGGCTTGCGGCGTGAAGATGGCGGCGCCGAAGCCGGTGAGCACGCGCAGCGCCATGAGCACGGTGTAATCCGGCGCGACCGCGGCGAACGCGTGTCCCACGGCGAACAGCACCAGCGCGCCGACCAGCAGCTTGCGGCGGCTGATGTGACTGGTGATGCCGGCGAGAATCGGGGCGCCGACGCAGACCGCGATGGCATAGCCGGCCAGCAGCTGTCCGACGGCGGCGACGGAGGTATGCAGATCGGCGGCGATGAGATTCAGCAGGCCGGCGATGATCATGGTGCCGGTCCCGATGACGAAGTTGCCGAAGGAGAGCGTGAGGAGAGCGGGACGCGGTGTCTTCTTCGTTGCCATTGGCCGGCGCAGTATACCGGTGGAGCGGCGGCGGCTCACCTCGTCTTGCCGGTTACGCGTGGCGAAAATTCACCAAGCTCGACTAGTCCGCGGGCCGGCCGGCGCCCGCGTGCTCGGCCGCGCTCGCACTGCGCCACCACGCGTCGCTCTGCTCGCGTGTCCAGGCGTCTTCGGCCAGCACCTTGTCGAGGACGGCGATCATTTCCTGGGCGCTCGCCGGCCGATCGCTCGGATTCTTCGCGAGACAGCGGTACAGCAAGTCATCGAGCACCTCGGGAACCGGCTGCGCGGCGAAGGCCGAGGCGCGCGGCGCCGGCACGTGCAGAATGTGATAGGTGAGATCGTGGTCATTCGCGGTTTCGTACAAGCGCCGGCCGGTCAACAAAAAGAATCCGAGCGCGCCCACCGAATAAATGTCGGCGCGCGCGTCCGCGGCGCCGGCATCGCGAATCCGCTCGGGCGACATGTAGAGCGGCGTGCCGAGAATGCGCAGCGCCCGGGTCAGGTCGCGCGTCTCTTCTTCATCGAGATGCTTGACCAAGCCGAAGTCGAGAACCTTCACGACGTCGCCGGAGTTGCGGGCCACCATGATGTTCTGCGGTTTGATGTCGCGATGGACGATGTTTTGCGCGTGGGCCTGCGCGAGCGAGGAGCACACCTGGCGCAGGAGGTGCGCGGCGCGCGCCGCCGGCACCGGCCCATGGCGCTCCACCAGCTGCGCGAGCGACAGGCCGTCGACGTATTCCATCGCGTAATAAAACGTCCCGCCCTCGGCCAAGCCGTAGTCGTAGACGGCGATCGTATTCGGGTGATTGAGGCGCGCGGCGAGCTGCACTTCGCGTTCGAAGCGCGCGCGCCACTCATCCGTGGACGCGGACAGTTTTAGAATCTTCAGGGCGGCGGGCCGCTTCAAATATTTATGGCGCGCGAGGTACACGTCGCTGATCGCGCCTTCGCCGATCTGCGCGAGTAACCGATAGGGACCGACCCGTCGCGCCCCGGCCGGGAACCAGCGCGTCAGCGTCGCGCGCGGAATGAAGAGGGCGGCCGCGATGCACAGCATCAGCACGACCACGCCGGCGACGCCGATGTTGAGATAGCGCAGCGGCGCATAAGCCTCGGCGGCTTCGATCTCGACCGCCACGCCCATGTCGTATTCCGGCAGCCAGCGCCAAGCGCCGACCACGTCGACGCCGAGGTAGTTGCGATAAGGTTCGAGCAGAACGCCGCGATGTATTTGCGTTTCATCGGCCCCCGAACGGGCGAGCGCCGCCCGCGCGAGCGCCGTGAGCGGCGGCGTGCCTTGGGCATCGGCGGAGGACGGTGGTTCGCGCAATTGCAGGGACAGCACGCCGCTGCGTTTCGCCTCCGCCGGGAGTAATCCGAGCTCGCGCGCCTGCGCGGCATGGCGGATCTCGGTGAGCAGGCGCGCGTGCGCATCGAATGCGTAGATCTCGCCGGTACGGTCGGGCCACGCGGCTTGGAACAGGCGCGCAAACTGTTCGTCGGCGCGATAGCCGAAGCCGAGCGAGGCGATCACCGCGCCCGCGCGGCTGCGAACCGGCACTTCCATCCATACGAGCGGATGCGGGAATTGCTCCTCGAGCTCGATAACGCGCTCGCTCTCATGATACGGGCGGATGAACACCGGCTGATTGCGGAACACCGGCGCGAGCCGCGCTCGCACGTCGGGCGACACGCGCCGCCCGACATAGCGCGGGAAGCGCGACATCAAAATCACGCCGTGCGGATCCATGAGGTGCAGGGCAATCGCCCCTTCGCTGCTGTCGGCGAGCAGCTCGATCAAGGCGCGGGTCGCGTCGTCGGTCTGCGGCGGGTGCGTGGAGGCGACGAGCGCTTCCACGCGGCGGCGCACCTCGGGCTTGGCGGCGGCGCGGCGCGCGTCCTGCTGGATGTTGCCGACCCAGACGTCGAGCGCGTTGACTTGCGCATCGAGCGCCGCTTGCAGGTTGCCCGCGCGCAGCTCGTACACGGATTCGCGCAGGCGGTAGTAAGACCATAAACCGATGCCGAGCGCGACGAGCAGCAGCGCCAGCGCCACGAGGCGCGCGCGCCCCATGGTCGGCGGGGTCCGCGGCGGTGGTACGTTTTGTGTGTCGCTCACACCGGAAGTGTAACCCGGCGTTCGGCTGTGCGAGCGCCTGCTTTGCGGCGGCCGCGGCCCCGCGTCCGCGTCAGGTGCGCAACGACTGCGCCAGCAGGAGGTTGAGCGTGAAGCGTACGCCGAAGCCGGTCACGTCCGATGGAATGTGCGCGAGCCCGCCTTTGTTATTGCCGCTCGCGAGATCGACATGGACCCACGGCATGTCCTTGGGCACGAAGCGGCGCAGGAACAACGCCGCCAATATCTGGTCCGCCTCGCTTTCCACGGTGCATTGCTTGATGTCCGCGATATCGCTCTTCAGGAGATCGTCGTAATCCTCGGGCAGCGGAAACGGCCATACGCGTTCGCCCGATTCCTCGCCCGCCCGGATCAGCGTCGTCACCCACGGCGCGCGATTCGTCAGCACGCCGCTCATGCGCGTGCCGAGCGCGCCGATGCAGGCGCCCGTGAGCGTGGCGTAATCGATCATCAGTTTGGGTTTGTCGCGCGCGGCGAGATGGAGCGTATCGGCGAGAACCATGCG
>JAJPKH010000038.1 GCA_021323795.1 Acidiferrobacteraceae bacterium | reverse complement strand
CGAGAATGGAGAATCGGTCATGGCGTACAAACAAATTCTGTTTCGTTCGGCGGCGAGGGAAAAAATCCTGCGGGGCGTGAGCGCGCTTGCCGACGCCATCCGCGTGACGCTCGGTCCCAAGTCCAAGTCGGTATTGATCCAGAAAAAATGGGGTGCCCCGGTCGTTTGCAACGACGGCGTCGCCATCGCCAAGGAAGTCGAGCTGAAGGATCCCGAAGAAAACCTCGGCGCGCAAATGCTGCGGCAGGCGGCGGAAAAGACCGGCGACGCGGTCGGCGACGGCACCAGCACCTCGACCATTCTCGCGCAGGCGATTTTCGCCGACGGCGTGCGTAACGTCGTCGCCGGCGCGAGCGCCATCGATCTGAAGCGCGGCCTCGACCGCGGATTGAAAGTCGCGATGGAGTCGCTGCGCGCGCAGTCGCGTCCGGTCAAGGAGCGCAAGGAAAAGGCGCAGGTGGCGACGATTTCGGCGCACAACGACGCCGCGATCGGGGAGCTCGTGGCCGATGCCATGGAGAAGGTCGGGGAGAACGGCGTGATAACGGTCGAGGAATCGAAGACCACCGAGACCGTGCTCGACGTGGTCGAAGGCATGCAGTTCGATCGCGGTTACATTTCGCCTTACTTCGTCACCGACCCCGCGAAAATGGAAGCCGTGCTGGAAGACGCGTTCGTGGTGCTGGCCGACAAGAAAATAGGCGTGTTGAAAGATCTGTTGCCGCTGCTGGAGCAGGTGGCGCGCGCGGGCAAGCCGATCCTGTTCGTCGCCGAAGACGTCGAAGGCGAAGCGCTCGCCACGCTCATCGTCAATCAGCTTCGCACCGTGCTACATTGTATCGCCGTCAAGGCGCCCGGTTTCGGCGATCGCCGCAAGGAGATGCTCCAGGACATCGCGGTGCTGACCGGCGGTCAGGTCGTGTCCGAGGAGCTGGGTACCCGCTTGGAGGACGTGCAGCTCGCGCAGCTCGGTCGCGCCCGGCGGATCGTGGTGACCAAGGATACGACGACGATCATCGGCGGCGCCGGCGATCGCAAGTCCATCGATGCGCGCATGCAGCAGATCCGCAAGCAGATCGACGACGCGACGAGCGACTACGATCGGGAGAAACTGGAGGAACGCCTGGCCAAGCTTGCCGGCGGCGTCGCGGTGATTCGCGTCGGTGCGCCGTCCGAATCGGAAATGAAGAGCAAAAAAGACGCGCTCGATGACGCCATCAGCGCCACCAAGGCCGCGGTGGCGGAGGGCATCGTGCCGGGAGGCGGATTGGCGCTGCTGCGTGCCGCGCAAACGCTCGCGGGCGAAGAGGCGAAGTGCGACGGTGATGAGCGCACGGGGTTGCAGATTTTGCGCCGCGCCTTCGAGGCGCCGGCGCGTCAGATCGCGGAGAACTCGGCGGTGGACGGCGGCGTGGTGGTGAACCAGATGCTCGCGAGCAAAGGCAACGTCGGCTTCGACGCCGCGCGCAAGGAATACGTCGATATGATTGACGCAGGCATCGTGGATCCGACCAAAGTGGTGCGTATCGCGCTGGAAAACGCCGTCTCCGTCGCGAGCGTTCTGTTGCTCACCGAGGCGACGATGACCGAAGTTCCCGAAACGAAGAAAGAAGAGGCGGGCCCGCCGGAGATGTAAACCGGGGCGAATACATCAACAACCGAGGGAAGGAGGTGCCGATGTTCAAGCGTATCTTGATCCCGACCGACGGGTCGGAACTGTCCGAGCGCACGGCGCAGAGCGGTGTGGCGCTCGCGCGCGCGCTCAATGCCAAGGTGACCGGCTTGCATGTGATGCCTCTCAATTTTGCTCTTTCCTATGGGGAAATGGTGCTGGTGGATGAATCGCTCGAGCAGGAAATGCGGGAACGCGCGCGCGCCGAGGGTAACAAATACCTCGATCGCGTCCAGGCCGCGGCGGCGTCCGCCGGTGTGCCGTTCGAGCGTGTGTTGAGCGCGAGCATTTTCGTATGGAAAGGGATTGTCGATACCGCGCTGGAGAAAGGTTGCGATCTTATCGTGATGGCGGCGCACGGGCGGCGCGGTCTCGCGGCGCTCGTGATCGGAAGCGAAACCAATAAAGTGCTGACGCACACGAAGATCCCGGTGCTGGTGTACCGCTAGGCCTCGTCGCCCATATTCATGGAAAAGGAGAAACCATGCGCCCGATGTTGCGAGCTGTACCCTTTGGAGCCGTCCTGCTCGTTGCCGTGTCGCTGAACGTCGTACGTTACGCCGCGGCGGCGCAACCCGAACCGCAGGCCGAATCGCCGTCGCTCGCGCTTTCGCCCAAACTGCGCGGCGCGCTTATCGCCGAAATGGCCGGGCTCAAGGACGGCATCGCCGAGATCGTCACGGCGCTCGGCGTCGGAGATTGGGGGAAGGCGGCGGCGCGCGCCGAGCGCGTGCGCGATGCCTACATCATGAAGCAGAAACTGAGCACGGAGGAACTGCATCAACTGGAGCGGGCGCTGCCGGCGGAGTTTCTCGAGCTGGACGAACGCTTTCATCATCATGCCGACGCGCTCGCGCAGGCGGCACGCCGCAAAGACGCCGAGCTGGCCGCGTTCTATCTCTCCCGCGTGACCGAAGGTTGCATGAATTGCCACGCGAAGTACGCGACCCATTCGCTCAAGGGCTTCGCCGCGGCGTCGCCCCGCCCCGCCGGACACTGAAGCATGAACGACCCGCGAGCCGGGCGTCATGACATCAACCGTGTGGACAATAGAGGTGCCCCCACGGAAGACCAGGAGTTCGACCCGTATCAACGCGCCGCCACTATCGCGCATCATTGCGGTGGGGAAATCAAAGGAGATGACCATGCCGTTTATTCATAAGCCGATCGTCGATCAGTGGTACCGACATCTCGACAAGGGCGGGAATTTTCGGGTGGTCGCGATGGACGACGCCGAGCACACGATCGAGATTCAGTATTTCGACGGCGATGTCGAGGAGATCGACCTCGAGAACTGGTACCCGATGGATATCGAGCCGATAGAGCCGCCGGAGGATTGGACCGGGCCGATGGACGACATCGAGCGCGATGATCTGGGTTACAACGAAACGGGCGTGGTGGAGGACGTGAGCGGACTGACGCCGGAGCAAATCGCGCGCCGGATATCGAAAAGGGAGGGGACCGAGGAAGTCGGGAGCAAAGAGGGCGAACCGGAATAGTCCGGCAATGGCTTAGAGCTTCGTCGCCTGCGGCTCCTCGCAATGACGGTTATTCAGGGCTTCCCTAAGAATGCAAAACGGATCGCCCGAGGAGGCCGACCGGCGCTACCGGAAAGCGCATCGGGCGCCGCGCGCGTTTGATCGCGTAGCAGGCACGGTCCGCGTCGCCGAGTAGCTCGCGGACGCTGCGTTGCCGTCCGACGATTGAAGTAAGGCCGATGCTGGCGCCCAACCGGACCGTTTTGTCGCGCACGCGAAACGGGTGAGCTTCAAGCGCGATGCTCAATCCTTGCGCGAACTCCGCGGCTGTCTTCGGCGGACAATGCTCCAGCAGTATGCCGAATTCGTCGCCGCCGAGGCGCGCGAGCGTGTCCTGCCGGCGCGAGCGGGTGCGCAGAACCCGGGCGACATCGCGCAGAACCGCGTCGCCCGCGCCGTGGCCGTAAGTGTCGTTGACGTTCTTGAAGCCGTCGAGGTCGATGTAGAAGAGCGCGTGGGTGTCGCCGTCGATCATGTTCGCGAGCGCGCGCGCCAGGCGCCGCTCGAATTCGGTGCGATTCAGCAGGCGCGTCAGTCCGTCATGCGTCGCACGCACGTTCAGGCGGTGCATGAGATCGCGCATGCGGCTGGCGTCGCGCAGCACGAAGAGGGTGCCGATAATGGCGCCGGTGTCATCGTGGATGGGATTCGCCGAGTGCTCGATCGGGACTTTGCTGCCGTTGCGCCGAACCAGAATGTCGTAACTGCCGGCGCGGGTGCCGGG
>JAJPKH010000153.1 GCA_021323795.1 Acidiferrobacteraceae bacterium | reverse complement strand
TCGACCGCGCCGTCGCTTTTCGACATGAAGCCGACGCCCGTGGCGCAGGTGCATCCGGGCGTCGAGATTTTGATGACCGCGATCGATAATCTGAAAAACCGCGACTACCTCACGGAGCTGCCCTCCGGTTTTTACATGCTCATCTCGGTGATCGCGGTGGTGCTGCTCACCGTGGCCTTCGTCTACAACGTCGATCCGCTGTGGCTGAACACGCTTTTCACGACGATGCAGACGGCCTTTCTCGCGCTGACCTATTTGTTCGTGAACTTCACCACGTGGTTCGTGAACCTCACGGCCCCGTTTACCGCCGTGCTCGCGTATTTCTTCATTGTGCGCATCTACAACCGCGTGCTGGTCATGCGCCGCAACGGGCACCCGTTGTTTTCGACCGCCCTCGATCCCGGCCGCGATTGCCAGGTGTTGCTCCTCGCGTGCCGCTTCCGTCCGTCCGCGCTCCAGCACCAGCGGCGCGTCAACGCGGTTTTGCAGCAGCAGGCGGGGCGCACGCGCTACGGCGCCTCCGCGCCGCGCCTGTTCAATAGCGCGCCGCTCATGAACGTGATTTACCAGGACACGATTCTCTTCTATTGGCTCGTGACTCCCGCGCAGACCTGCGCGGCGTTGCGGGACTTGCTGCAGATGCTGGAGCGCAGCGTTGCTGTCTTCGATCGTCACGATTTCGCGTCGGACGCTCAGCTCGCGCTGCACGCCGTTCGACTCACGATCGACCCGGAAGACCGGTGGCGGGCACGCGGCAAAGCGGCGATCATGACCACGCTCGAGCTGGCGCAACAACCGACGCCGCGAGACGCGCTGTACACGCCCGGGTTTGCCGAGACTTGCCGAGAGTGCGCCACCGTGCAAATTCCCTCGCGGCTCGTGCGGGCGGGGCTCGATTGTCCGTCCACGTCGATCGCGGGTTAGAATGCGGATAATGAAATCTTTCGTGACCATCGGCGCGGCGGTTGTTCTCGTGTTGCTCGCGGCCGCGTGCGACAAGGAAGCCGCCCGCCCTGCGTCCTCATCCAACCCGGCGCCGGCTCCCGCACAGACCCCCGTGACAAGCGGCGATGGCGTGGCGGAAGCCGCGACGTCCCCGGCAACCAAGACGGCCGGCTCGTCGGCGAAAATGGCTCCAACGCCGGCCGTCGTGGTGCGGGATACGGATCTCAAAGACAAGCCCTTTGTCGATGCGAAGACGCTCAAGCGGCTGCCGGCACGCACGGCGGTAGCGATCGTCGATCGCAACGGCGGCTGGCTCAAGGTGACGAGCGGCGGCCAGCAAGGATGGGTGCGGCTCTTGCACGTGAGCAGCCAGCCGCCGGGCGCCGACAGCGCGAGCACGCGCGAGCTCGAGTCGGCGGTGAAAATGGCGACCGGCCGCGCGGGCAGCGGTAACATCGTCAGCACCACGGGCATACGCGGCCTGAGCGAGGAGCAATTGAGCAAGGCCCAGCCGAATCCCGCCGAGGAGCAACGCCTGGAAAGCTATGGCGTTACGAAAGAGCAGGCCGCGGCGTATGCGCGCGGGCAGAAGCTCGAGCGGCGCCAGATCGCTTACTTGCCGGCGCCGCGCTGATCATGCGCCTGTTTAAATCCCTGATCGCGCTGTGTGTGATATTGTCGATTTCGGTCGCCGACGCCGCCGATTGGCGCGACAAACTCCGCGAGAAGATACCGGAATCGAAACGCCTGTTGTTGGTATTGAACGACGACGACGAAATCCAGGTCGGCCGGCAGGTGACGGCGAATCTTCTCGGCGTCGCGCCGTTGGTCAAGGACGACGGGCTGCAGCGCTATGTGAATACCGTCGGCCGTTGGGTGGCGACGGGCAGCGAACGGCCCGATCTGCCGTGGCATTTCGGCGTCATCGATTCCGCCGACGTGAACGCGTTCTCGGCGCCCGGCGGTTACGTTCTCATTACGCGCGGTCTTTACGCGAGCCTGAGCGACGAGGGCGAGCTCGCCGGCGTGCTGGGCCATGAAATCACGCACGTGGTGGAGCGCCACCAGGTGGAGTTGATGCGCAAAGCCATGCTGCTCGAAGAAGGCCGCAAAGCGATCGAAAAGCGCTTGAGCGGCGACAAGGACGAGCTGGTGAAACGCCTCGTGGGAAACGGCGCCGAGCTTTTCGCGCGTCGGTTGGATCAAGACGCCGAGTTCGAGGCGGATCGCCAGGGAGCGGTGCTCGCCGCGCGCGCCGGTTATGGACCCTACGGATTGCCGGCCGTGCTGCAGAAGATCGCGAGCGTGGCGAAGACCGACGATCGCGTGCAGTTGTTGTACAAGACCCATCCGGCCCCCGAGGAGCGCTTGCGCATGCTCGATGCCGTGATGGGCCCGGAATTTTACAAATATGACCGGCCGAATGCCGGCGGGAAACTTTACCCGCTTCGTTAGCAACAGGGTCGGCTTACCTGTTCTCTCCCAATCTTTCTTCGTCGCTTATGGCCAAAGACCCGGAAATTTACGTCAGCACGGACATCGAGGCGGATGGGCCGATTCCAGGCCCGCATTCGATGCTAAGCCTGGGTTCGGCGGCATTTCTTGGCGACAAGACGGTGATCAGCACATTCACCGCCAACCTCGAAACGCTGCCGGACGCCACGGCGGATGCGCGGACCATGGAGTGGTGGAAAGGTTTTCCGCAAGCGTGGGAGGCGACGCGCAAGAACGCACGACCGCCGCAGGCCGTGATGGCGGAATACCTCAAATGGCTGCAAGGTCTGCCCGGCCGAGCGATATTTCTCGGCTGGCCGGCCTCGTGGGATTTCATGTGGATCTACTGGTACTTGTTCCGTTTCACCGGCGAGCGGCCGTTCCATGAGAACGCGCTCGACATTCGCTCGTATGCGATGGGGATGCGCAAGACCGCGTTCCGCATGACCTCGCGTACCTATTTGCCCAAACGCTGGTTCGACGAGCGCCCGCACACGCATGTCGCGCTCGAAGACGCGCTCGAACAGGGAGCGCTGTTCTGCAATATGTACCGGGAGAACATGGAAACGCCCGAAGGCTGACGCTTTCCGTAGAGGCCGACGCCGGTCATCGCGGGGTAGTCACCTTGTTCGGCATTAGAAATGCCGATGACACGGCAGTCAGTTCGTTAGGACAACCGCGATGTATTTCTCATTCAAAGCCTGAGCGGTTTGACCGGCGCCTCCATCCACGCCTTGGATTTATGCCAATCGAACGTCGGGTCGTCGACGAACAGCTCGAGCTCGTTGCCGTCGGGATCGCGCAGATACAAGCTTTGGCTCACGGTATGGTCCGACATTCCTTCGATCGCGACGCCTGCCCTCTCCAAGTGCGCTTTCGTGGCGCGCAAAGCGTCGAGCGATTCGCCGACCTTGAAGCCGATGTGATAGAGCCCGATGCGATGACCGGGCAGCGGCCCGGGCGCGTTGCCGACCTCGATGAGCAACAACTCATGATGCGTCTTTCCGCTCGAGAACATGGCCGCGCGGCCATCGAAAATTTCTCCGATCAGCGGCAGGCCGACGACGTCCCGATAAAAAGCCACCGACCGTTTGAGGTCGCGCACATAAAGGACCACATGCGCCAGTTCTGCCATATTTGTCTCCTCGTTGACGCGCGGAACCGCAGCGGGATGGGGCGATTTTAAGACCAAAACGCCCGGTTTTGGTTGCGCTGGTGTAAGGTTTGGAACTTGAGGCAGACTAAGGAAGCAAAACGGCAGGAGGTGACGTATGGCCCTGTTTGGTTTTAAGAAGACTGCAATTCCGCAGCCCGCCGACGCGCTCAGCGGCCGGACGACGCCCATGGAAGTGCCGGAGCGGCACTTTGTGAATGGCAATCGCCTAAAGTCGCCTTTTCCGGAAGGCACGGAGCTCGCGACGTTCGGCCTGGGTTGCTTTTGGGGAGCGGAACGCAAATTTTGGGAAATCCCGGGTGTCTACAGCACCATGGTCGGATACGCCGGCGGCCACACGCCGAACGCGACCTATCGCGAGGTGTGCAGCGGCGACACCGGCCACGCGGAAGTCGTGCGTGTGGTCTTCGATCCCAACAAAGTGAGCTACGATCGGCTGCTCAAAGTGTTCTGGGAGTCACATGACCCGACGCAGGGTATGCGCCAGGGCAACGACGTGGGGACGCAGTATCGATCGGCGATCTACACGCATAGCGACGCGCAGCGTCAGGCGGCGCTGGAGTCGAAAGATCGCTACGAAAAAGAGCTCGGCAGGGCGGGGTACGGCCCGATCACCACGGAGATACGCGAAGCGCCGGCGTTTTACTACGCCGAGGAGTATCACCAGCAATATCTCGCCAAGAATCCGGGCGGCTATTGCGGATTGGGCGGCACCGGCGTCTCTTGTCCCACCGGCGTGCGCGCGGCACGTTGAAAAACGGGGCGATGCGCCGCGCGCATCGCCCCGCGCTACTTCTTTTTGTGTCGCCCCTTCTTACCAGCGGCGGGCGCCTTGGATGCCTCGGGTGACTCCGGCAGCTCGGGCCCTCGCGATGACTCGGATGCTGCTTCGGCTACCGCCTCGGCCGCCTCGGGCTGGCTGCCTGTCACAAGCGCGTGATCGCCACGTGTCTGCGACGGGCGTTCCGTTCAGGTTTGGGCGGCTTGTCCCTGCCGTCTCGTCGTTTCCTGCCGCGCGCTGCGGCCCGCCTGCTCCACGGTTTCGGCGACGGACCGACTCGCTTCGCCGACGATCTCCGCCGCCCGGCGCCAGTTGGAAAGCACTTGCTGGCTGTATTCCTGTGCGATCTGTGCCTGGCCGGCGAAGAGCTCATGATAACCCATGGCTTTGGCGGCGAGATCGACGTTGCGAGTCGCGGCATTGACCCACTGGCTCGCCAGGTCCGCCTGCTGCTCGAGCAATTTTTCTCCCGCGCGCACGTTGATTTCCGCGATCTTCTTGGTGGCTTCGAGCACCGTCTCGCCCATCCGATTAAATGCTTCCGCATATGTCGCCATAACTGGTCTCCTGTTAATTGATGCACTGCAACAATGACGCAGCGCAACATTAGGCATGCGGGCGAAGCGGGTCAAGCGCAGCGACTGAGGGTATTTCCGGATAACGCGCGAATTATTTCGGGCGCTTTCCGCTCTTGCCCGACCCTTTCTTAGGCGGCACTCTCATGCTCGCGGCGTTGAGAAAAGTGTCTTGCAAGTTCTGCCAGAATTCGAGATTGCGGCGCGCCATGTCGGTGACCGCTCTTCCGCTTAGCGCTTTTTGCATCTGCTCTCCCAGGAGCTGCTGTTGCTCGAGGAATAGACGCATGCTCTGGTCGAGATAACGGGAGAACGCCTCTTGTGCGGCATCGTGCGACAGGCGGATGAAATGCGCCAGCATCTCGGTGCTGAAGAGCGCGCTCTTGCCGGACTCGTGCTCGGTAATGATCTGGATGAGAATGCCGCGCGTGATGTCTTCGTTGCTATCCGCGTCTATCACTTTGAACTCTGTGCCTTTGAGCACCAGCTCGCGCACATCCTCGACGGTGATGTAGCAGCTTCTCTCCGTGTCGTAGAGGCGGCGGTTGGGATATTTTTTTATGACTCGCGGCTCTTTCACGGAATGTTTGGTGTCGGGAAATGCGGGGTAACGTCGCGGCCTCGGTCTTCCGGCTGCGTAAATATTTTCGTGCAATGTGAAGCGCGATGTTAGCATGGATTGTTCTCGCGGACGGGGCGGGGACCGTTCCCGTTTTTATCCTCACTTTTACTCCAGGAATAAGTTCATGGACGAACGTCCGGCAAGCAGCGATTGGCTTACTGCGCAACAAAAGTATTGGGATGCCTGGCTCGATTTGACGCGGCAGTCCCTCGCGTTCGCCGTTCCCGGTGAAGCGCCGGGTCCGGCCGCGGAGGGTTTGCGCCGGTGGTGGGAGGCGGTCGCCCCCGCGGTACCCCCGCCCACGCAGGAACTCTTCGGCCGCTTGGTCGATTTGAGTCGGCCGTATCTTGAGATGGCGGAGCAGTTTGCCGATCGCACGAGCGAGGACAGCGGCGCCGCGTTGGACCAATGGCTCGACGGCCTTAATCAGACATTCGGGGCGACGGAGAGAAGCGCGGCCTCGACGTCAGGACCCGACGCACCCGCCGCAGCGGCACTTTGGGAATTGCCGCTCGATGCATGGCGCCAGGCGGTATCCGCGCTGCTCCCGATCCCCGGCGACGTTCTCAAGTCCGCCAAGCAGGCGGATGCGGTGCGCGTGCGCGTCGAGCTGAAGGACAAGCGCGACCGCTTGTTGTCGATTCCCGGCATCGGCTATACCCGGGAGCTGCAAGAGCAGTATCAACAGCTATGGCGACGCGTCGCCGACTACGTCGAGGCGCTGCAACACTACGATCTCGCTTTCGTGCGCCTGGGTCGCCGCTCGATCGAGAACTTCCGTAAACGACTGGATGCGGCCGCCGCGCGCGCGCCGATCGATTCGTTGCGCCAACTCTACGACCTGTGGGTGGACGCGTGCGAGGAAATGTACGTCGAGTATGTATTGTCGGACGAGTATGCGGCGCTGTACGGGCGGCTGATCAACGCCTTGTCGGCCGTGAAGCAGCAGAGCTCGGTGCTGCTCGACGACATGCTGGAGGGCATGAATCTTCCGACGCGGCGCGAAATCGATACGATGCATCGGCGCATCCACGAAACGCGGCGCGAAAACCGTACGCTGCGAGCCGACCTGGAACGCCTGAACGAGCGACTCGAACGCAGCGGTACCGCGTCGTCGACCGATTCGAAACCGCACCGGAAGACCAAACATCACTGAAACTGGAGCCGCAAGCATGGCCAGCCCGCGCATTCCGCCCGATCAGGCGCTTCGTGAATTCACCAACGTTTCGCAGAAGCTGAGCGAAGGCGTGCACAACCTGCTTAGAGTGCGCGAGATCCCGACGGGCGTCACCCCGAAGGAGGCGATCTATCGCGAAGACAAGCTCACGCTGTATCGCTTTAAACCGCCGGCGGCCAAGGCCCAAACGCGCGTGCCGCTCCTTGTCGTGTATGCGCTGGTCAATCGCCCGTACATGACGGATTTGCAGGAGGACCGCTCGATCATTCGCGGTCTCCTCGGCGCCGGGCTCGACGTGTATTTGATCGACTGGGGCTATCCGGATCGTGCCGACCGCTATCTCGAGCTCGACGACTATATCAACGGTTATCTCGACCGGTGCGTGGACGTGCTGCGGCGCCGCTACCGCGCGGAAAGCGTCGATCTGCTCGGGATCTGCCAGGGCGGCACGTTCAGCCTCTGCTATGCGGCGCTGCATCCCGACAAGGTGCGCAATCTCGTGACCATGGTGACGCCGGTCGACTTTCATACGCCCGCGGACATGCTCTCGCGCTGGGCGAAGCGCGTCGACGTCGACGCGGCGGTGGACGCGTTCGGCAATATCCCCGGCGAGATGCTCAACTGGATCTTTCTCATGCTCAAGCCCTACCGCCTCATGGGACAGAAGTACGTCGACTTGATCGATCGTCTCGATGACCTCGAGCATCTGCACAATTTCTTGCGCACGGAAAAATGGATCTTCGACAGTCCCGACCAGGCGGGCGAGGCCTTCCGGCAGTTCATCAAAGAGTTTTATCAGGAGAATAAATTAATCCAAGGACATCTCACGATCGGTGGACATCGTGTGGATTTGAAGAAGGTGACCATGCCGGTCCTGAACGTATACGCGAAGGAGGATCATCTGGTGCCGCCGCAGGCGTCGCTCGCGCTCAAACAATACGTCGGCACCGACGATTATCGGGAGCTCGCGTTCGGCGGCGGGCATATCGGCATCTACATCAGCGGGAAATCGCAGAAGGAAGTCCCGCCCGCGATCGGCGCGTGGATCGCGGAGCGATCGAACTAATACGCGCTCGCAGGTTAGGGCGCCGGGGCGAGCAAGAATTCGCGGATCAGGGCGATCTGATCTTCCGCCATCAACCAGGGCGCATGGCCTACGCCGGGCAGCTCGACCACGCGCGCTTTCGGGCCGCGGCGCTCCATGTCCTCGGCGACGGACGGAACCAAGACGTCCGAGACGCTGCCGCGCAGCACCAGCGTCGGGCATTTGACCCTTTCCCAAACCGGCCAGAGATCGACGCCGGACAAGAAGTTGTGTCCGAATTCGATGCCTTTGCGCGCGTGGTTCATGCTGTTCATGATGCCGGGATCGTAGGCCAACGCGTATGCGCCGTCCGCGAGTTGCACGGCGCTATGGCGCGCCACGTGCTTCCAGCGAGCATCGTCGAGCGGACCGAAGGAGGCGAAGATCTCGCGCAGATGTGCTTCCACCTCGTCCATGTCGTTGAAGCGCTTGTCGAACGGCAGATGCATGTTTCGCAGCCGCGTGAGCGCCGGCCAGGGAATGAAAGGTCCGACGTCGTTCAATACCAGGCGCCGTATCGGCGAGTTCGGTTTGGCGGCGAGCAGCATGCCGATCAGGCCGCCCATCGACGTTCCGATCCAGTCGACGATCGGCGCGTGCGGCATGGCGGCGGCGGGATGCGACGGATCGGCGCCGGGGGCCGTCAGGCGCGCCAGCAGCGCCGCGGCGTCGGAGAGGTAAAGCGAGTAGTCGTAGTCCTCTTTGCGTTCGAGCCAATCGCTCGCGCCGCGACCGACCACGTCCATGCACACGACGCGATACCGGTCCGCCATGCGCGCGGCGAGGACGTCAAAATCGCGGCTGTTGCGGGTGAACCCATGCATGCACATCAGCACATGCGGGTTGCTCGGATCCCCCCACTCGGTATAGGCGACGCGATGAAAGCCGCCCGGTCCGAGGCTGAGAAAACTATGTAAGCGCGGGGTGGCGAGCGAATCGCCCGGCGCCGGGGTAGGCGAAGCAGAACCAGGCCTGTCGGAGCGCGGGCGGGGCGTGCTCGCGCTTTGCGTGGTATTCCGGTCGAAGATCATGTGCGCTCTGAAGAAGGGGCGGAATTCGGTGGTTTTCCACCGTGCGATCACCAGTACGGCGACCGCGGCAAGGGCGGCGGCCACTACGGTTCCCACGATATGTTCCATGTGGCTTAACGGCGTTGCGGCGTGGCTGAGGCGGGTAGGGGAAGAACGTGGGCGATAGCGCAACTCAAAAACATGCCGACCTCCTCCTGCAAGCTGGGTGCAATTCGCGCAACAACACGAAGCGCGGTGTCATTGCCGAGACCTACCGTTGCGTCCATCGAACTGAGCGCGCTAATCGGCGGTCTTCGTTGTAATAGACACTATTGTAGTAAAGAAATTGAAAATTTCCTGCAGGAAGATGGGTCGCGCAGGTTTGAAGACCCGGTGACGCGGGGAAAAAATTTTCTTGACTTCCGAGCGGTCCCTTCGGCGCGGCGTTTGCGTTGCGCCGGGGAGTAAACCGATCGCCGCGCCTGGAGTTGACGCGGTTGCGTCGCGCGCTCAGTGCATGTGCTGCCCGCCGTTGATACTGATATTCGCCCCCGTCACGAACGCGGCTTCGTCGGAGGCGAGATAGAGGACGAGCGCCGCGACTTCTTCCGGCCGACCGAGGCGCCCCAGTGGTATTTGCGGAAGAATGTGCGCCTCCATCACATCCTTGGGGATGGCGAGAGTCATGCGGGTGGCGATATAACCGGGCGAAATGGTATTTACCGTTACACCCTTTCTCGCGAGCTCCAGCGCGAGCGACATGGTGAAGCCGTGCATGCCGGCTTTCGCCGCGGCGTAATTGGTCTGCCCGAATGCGCCCTTGCAGCCGTTGACGGAAGAGATGTTGATGATTCGGCCCCAGCCGCGTTCCGCCATGCGGTTCGCGATCGGCCGGGTCATGTTGAACAAGCTGCTCAGGTTGGTGTTGATCACGGCATCCCAGTTGCCTTTGTCCATTTTGCGGAACGTCATGTCGCGCGCAATGCCGGCATTGTTGACGAGCACATCCACCGGCCCCAGGCGTTCGTACACCTCCGCAACTGCTTGCTGGCAAGAATCGTGGTCGGTTACGTCACAGCGCACCGCGGCGAAGGCGTATCCCTTCGCCTGCATGCGTCCCAGCCAATCCTGCGCTTTGTTGTTGTGCGGCGAATACGTGGTCGCCACTTGATGGCCGGCGTCCGCCATTTTCGTGCAAATGGATTCGCCTAACCCACCCATTCCACCTGTAACCAGTACTGTCTTTCCCATGAGCGCTTCCTCCGTGTAAACGAGCAGGATTCCGTAATCGGCTCTCCTCGAGTCCGATCGCCTCACTGGAGTCTTCGCGTGGTGTGGTCTCCTCCGGAAATCTTGAAGCCGCCTATATCACCTAAGCGCTTCTCCGGTGTCATTAAGGGATGATCCGACTAGACGGATCGTGCGCGCTTCTCGAAGCGAGCGTGGCGGCAATGACGCGTGCTCGCCTGGCGAACGCCAACGGGGAAGGGGCCCGGCGTAAACGGCGGCCGGGCGTTTCTAGGCCTCGGGCAACACGACGACCTTGCCTTTGACTCTGCGCTGCGTCATGCGCTCGAGCGCGGCGGGCGTCTCGCGCAGCGACACACGCTCGCTGATCAACGGCCTTAGTTTCTTTTCCGTGATCCACTTTACCAGTTGCTTTACGTTGCGCAGGTGACCGGCGGGATCGTGGCGCGTCCAGTCGCCCCAATAAACGCCGATAATGGCGCGTTCTCGGAGCAACGCGAGGTTCAACGGAATTTTCGGAATGTCGCCCGCCGCGAAACCGACGACGAGGAAGCGCCCGCGCCAGGCGGTCGCGCGCAAGGCGGGCTCGGAGTACGGGCCGCCCACCGGGTCGTAGACCACGTCAACGCCCTTGTCGCCGGTCAGTTCCTTCACGCGCTGGCGCAGCTCTTCTCTGCTGTAGTTGATGACGTCGTCGGCGCCGGCTTGCCGGCACGCCGCGAGTTTTTCATCGCTCGACGCTGCGGCGATGACGCGCGCGCCCATGATTTTGCCGATCTCGACCGCGGCGATGCCGACCCCGCCCGCCGCTCCCAGCACGAGCAAGGTTTCGCCGCTTTTCAGCTGGGCGCATTCCTGCAGCGCATGCAGCGAAGTGCAATAGGTGAGACCGAACGCGGCGGCGAGCTCGAAATCCATCCCCGCCGGCAGCGGCATGAGCCGATCGGCGGGGGCGAGGCACTCCTCCGCGAATCCGCCGTGGCCGCAGAACCCGACCACCCGGTCGCCGACGGCGATATGCCGGACGTTTGCGCCGACCTCCTTCACCACGCCGGCAAGCTCGGCGCCGGGCGAGAAGGGCAGCGGCGGTTTCACTTGATACATGCCTTTCACCATCAAGGCGTCCGGAAAATTGATCGAGCTCGCCTTCACGTCGACGACCACCTGATCCGCACCCGGACGCGGCGAAGGTACCTCCTGCACCGTAAGTTTCTCGATCGAACCGAGCTCGGTGCACAACAGCGCTTTCATCGTCGTCTCCTGTAATCTCGCCGGCCGTCAGTCCGCGTAGCGGCGCGATATGGTCTCGGCGATGCAGGCCGGCTTGTCGCTGCCTTCGATTTCGATCGTCACTTTCCAGTGCAGATCCATCGCCCCGCCCGGAGCTTCCTCCATATTAAGGAGTGCAATCCGGGCGCGTATACGCCTGCCGGCGCGCACGGGCGCCGTGAACCGTACCTTGTTCAAGCCGTAATTGACCGACATCTTGGCGTCCGGCAGCCGCAGCGTCTCGTTCAGGAAATGCGGCAGCAGCGACAGCGTAAGGAAGCCGTGGGCAATGGTGCCGCGGAACGCGGAGCGCGCCGCGCGCTCGCGATCGACGTGTATCCACTGATGGTCGTCGGTGGCGTCGGCGAACCGATCGATGCGCTCCTGGGTCAGCGTGATCCAATCGCTGACCGCGATTTCCTGGCCTACACGCTCACGCAGTTGTTCAAGGTTTTGGAAGGTAACGGTGGGCATGGGTTCCCCTTAGGCGAGCCGCTCTACGCGGCTCTGTGTTAATCGATATAGCAGGTGTTGCGCCGCTCAGCGGCATCCGAGGAATTCTCGCATGAGATGATTCACTCGATCGGGAAATTGGTGAATCACCGATGCGGGCCTGCGGGCACGCGCTTCAACGGCGCGATAATAATTCAGGGCGCCGGTGAGAGCACCGGGTTGCGACCCACGTTCGAGCTCGGCGTCCGCGGGCCAACGGCGGACCCTTCGGTGAAGCCGCTGGAAGTTGTTTTCGGATCGCCCGCGCTCGACCTTCGCGTCGCGCAGCCGTGTTCCAACCTGGCTTTCGTCGGGCGGGTTAGACCGGGCGCAGTGCATCGCCGACGAGTTTCGGAACCACGGTGAAGCAATCCTTCTGCGCCGCAAAGCGGATCTCGTCCTCGAGATCGCGCTCGAGCATCATGCGCCCGACGCGCGCGCGAGTGAGGCACTCCATGGCGTCGCCGCGTTCATAGAGCAGGCCGGCGGCGAGCGCCGCGTCGGTAAAGTCGTAGCGGCCGGCGCCCAGCTCGCGAACCAGCGCTACCAGGTGCCCCGCGCCGTAAAAATCCTCGAGATTGAAATTATCGGCCGAGCCGGAGCAGACGATGAGGACGGTTTCGTCGCCGTGCGCGCGCGTCACGCGCTCGACGACGGCGCGGCCGTTGATCAACGCCGCCGCGTAGACATGATCCGCGGCGGCCGATTTGTGCAGCGCCACGGTTCCGTTGGTGGTGCAGTAGAGCACGGTGCGGTTGGAGATATTCTCCCGCATCAGCGCGAGCGGCGTGGGATGGCAGAAGCCGGGCAGGGTTTCGGTGTTGAGCTCGCCGGACAAGATATAGGAAGACGGCGCGCGCGCCTCGGCGTTCGCCAGCGCGGCGGGGCCGTTCGGCAGCGGTACCACCTCTTTGGCGCCGTGCGCGAGTGCGGCGACGATGGAGGTGGTGGCGAACAGGACGTCGAGCACCAGCACCACTTTGCCCGGCAGCCGCTGGTGATCCAGTTCCCGTTTGGTGAGCAGGACGTGAACTTTCGGCATGTCGCGCGTCAACCGTCGAAGCGCTCTTTGCCCGGCAGCGGCGGTGCCGCGCCCGCAAGAATGAAAAATACGCCGCTCGCGCGCAGCACCACTTTGTCGGCGACTTGCAGGTTGCAACTGGCGAAGGCGAGATGCGCGCCCATGCGCTGAACCTTCACGTGCGCTTCCAGCCACTCGCCGAGCTGCGCGGGTTCGAGAAAGTCGGTGGAAAGATTCACCGTTACCATGGGGCGCGGCGGTTCGTCGTGGTACGACAGGTTGATGCCGAGGGCACTGTCGGCGAGCGTGACCAGCATGCCGCCGTGCGCGATGCCGCGCATATTGAGATGTTTTTCCGCGATACGGATGGCGACGATGCGCGACTTGCCGACGCTTTTTACGTAGATCGGTCCGATCATGTCGAGGAAGGCGGCGAGGCGCTTGAGCGGCTGAAAGCCTTCGGGAACGGCAAGTTCGTTCATAAGTCGGTGATTCGCGTTTTTCGTGGATT
>JAJPKH010000076.1 GCA_021323795.1 Acidiferrobacteraceae bacterium | reverse complement strand
GCGGAAATCGCCGCCCGCTTCCCGAAGGTGCTGCGGCGCATCGGCGGCTACAACCTCGACATGGTTTCGGCGGCCGGCCACAACATGGCGCGGCTGCTGGTCGGCTCCGAAGGCACGCTCGCGCTTTTCACGCGCGTCGATTTGGACCTGCAACCCATTCCGCCGCACCGGGTGCTCGGCGTCTGTCATTTCCCGACGTTCTATGGCGCCATGAACGCCGCGCAGCATATCGTCAAGCTCGACCCGAGCGCCGTCGAGCTGATCGACCGCACCATGATCGACCTATCGCGCAAGATTCCGATGTTTCGCGCGACGGTGGATCGGTTCGTCAAGGGCAAACCCGACGCGCTGCTGGTCGTCGAGTTCTCCGGCGAGGACCAAGCGGACGCGCGGCGCCGGTTGACGGATCTCGGCGAGCTGATGGGAACGCTCGGCTTTCCCGACGCGGTCATCGAGATCATCGACCCGGTATTGCAGAAGGCGGTGTGGGAAGTGCGCGCGAGCGGGCTCAACATCATGATGTCGATGAAGGGCGACGGCAAACCGGTGTCGTTCATCGAGGACTGCGCGGTGCGGCTTGAGGACCTCGCCGAGTACACCGATCGCCTGACCCAGGTGTTTCAAAAGTACGGCACCACCGGCACCTGGTACGCGCACGCGTCGGTCGGCTGCCTGCACGTGCGTCCAATCCTGAACATGAAAGACGCGGGCGACGCGAAGAAAATGCGCGCCATCGCGGAAGAAGCATTCGCGCTGGTGCGCGAATACAAAGGCTCGCATTCGGGCGAACACGGCGACGGCCTCGCGCGTTCCGAGTTTCACGAGCCGATGTTCGGGCCGCGCATCGTACGGGCTTTCGAAGAGGTTAAAGATACGTTCGATCCGGCCGGCGTCTTCAATCCGGGCAAGATCGTGCGCGCCCCGCGCATGGACGACCGGCGGCTGTTTCGTTACAAGCCCGATTACGCCGCGGCGCCGCTCGAAACCGCGCTCGACTGGTCCGAGTGGGGCAGCTTCACGCAAGCCGTCGAGATGTGCAACAACAACGGCGCTTGTCGCAAGCAAGAACCCGGCGTGATGTGCCCGTCGTATCGCGCCACGCGCGACGAGCAGCATCTCACGCGCGGGCGGGCGAACACGCTGCGGCTCGCGCTCACCGGGCAACTCGGACCCGACGCGCTGGTGTCGGATGACATGTACGCCACCATGGATCTGTGCGTCGGCTGCAAGGGCTGCAAGCGCGAGTGCCCGACCGGCGTCGACGTCGCCCGCATGAAGATCGAATTCCTGCATCACTACCGGAAACGGCACGGATTAGGGATAAAGGACCGGCTCATCGCTTACCTGCCGCGCTACGCGCCACTCGCCCGCCACGGCGGATTCCTGCTGAACTTGCGCGACCGCCTGCCCGGCGCCGCGGCAGTGAGCGAAAAATTGTTCGGCTTGAGCGCGCGGCGCCGTCTGCCGCGCTGGCGTCACGATGCGTTCGATCCTCGGCGCGAGCCGGCGCCCGACGGGAAGCAGAATGGGCCCGACGTCGTCCTGCTCGCGGATACTTTTAATACGTACTTCGAGCCGGAAAACCTGCGCGACGCGCTCGCCGTGTTGCGGGCGGGGGGATACAACGTGCACTTGGCGCATGCCGGGGACGGCGGGCGGCCACTCTGCTGCGGACGGACCTTTCTCGCGGTCGGGTTGGTCGATGAGGCGCGCTTCGAAGCACGCCGCCTGGTCGCGGCGCTCCAGCCGTTCGCGACGCGTGACGTTCCCATTATCGGTCTCGAGCCCTCGTGCTTGCTGACGCTGCGCGACGAGCTCGGCGTGATGCTGCCGCCGGCGGAAACCGCCGCGGTCGCGCGGCGCGCCATGCTCTTCGAGGAATTTCTGGCGCAGGAGCAGAATCTCGGGCGCTTACTGCTGCCGCTCAAACCGCTCGCCGCGAGGCGCGCGCTCCTGCACGGTCATTGCCATCAAAAAGCATTCGGCCTCATGGGCGCGGTGCAACAAACCTTGCGCTTGATTCCACAGCTCGACGTCCGGACGATCGAATCCGGCTGCTGCGGCATGGCCGGCGCGTTCGGCTTCGACGCCGAGCACTACGACATATCGATGAAAATGGGCGAGCTCGGTGTGCTGCCCGCCGTGCGTGCCGCGGGCGATACGCTCATCGTCGCCGACGGCATCAGCTGCCGTCAGCAGATCCGCGACGGCGCCGGCCGCGACGCGCTGCATGTCGCGCGCGTGCTGCGCTCCGCGCTCGCCCGCGCCTGATTCCGTGGACATCCGCTCAGGAGCGGGGTTTGGCAGTTACTTCGATGGACGAGAACCAGGCGGCGAGATCCTCGATGTCACCTTCGCTCAGCGGTTTGGCGACCACGTTCATCACTTCGTGCGTGCGCTTGCCGCTGCGGAATGCTTTGAGTTGCGCGACCAGGTAGATGGCCGGCTGACCCGCGAGATTGGGAGTGTTCGGCAACTGGCCGATGCCGAGCGGCCCATGGCAGGTGGTGCAGCTTTGCGCTTTTTTGCGACCGGCCGCCGCGTCGCCGTCGGCGAACGCGGCAACGGCGGCGCCGAAGACGAGCGCACCCAAAATGAGTACGCTCGCTCGGCGACGCCCGACTGCCATCGTTACGTTTATTGCGAATACGTGATGCGGTAAATCGCCCCGGCGAAATCGTCCGACACCAGCAGCGAGCCGTCCTTCATCACGGCGACGTCGACCGGCCGGCCGCGATAGGTGCCGGTCGTGTCGTCCAACCAGCCTTCGGCGAAGACTTCGGTCTTGTCCGCCGTGCCGTCGGACTTGAGCGACGTGTACATGATACGCGCGCCGATCGGTTTCGTGCGGTTCCACGAACCGTGCTGCGCGTCGAAGATGCCGCCCTGATACTTCGCGGGGAACATCTTGCCGTTGTAGAACGTCATGCCGAGATCCGCCGCGTGCGCGACCATCTCCACTTGCGGCGGGACGGCGTCCTTCGGCAGGGGATCCTTGTCGTAGCCGTACTCGGTGATGCGCACTTTGTGCCCGCCGAGCCACGGATAGCCGAAATGCTGACCCTGTTTCGTCGCGCGGTTGAGCTCCCCCGGTGGGATATCGTCACCCATGCCGTCCGTCTGGTTGTCCGTGAACCAGAGCGTCTTGTCCTTCGGGTTGAAGTCCAGGCCGACGGAGTTGCGGACGCCGCGCGCGTACACTTCGCGCTTGCTGCCGTCGAACGCATTCATGCGAATGATGCCGCCGATGCCGAGCTCGCTGTAGAGCTTGAGCTTCTCGCGCGGCGGGACATTGAAGGGCTGGCCGACGGTGATATAGAGCATGCCGTCCGGCCCGATGCGGCAGGCCCGCGCGCCATGGTTGAACGACTCCTCCTCCGGCGGAATCAGCTTGCCCTCGCCCACCACTTCGATGACCGCGACGTCCGGGCCTTCATAGAAGAATTCCGCGGCGGGAAAATTGAGCACGCGATTGTGCTCGACCACGAGCAGGAAGCCGTTCGGCGTCCAGCACACGCCGTTCGGAACCTTGAAGTGCAACGACGGCGCGAACGGCTTCACCTCATCCGCGACACCGTCGCTGTTGCGATCGGTCACGGCCCACACCGTCGTCTTGCGCGTACCGACGAACAGCATGTTCGTCGACGGCGCGACCGCCATGTGACGGGCGTCGGGTACCACGGCAAAAAGTTCGATCTTAAATCCCGGCGGCAGTTTGACGCGCTTCAGATTTTCGCGAATCGCGTCGGCGTTCTTGCCGGTTTGCGGCACCGGAGGAATGTTCAAATCGGTTCCGGAAACCTTGAACTGCTTGAGCTTCTCCAGATTCTCGGGCTGCGCTGCTACAACCTGCTGTGAAAGCGCGAGCGCAAAAACAAACGGAATCGTTGTGATGGTGAAACGTTTTAGGGCGCGCACGAGTGTCTCCTTTTCCGCATTAACTTTACGGTGAGCTTATAGTGTGTACTGCCGGGCGAACCCGGCAGCGGATTTACGCTACACCAAGCAGGGCAGGGGCGCCATGCGGCCGCCTCGCCCCCGCAAATTCTGAGAGATTCGGGCGCGTGAATGAGTGCCGTTCTTATCGCCCCTCAACCGCTCGCCCTTCCTCAGCGCCTCGCCTAAGACACGGATGGCTAACGCGGCCTCTCTATAGAACCTGAGCGCCGGTTACCCGGCGGAGTGCCGCCCGGCACCGGGGTAACGCGTCCGGGCGTCCGCAGAATCCAGCATTCCCAGCTACTCTTTGAATGACGTGGTGACGCGGGCCCGAAATGGCCCGGCTTTTGCTTGAACCGCTTTACCGGGGCATGGTCGCAGGAAGGCCAGCCGAGGTAAAAATGATGAAAAGCTCGTTCTTCAGGCCCGCCTTTGCGCTGATCGCACGCTACGGCTTGCGCCTCAACTGCGCGTTGGTCGTGGCGCTCTTCATGTTCACCCAAGTAATCGGGCTGTGGATGCTCGGAGCGGCGCGCACGGCGAGCGCAAACGCCGTCGCCGACGGTGACTTTCTTGCCGCGGTGCTCGCGGCGTTGTTTGAGCAAAGCGGCGCCACGGCGGCGATCCTCGTGTCGATGCTGCTGGCGGTCTATCTGTTGGCGGCCATCGTCGTGTGGACGACCGCCGGAATGGACCGCATGAACAAGATCATCGAGCGCGTAGCGAGCGGTGATCTGAGCGGGCACGAGTCCGCCGACATTCGATCCGACAGTCTGTGGCAGTCGGTCGGGCAGATGATCCGCAATCTCGTCGAGATCGTGAACCAAGTGCGCGCGAGCGCCGACCATATCGCGCACGGCGCCAAGGAAATCACCGCGGGTAACGCGAACCTGTCGCAACGCACGGAGGAACAGGCGTCCGCGCTCGAGGAGACCAGCGCCAGCATGGAAGAGCTGGCGGCGACGGTAAAACAGAACGCCGAAAATTGCGGCCGCGCTCGGGCCGCGGCCGGCGACGCGAGCAGGATTACCGCCGAAGCGAGTGAGCGTATGCGTGAGTTGACGCGCACCATGGGAGACATCGAGGGTCAATCGCGCCGCGTGGCCGACATCACCGGTGTAATCGAGGGCATCGCCTTCCAGACCAACATCCTCGCGCTCAACGCCGCCGTCGAGGCGGCCCGCGCCGGCGAACAGGGCCGAGGTTTTGCCGTCGTCGCCGCCGAAGTGCGCAGTCTCGCTCAGCGCAGCGCCGAAGCGGGAAAGGAAATCAAGAAAGTGATCCAGGCCTCGGTCGGCAACGTGGCGCGAGGCGCGGCGCTCGCCGACGCCGCCGGGGAAACCATGGAGAAAGTGCAGGGCGTGGTGCAGCAAGTGAACGATCTCATCAGCGAGATCGCCGACGCGTCTTCGTCCCAGAGCAATGGCGTCGATGAGATCAGCCGGGCCGTCACCCAGCTCGATCATGTGACGCAGCAGAATGCGGCGCTGGTCGAGGAAGCGACCTCGGTCGCGATGTCATTCGAGGAAGAGGCGGCGCGCCTGGTCGATGTCGTCGGCGCGTTCAAGGTGGACCGCATGGAGGAACGCGACCACGCGGTCGCGCTGGTGAAGAGGGCGGCCGCGCACGTGCAAGCCGTCGGAATCGAGCAGGCTTGCCGGGATTTCAAAGACCCGAACGGCGGCTTCATGCACGGCGAGTTTTATGTTTTTGCCAACGACGTCAACGGCGTGCAGCTGTGCAATCCGCGCAGCCCGCAGGCGGACGGTCAGGTAACCATCGACAAAAAGGACGCGAAGGGCAAGGATTTCGTGCGCGCGTATATCGAGGTGGCGAAGGCCAAGGGCAAGGGCTGGCACGACTATCACCATACCAACCCCGTTACCGGAAAAGTCGACCTGAAGTCGGCTTATGTCGAGCTCGTGGGCAACGTCGTCGTCGGTTGCGGAATCTACAAGGCGGAATCCAGGCCCGTTGCCGCCGCCGTGACGCTCCCCGCCCCCGTCTCGACGCCCACCGTCAGGCGTTTATCCCGAACCGCCCGTTAGCAGGACGGTTGCGCGTAGTCCACGCGCCGCGATCCTAAACCGCCGTCTGGCCGGTCGTCAGTAAGTCTTGTAAGGCAGAAATTTCCCGCTCATCACGATCTTCACGCGATCGCCCTTGGGATCCGGTTCGCGCGTGAGCTCCATTTTGAAATCGATCGCGCTCATGATGCCGTCGCCGAATTCCTCGTGGATCAGTTCCTTGAATGTCAGGCCATAGACGTTCACCAGCTCATAGAAGCGATAAATCAGCGGGTCGGTCGGCACCGCTGTGGGGAGCGATCCCTTGTACGGCACGACTTGCAGCAGCCGCACCGCTTCGTCCGAAAGGCCGAGGAGCTTGCCCACGGTTTCCGCCTGCTCTTTCGTGAACGTCATTTGCCCGAGCAGGCCGGCGGTGACCCATTCCTTGCTCAAGCCGACCGCTTTCGCGAGATCGGCCCACTTGATGCCTTTCTTGATCTTCGCCGCAATGATTTGTTCGGTGACGTCGGCACGAGTCATGGCTGTACTCCTTTAGGCGTGAAAGTTAATGACGGGAGGCGGTTCTGGCGATCGCCGCGGCTTCGGCAAGGGCGCCGGCGTCGAGACCCGGGCGCACCACCGGCGGATGTTCCGGGTCGTACTGCGTCGGCGGCTGGTCGCGAAACGTCTTCGAGCGCTTCACCAGAAACTCCACCAGATGATTGCGAATGGCATAGTACGCCGGTTGACGGATGATTTGTGTGCGGTCGCGTGGCCGCGGAATATCGATGACCACCGACTCGGCGACGACCGCGTTCGGGCCGTTGGTCATGAGCAGCACACGGTCGGCGAGCAGGATCGCTTCGTCGACGTCGTGCGTAATCATGAACGCGGTCTGGCCGGTCTTGTTCCAGATGCGGATCAGCTCCTCCTGGATGATGCCGCGCGTCAATGCATCGAGCGCGCCGAACGGCTCGTCCATCAATAGCAGCTTCGGCTGAATGGCGAAGGCGCGCGCGATACCGACGCGCTGGCGCATGCCACCCGAAAGCTGCGCCGGCTTACGGCCCTCCGCGCCCTGCAAACCGACGAGATCCAAATAGCGCGCGCTGTGCGCGAGCACCTTCTCCGTGTTCCAGTCGCGCCAACGCGCCTGCACGGCGAACATGACGTTCTTGAGCGCCGACTTCCACGGCAGCAAGCTGTGGTTCTGGAAAATCACGCCGCGGTCGAGGCTCGGACCGGCGACTTCCTTGTTGTCCATGATCACCGCGCCTTCGCTCGCCTCGTCGAGTCCGGCGAGAATGTTCAGGATCGTCGATTTGCCGCAGCCGGAGTGGCCGATCATGCAGACGAATTCGCCCTTCCTGATGCCGAAGTTGACCTGCTCGAATACCGTCAGCACCTCGCCGCGCTTCGGGCCGGGATAGCGGCGCACGAGATTCTCGACTTTTAGAAAGGCATCGGACATGGCGGGGATCAGTCGGCGTACCGCACGAAGCGTTGAGCACGCGCGAGCATTTGATCGAGCAGCATGCCGATGAGCCCGATCATGAGGATCGAAAAAATAACGCTGTTCAGGTTCAGGTTGTTCCACTCGTTCCAGACGTAGTAACCGATGCCGGTGCCGCCGACCAGCATCTCGGCGGCGACGATGACGAGCCACGAGATGCCGATCGAGATGCGCATCCCCGTGAGAATGGTCGGCGCGGCGGCGGGCAAGATTACCGTCAGCGCCGTGCGCACGCGCGACAGCTCGAGCGTTCTTGCGACGTTGATGAAGTCGCGCCGCACGGTGGCGACGCCGAAGGCGGTGTTGATCAGCATCGGCCACACCGAGCAGATGAAAATTACGAAGATCGCCGACGTCGCCGAATCCCGGATGACATAGAGCGCGAGCGGCATCCAGGCGAGCGGCGAGATCGGCTTCAGCACCTGAATATAAGGATCGAGCGCGCGGCTCCACATCGGCGACATGCCGATGACGAAGCCGACCGGAATCGCGATCACAACGGCGAGCAAATAGCCGCAAAGTACGCGCCCGATCGAATAGCCGAGCTGTACGCCGATGCCTTTGTCGTTCGACCCCGCGTCGTAAAAAGGATGCGCGAGCTCCTGCACCGCGTGTGCGAAGATTTTCGACGGCCCGGGCAGGCGCGCGCCCGGCGCGGCGCCGCTCGGGACCTGGGTAGCGAGCTCCCAAGCGCCGAGCAACACGACAAACAGCAGCACCGAAAGAATCGCCGCACGCAGCGGGAGCGAGAGCATGATCGTTACGCCGCCGGC
>JAJPKH010000089.1 GCA_021323795.1 Acidiferrobacteraceae bacterium | reverse complement strand
TACAGCAACCGCGACGCGCCGCGCGCGGCGGCCGGCTGCTGCGCGATCAAATCGGCGGGCAGATCGTAATAAAAGTCGGACTTGCGCATGATCGCGTTCGAAAAACGGTGCAGGCGCGGCGCAATTTGTTTTTACCGCGCCGAACTCGCTATACTCGCTGCCCGTCGGCTATTCTCCCTACGTTAACGTCCGGTTTTTCGTCGAACTCCATACATGAACGGTACGCGTTTCTCGCTCGAGGTCCAACCCATTCTCCCCGAGTCGCTCAAGCGGCTCGCCGAACTCGCCAACGACCTGCTGTACAGCTGGGATCGATCCGTGCGGGGGCTTTTCTACCGTCTCGATCCGCAATTGTGGGAGGCGTCGCGGCATAACCCGAAGGTCTTCCTGCGGCGCGTGGCGCAGGAGCGCCTTGCACAAGCGGCCGACGACGCCATCTTCATGGAAGACTACGAGCGGGTGCTGATCGCCTACGACTATTATCACGAGCCGGTGATCAAGCCCGCCTGCGCCGGTTTGCTCGACGAAAAGGAGGACCTGGTCGCGTATTTCTGCGCGGAGTTCGGCTTCCACGAAAGCTTCCAGATATATTCCGGCGGCCTCGGCATCCTCGCGGGCGATCACTGCAAGGCCGCGAGCGACATCGGCGTCCCCTTCGTGGCCGTCGGCCTGTTGTATCGCCAAGGCTACTTCACGCAAACCATCGACGGCCAGGGGAACCAGGTCGCCCACTACGGACCGACGAATTTCAACGACCTGCCGATCGTGCCGGCGAAGGACGCGAACGGCGCCGAAGTGCACGTGCAGATCGATCTGCCCGAGCGCAGCGTCATGCTCAAGGTGTGGAAGGCCAAGGCCGGGCGCATCACCTTGTACCTGCTCGACAGCGATCTTCCGGAGAATGCCGACGCCGACCGGCGCATCACGTACCAGCTCTACGGCGGCGATATCAATACGCGCATCCAGCAGGAGATCGCGCTCGGCATCGGCGGCGTGCGGGCGCTGCGCGCGATCGGCCTCAAGCCGACGGTGTGGCACATCAACGAGGGGCACGCGGCGTTCCTGATCGTCGAGCGCTGCCGCGAGCTCGTCGCCGAAGGGCTCGACTTCGACAGCGCGCTCGAAGCGGCGGCGGCGAACACCGTCTTCACGACGCACACGCCGGTGCCGGCCGGACACGACATCTTCGATCAGCAGCTGATGCAGAGTTACTTCGGCGCGTTCGTGAAGAGCCTCGGGATATCGATGGAGCAATTTCTCTCGCTCGGCTCGGCGCCGGCGAGCCAGGGCGGCTTCAACCAGACGGCGCTCGCGCTGCGCGGCTCGCGCTTTCGTAACGGCGTATCGCGCATCCACGGGGCCGTGGCCGCGCGCATGTCGGCCTTCGTGTGGCCGCAGATTCCGCCCGAAGAAAACCCGCTGAGCTACGTGACCAACGGCGTGCACGTGCCGACGTTCCTCGCCGGCGAATGGGCGAACCTCTTCGATATCCGCTATGGACACGGCTGGCGCAACGAGCTGTTGAACCCCGCGTACTGGGAACAGATCGATAACATTCCGGCGCACAGCTTTTGGAGCCTGCGTCAGTCCTTGAAAAGCGAAATGCTGGGCGACGTGCGGCATCGCGCGATCCTGCAATACCGCCGCAACGGCTACAGCGAATCCTTGATCGAGCGATTGACCGAGCACCTCGCGCCCGCGGCCATCGACACGCTCGTCATCGGTTTCGCGCGCCGCTTCGCCACGTATAAGCGCGCGCTGCTCATTTTTGCCGACCCGGCGCGTCTCGCCCGCCTGCTCAACGATCCGCAGCACCCGGGGGTCATCATTTTCGCGGGCAAGGCGCATCCGCACGATCTCCCGGCGCAGAACCTCATCAAAGTAATTCAGGAACATTCGTTGCGCCCGGAATTTCAGGGCCGCATCGTTTTGATCGAAGGATATGACCAGGCGCTTGCGCGCAAGCTCGTGACCGGCGTCGATGTCTGGCTCAACACGCCCGAATATCCGCTCGAAGCGAGCGGCACGTCCGGCATGAAGGCCGGCCTCAACGGCGTGATCAATCTCTCGGTGCTCGACGGTTGGTGGGGCGAAGGCTACAACGGCGAGAACGGATGGGCGATCACGCCGCACGGCCCCGCGTATGACGCCGCGTACCGCGACCGCGAAGAGGCGCAGGAACTGCTCGATACGCTCGAGAAGCAGGTGTTCCCGCTCTATTACGGCCGCAACGGCCACGGCTATTCCGAGGGCTGGGTACGCATGTCGAAGGCGTCGATGAAATCGCTCATCCCGCGCTTCAATTCGCAGCGCATGGTCATGGACTACGTGCGCATGTTCTACAGTTACGCGCGCCGCCAGCGCTTGGTGATGTCGGGCAACCAATATACGCGCGCCAAGGAAGTCTCGGCCTGGCGCCGCAAGATCGACCGCAATTGGCCGCGCGTGCGGCTGCGCCGCCTCGACAACGGCATAGAGGAAATCAAAGCGGGTCAGCGGCTGCCGATCCAAGTAGCGGCATTCCTGGACGGCCTCAAACCCGACGACGTGCTGATGGAGTGCCTGGTGGGAACGGAATCGGAAAGCGGCGAGTTCATCAAACACGACACCCACGTATTCACCCCGGGGGCGCTGAACCCGGAAACCGGCGAGACCGAATATCGGTTGGATCTCGAACCGCGCTTGCCCGGACTGCAGTACTACCGCATTCGACTCATGCCGTTCCACCCCTGCCTCGCGCATCGGTTCGAGGCGGGATACATGCTCTGGCTGTAGGTCGTCGCGGGAGCGCGGAGCGATGGATCAACCACCAAGTAGCATTCGATACATCGACCGAATCACCGGCAGCGCGAACACAACGAAGAGGACGCGTTGCCGGAGCAATTGAACTACTTCAAATCACTCGGTCCGCGCCCATACAACTCCACCAAGTGCCGCACGCGTAACGGAAGCTCGGGCGCGACCTGACTCCAGGCGAACTTCCAGCCCCAGTTGCCTACATTGGTGCCCGGCATGTTCATGCGATGTCCGCGCCCGAGGCCGAGGAAATCCTGCCACGGAATCACCGCGAGGCGCGCGACCGACATCAAGGCAACGCGCACGAGCAGCCACGGCATCGGTTCGTTGCTGCTGAGATATTCCCGCACGCGGCCCTGCTGTTCCTGCGTCAAGCTTTCGAACCAGCCGAGGGTCGTGTCGTTGTCGTGCGTGCCCGTGTACGCGACCTGGTCGCGCTCGATGTTGTGCGGCAGATAAGGATTCGTCGAGCCGCCCTCGAACGCGAAGTGCAGCACGGCCATCCCCGGCAGCCCGTAACGCGTGCGCAGCCGATGCACCTCGGGCGTGATCAGGCCGAGGTCTTCCGCCACCAGCGGTAATTTTTTGAAGCGTCGGAGCAACGCGTCGAACAGCGCCTCGCCCGGCACCTTGACCCAGCGACCGTTCACCGCAGTCTCGTCCTGCGCCGGAATCTCCCAACACGCCTCGAAGCCGCGAAAGTGATCGACGCGCACGATGTCGAAGCGCGCGAGCTCGGTGGCGAGGCGCGCGATCCACCATTCGAACTTGTGCGCGCTCAGGTATTCCCAGTCATAGAGCGGATTGCCCCAGCGTTGGCCCTGCGCCGAGAAATAATCCGGCGGAACGCCGGCGACCACGCGCGGCTGGCCGGTCTCGTCGAGCTTGAAGCAAGCGCGGTGCGCCCACACTTCGGCGCTGTCGTGCGCGACGAAGATCGGCATGTCGCCGAAGAGCAGGATGCCGCGCTCGCGTGCCCGTTCGCGCGCCGCCTGCCACTGGCCGACGGCCACGAATTGTTCGAAGTACGTATGCTGCAACCTTGCGGCGAGCCGGTTACCGGCCGCGCTCAGCGCCTTGCGGTCGCGATCGCGCAGCTCGGGTGACCACATCCACCAGGGGCGCTCGCCGTTTTCCTCGCGCAGCGCCTGATAGAGCGCGTACTCGCGCAACCAGCCGCGCTCGCGCTCGTAGAATTGCTCGAAGGCGGCGCGGTCGTCGGCGGAAGCCCGCGCCCGGAATCCTTCATGCGCTTTTACCAGCGCGGCACGCCGTGCCGCGGGATCGGCGGGTACGTCCGTCAGCCAGCCGGCTTTCGCGAGCCGGTCAAGGCTAATGAGTTGCGGACCGATGGCGCGCACCGACAACGAATGGTAAGGCGAGCCGTCGCTGTGCGTCGGACCGATCGGCAGCGTCTGCCACACGCTCAAACCCGCCGCTTGCATGAAATCGAGAAACCGTTCGACGTCCGGCCCGAGATCTCCGCTCGGAAAGGAAGTGGGATGGAGCAACACGCCGGCGCGGCGTCGATCAAGCACGGGATTCATTTAAGTAACGGCAATATCAGGCGGTCGGCTGTCCCGGGCGCATGGTGCCGCCGTGCAGCGGCAGCCCGGCGCCGCGCGTGAACACATTCGACAAATACTGCGGCGGCTCGACGCCGAGCAGCTGATAAAGATTGGTGAGGTGGCGCCGAAACAGGCGCTCGAAATCGCTCACGGTCGCCGCCGGGTTGTAATCCCCGAACCACCAGAACCAGTCGGAGCCCTCACAGATCGCGAGCTGCTCCTCGGCGCGCTCCATCGAGCGCCCCATTGCTTCGAAGCGGGGCCGCGCCGCGTCGAAGGCGCGCGCCGCCTCGCCGAGCATGTCCCAGCCGCGGTTCTTGTCGGTGCTGCCTATCCAAGTGGAAAACGTTCCGTACACCCAACTGCCGGCCACGAGCGGCGGCAACGGCGCCGCTTCCGCGGCGAGACAATCGGCGAAGGTCGCCATGCGCAGGCGCGGATGGCTCGACAGCCGCGCGTAGAGCGCGCTCAAGAAGTGATAACCGTTTTCCGGATAGTGCTCCCAGGCGTTTTCGCCGTCGAGGATGATCGACACCACCCGCTCGGGATGATCGCGCGAACGCTCGGCGATTTGCTCGAGGTGATGAATCAAGTTGCTGACCGCGTCGTCGGCGTGCCAGTTGGCGTAGGTGAAGCCGATCAGATCCGACAAACCGTCGTCGCGGAAGAACATGCTGATGCCGGAGGGCGCCGTGTAGCGGCGATACAGCCAGTTGTCCTTTTCGCCGTCGAGCGTCTGTCCGGCGCGCGTGAGCGTGTGGCGCAGCACGCCCTCCCCGCTCGCGGTCCAGGCGAAGCCCGCCTGCGCCAGCACCTCGAGCGTGCGCGTGCTTACCGAGCCCTCGGACGGCCACGAACCGCGCGGCGCGGCGCCGAAGTGCCGGCGGAACATCGCCTCGCCTTTGCGCAAATGCGCTTGCGCGCGCGCTTCGCCGTTCGGGTAGCGCTCGAGCGCCGGCAACGGCGCGCCCGGCATCGCCTCGCGCGCGCTCTTGATATCGAGCATCAACGGCAGAATCGGATGCGCGTACGGCGTCACCGAGAGCTCGACGCGCCCGGTCTCCGCCAAGGCGCGGTAGCGCGCGACGACGCCGTTCAGCAGCTCATCGATGATCCCGAGCAGCTCGCGCCGTTCGTGCAAGGTGTAGCCCGCTTCCTTCTCCATCAGCCGGCGCACGCGCAAGTCGTTGCGCCGCACCGTCTCGCCGATCCACGCGAGGTGGTACCACACGAGCAGATCCGCGAGGAACTGATCGTGCAAGTACACCGCGCCGGCGGGATGATCGATCAGCCAGCGCGCCATGCTCGCGAGCTGGCGGTACGGCGGGAAGCGGTCGATCAGCCGCGTTTCGTTCGCGCGCAGGCACGCCTTGATCAGCGGAATGCGCGACTCCGCGTCGACCGGCAGCGCCGGTTGCGCCAGCGCGGCGAGGATCGGATCGCGGATCGCCAGGCTGTTGGTGAGAAAACCGTGCACTTGCGCGGCGTAGTCGGCGATTTGTTCGAGCAGGATCGGGGCGAAGTTGACGACGGCGCGCGCGCCCGGTTGCGCCTCGAGATGCGCCGCCATGTCGACGTAATCCTTGATCGCGTGCAGATAGACCCAGGGAAGCTGATATTCGCCGCTGATGAGATCCCGGTACTGCGGCTGGTGCATGTGCCAGCACAGCACCACGTTGAGCCGAGGTTCAGCTGTCATGCTGCTGCTGTTGCCCCAACATCTCGGGCGTCACCAGCACGACGCCGCGCGGCGTGACGTGGAATCGCCGCGCGTCCTCCTCGGCCGATTCGCCGACCACGGTGCCCGGCGGGAGCCGGCAGCCTTGATCGATCACGGCGCGGCGCACGCGACAGTCGCGCTCGATCAGCACGTTCGGCAGCACCACGGCGTCGTTCACGGCCGCGCCGGAATCGACGCGCACGTTGGAGAAAAGCACGGAATGGCGCACCACCGCGCCGCTGATGATGCAGCCGCCCGATACCATCGAATTGACCGCCATGCCCAGATGATCCGCCCGATCGTAAATAAATTTCGCCGGCGGGCGCTGCTCCTGATACGTCCAAATCGGCCATTCGTCATCATACAGGTTGAGCTCCGGCACCGCGTCGGCCAGCTCGAGGTTGGCCTGCCAGAAGGCGTCGACGGTGCCGACGTCGCGCCAGTAGGCGCGCCGCCCGCTGATGACGTCCTGGAAACGGTAGGCGTACACGCGCGCCATCGGAATTGCGGCCGGGACAATGTCCTTGGCGAAATCGCGCGACGAATTGGGCGCGACCGCGTCGCGCGCGAGCTGGTCGTAGAGGAACTGGGTGCTGAACACGTAGATGCCCATCGACGCGTAAGCGAACTCGCTGCTCCCGGGCATGGGCTTCGGGTTCTGGGGCTTTTCGATGAACTCGGTCATCTGCGATTCGTCGTTGGCGGTGACGATACCGAAGTCGCGCGCTTCGCCGAGCGGCACCTCGATGCACCCGACGGTCAGGTCGGCGTGGCGCTCCACATGGCGCGCGATCATCGGGCCGTAGTCCATCTTATATATATGATCGCCGGCGAGGATGAGCACGAAGTCCGGATCGTGGTTGCGAATGATATCGATGTTCTGGAATACGGCGTCCGCCGTGCCGAGATACCACGACGGCGGATCGACGCGCTGCTGCGCGGGCAGCAGCTCGACGAATTCGCCGAACTCGCCGCGCAGGAATCCCCAGCCCTTTTGAATGTGCTGGATCAGCGAATGCGCCTTGTATTGCGTGAGCACGCCGATGCGGCGGATGCCGGAGTTGATGCAATTGGAAAGCGGAAAGTCGATGATGCGAAACTTGCCGCCGAACGGAACCGCGGGTTTCGCGCGCCAGCGCGTCAGGTCCTGCAGTCGCGTGCCGCGGCCGCCGGCGAGAATCAACGCCAGGGTGTTGCGCGTCAGGCGACTTACGAAACGTTCGGTGTGCACTAGACTCACGGCGCCCCTCGCTTCCGTCAATTGTTGTTGCCTGCCCGTCCTTCCATGGACGGACGCGAGCTGTGCGAAAGTTCCCTGCACCCTCGTTCGCGGAGGCATTTGAATTTACCATATCGCGGCCCGAAACGAGTCATAAGTCACAATTTCCTAACGCATGCATAAAGTGCTGTTTGCGACGAGCGAAGCGCATCCGCTCGCGAAGACCGGGGGTCTCGGCGATGTGTGCGGGAGTTTGCCGCCGGCCTTGCGCGAGCTGGGCGCCGACATGCGTCTGCTGTTGCCGGCTTATCCCGAGGCGAAGCGCGTCGCCGGCTCGCTTCGAGCGGTCGCGCAAGTCCCGCTGACAATTTCCGATGTGCCGGCCACGCTGCTCGAAGGGGTTCTGCCGGGAAGCGACGTTGTTCTATGGCTCGTCGATCATGCTCCGGCCTTCGCGCGGGAGGGGCATCCGTATCTCGATGCGAGCGGGGAACCCTGGCCCGACAACGCGCAGCGCTTCGCGGTCTTCTGCGACGTCGCGCTCGCGCTCGCGCGGGGACGGACGCACGTCGCGTGGCGTCCCGACATCGTGCACTGTCATGACTGGCAGACGGGACTCGTACCCGCGCTGCTGGCGCCGCACGACGACCGCCCCACCACCATTTTCACGATTCACAATCTCGCCTACCAGGGACTTTTTCCCGCGGAAACGTTCACGACGCTCGCCCTGCCGCGCGCGCTCTGGTCGCTGCATGCATTGGAGTTCTATGGTCAACTTTCGTTCATTAAAGGCGGGCTCGCGTTCGCCGATCGGTTGACCACCGTCAGCCCCACCTACGCCCGGGAAATCCAAACGCCCGCGTTCGGTTCCGGGCTCGACGGGCTGCTGCGCGAGCGCGCCGACCGGCTGACGGGGATCTTGAACGGCATCGACGTGGCCGAGTGGAATCCCGCCACGGACAAGCACCTCGCGCAGCGTTACTCGGCGCGCTCGCTCGCGCGCAAGAAGGCGAACAAGCTCGCGTTGCAGCAAGAGATGCGGCTCCCCGGCGATCCCGAGCGCCCCTTGATCGGCATGATCGGGCGCCTGGTGGAGCAAAAGGGTTTCGATCTCGCGCTCGGCGCCTGGCCCGACCTCGCGGAGCGACAAGCGCAACTGGTCGTGCTCGGCGGCGGGGAAAGTCGTTTCGAGAGCGCCTGGCGCGAGCTGCAGCGGCGCTATCCCGAGCAAGTCGCGGTGCACATCGGCTACAACGAGGCGCTCGCACATCGCATCGAAGCCGGCGCCGACATGTTCCTCATGCCCTCACGCTTCGAGCCGTGCGGGCTGAACCAGATGTACAGCCTGCGTTACGGCACGCCTCCGATCGTGCGGCGCGTCGGGGGCCTCGCCGACACCGTCATCGACGCCGCGCCCGAAACATTGGCCGATGGCACGGCGACCGGAATCGTTTTCGATGACGCAACGCCCGCGGCGCTCGCGCTCGCCGTCACTCGCGCGCTTACCCTCTACGCGGACAAGCATAACTGGCGCGCGCTCGCGCTCGCCGGCATGCGCCAGGACTTCAGTTGGCGCAAAAGTGCGCAGGAATATCTTGCACTGTACGAGCGCACGACACGCCAACATTTGTAGCGCGGCATTGCGTGCGCTTTACATTTGTTGTCTGCGCGGTACGATGACACGCCATGAAACGCACGACATTAAAGGAATTGCGGGCGCAAGCAAAAGCACGCGGACTCAAAGGTTATTCCAAACTTGCCAAGGAAGAGCTCCTGCGCTTGCTCGGCGAGCCGAGGACGCCGGACGCGTCCACCCGCGTTTCCGAACCGACGAGCGTTGCCACTGAGCGCGGGAAATCCACCACCTCGCCGACGACGCGGACAGCACACGCCTTCCCCGCGCCCACCGTGGCGGAAGTCGGTGCGCGCGTGAACGCGCGCGAGCAACGCACGCCGCCGCGCGCCATGCCCGCAGCGACGATCGAATCTCGTCCAGCAAGCACGGAAGAATGGGTCGAGGGCGCAAAGTATGCGCTGCGTCCGAACGGCAAACCCGCGCCGCAGCCGGGCCCCGACCTCGGGGAAGACATCGATCGGCTGCCGGCGCTCGCGGAGCCGATGGTTTGTCTGTTGTCGCAGAAACCGGGCGTGCTCCACGCCTATTGGCTGCTGCCCGCCGACGTCCCCGAGCGGCGTAAGGATTACAAATTGCGCCTTACCCGTTCAGGGTTGGAGACGCTGCACGTGTACGAAGAAATTCCGGTGCAAGTCGAGCGCGGCAGCTGGTACTTTCATGTGCCGGAGAACGCCGGCGGCCAAGAGATGGCGGTGCAGCTCGGCTACTACCAGGACGGAAAATTCGTCAGCGCACAAGGCCAGAGCACGGCGCGGCTGCCGAGTCTCCATGCGTCCGCGCGCACCGATCATCGATGGTGGGTGAGCGAAGCAGACTTCGCGCGGATGTATGCGGCGGGCGGCGGCGTTGTCGCGGGAGCGCGCCGCTACGAGTGGGCGGCGTCGATTGGCAGTCCGTCCGCGGCGCCCGGCGCGCCCTCTTCCGCCCCCGCGGAACGCGAAGAACGCATGGCATGGCCCGGGGGCGTGAGCAGCAGGCAGGGTTAGCGTCGCGAGATTCGCCGGCTTTCTTCCTTAAAGAAAGCTCGGATCGAGTCCGCTCGCGGTGAGCGTGTCGAACCACGAACGGTAGAGACCGTAGTAAACCCAGGCACTTCCCGTTCGCCCTTCGACGGGCTCAGGACGAACGGGGGACTTAATCGGACCTTCCCTGAAGGAAGGTCCGAACAAGTACCAATGCTCGTCATTGCGAGCGAAGCGGAGCAATCTCGTTCGATGAGATTGCGGCGCCTGTCCCGAGCGAAGCGAGGATCATTGCGAGGCCGTAAGGCCGAAGCAATCTCGTCGAGATTGCTTCGGCGCACAAAGCGCTCCTCGCAACGACGCCGAAGACGTCGGTTTGCGTCGGCTTCGCCTCGCTACGCCTGCGGCTCCTCGCAATGAC
>JAJPKH010000307.1 GCA_021323795.1 Acidiferrobacteraceae bacterium | reverse complement strand
TTGAGCATTACGGGTAAGCAAGCGTAGATCCGGAGAATGGCATGCTGTTGCAAAACGAGATAGCCCTGGTGACCGGAGCGAGTCGCGGAATCGGAAATGCGATCGCGCTCGAACTTGGACGGCAAGGCGCCTTTATCATCGGCACGGCGACTTCAGCCGATGGAGCAGAAAAAATAACTAAGCTTTTGATAGAACAAAATATAAAAGGGATAGGGCGAGCGCTCGATGTTACTGATGGTGCCGCTGTGGCCTCTCTTCTCGCGGATCTGGAAAAGGGCGTTGGATCTCCTACTATCCTCGTGAACAATGCAGGCATTACGCGAGACGGTCTGCTATTGCGGATGTCCGAAGCTGACTGGGACGCCGTGCTCGATACCGATCTCAAGTCGGTGTATCGCATGACGAAGGCTTGTCTGCGTGCCATGACCAAGGCCCGTAAGGGCAGAATCATTAACGTCACTTCGGTAGTCGCGGCGACGGGAAATGCAGGTCAGAGCAACTATGCGGCCGCGAAGGCGGGTATTATTGGTTTCACGCGCTCGCTGGCGCGGGAAATAGGCAGTCGTAACGTCACGGTGAACGCCGTCGCGCCGGGGTTCATCGACACGGACATGACCCGCGAGCTTCCCGAAGCTGCCCGGGCGGCATTGCTGGCGCAGGTGCCATTGGGCCGTTTTGGGAGCCCGGAGGAAATCGCGCAGGCGGTTGCGTTCCTGGCTTCGCCACAGGCGAGCTACATCACGGGAACCACGTTGCACGTGAATGGCGGTATGTATATGAATTAGCGGGAAACGTGCGCTGGACGGGTTTACACGAATTATGTTATCTATGCGGCCGCATAACGTCGGTCGTCTATCCCAGAATAACCGCCGCGTGGGGAACGCGGTGTATCCCACCCGAGTCGCCCGCTTTACAGTAGAGCGGGAATAGGCCGGAACAAGTCACACTTCGGAGGAACTGTTTGCCATGAGCAGTATTGAGGAGCGCGTCAAGAAGATTGTAGTGGAGCAGCTGGGGGTCAATGAGAGCGAGGTCAGCGGCGATGCTTCCTTCGTGGATGATCTGGGCGCGGATTCGCTGGATACCGTTGAACTCGTGATGGCCCTGGAGGAGGAATTCGATTGCGAAATTCCCGACGAAGAGGCCGAAAAAATCACGACCGTCCAACAGGCTATCGACTACATCAATTCGCACACCCGCTGATCTTTCGACGTTTTCCCGCGGAGCCCTAATCCGCCGCATGGCTGACGAGGCTCTGCGGGGTCAAACCCGTTTATTACTTTACTCGCGCGAGGATCTCTTCGTTTGAGCGAACGCCGCGTTGTCATTACTGGCCTCGGTATCGTTTCTCCCGTCGGCATCGGGCTTACCGAAAACTGGCAAGCCATTGTCGGCGGCCGCAGTGGAATCGCCCGCATCACGCAGTTCGATGCCTCGGGGTATTCCTCGCAAATCGCGGGCGAGGTGAAGGGCTTCGAGCCGACCCGGTTCCTCGGCGATAAGGACGCGCGGCGCATGGACCGGTTTTGCCAGCTCGGCATGGCGTCCGGCATCGAAGCGATCAAGGATTCGGGTCTCGAAGTCACCGAAGCCAATGCCGAGCGCATCGGCGTCCACATGGGCTCGGGCTTCGGCGGGATTCATACGGTCGAAGAGACGACGCTCACGTTGCATCAAAAAGGGCCGCGCCGGGTATCGCCCTTCTATGTGCCGATGTCGATCATCAACATGATCTCCGGCAACCTGTCGATCATGTATGGCTTGAAGGGCCCGAATCTTGCCATGGTCACGGCCTGCTCGACGGCGACACACGCCATCGGCGATGCCGCGCGGCTCATCGAATACGGCGATGCCGATGTCATGATTGCCGGCGGCGCGGAAGGCGCGGTGACGCCCACCAGCATCGCGGGTTTTTGCAGCGCGAAGGCGTTGTCGACGCGCAATGACGACCCGGCCGCCGCCAGCCGGCCATGGGATGCCGAGCGCGACGGTTTCGTGTTGAGCGAGGGCGCCGGCGCGGTTGTGCTCGAGGAGTACGAGCACGCCAAGCGTCGCGGCGCGCGCATTTACGCCGAGTTAACCGGATTTGGAATGAGCGGTGACGCTTACCACATGACGAGCCCTCCGGAAGGTGGAGAGGGCGCGGCGCGGTGTATGCGGGTGGCGCTCCGAAACGCGCGTATCAACCCGAGCGACGTGCAATACATCAACGCTCACGGCACCTCTACGCCCCTCGGCGACCTGGCGGAAACGCTGGCTGTTAAAGCGACGTTCGGGGATCACGCCAAACGCGTCGCGGTAAGTTCGACCAAGTCCATGACCGGCCATTTGCTCGGTGCCGCCGGCGCGGTCGAGGCGGTCTACACGGCGCTCGCCATCCATCATCAAGTTGCGCCGCCGACGATCAATCTCGTCCACCCCGATCCGCAATGCGACCTCGACTATGTTCCCGGCGCGGCGCGGGAGATGAAGATCACCGTGGCGCTGTCAAATTCATTTGGGTTCGGCGGAACCAACGGTACATTGGTTTTTCGCAAGCCGACATAGTGCGCAGGCTGCGCGCTGGACTCCCGCTAAGGCCGCGGCCGGAGCGAGACCAAGCACGATCTTCCGGTGATATCCTCTCTTTAACGGATTAGTGGCGGGGACAAACCGTTGCCGAAAGTGCACCACCGAGCACACGCGACCGGCTCGACAACAACATCGCGAGTGAGGACTTTCTTCGTCGTCGGTGTCGTGGGTCTTTTTATAGCCGCAGGCGTGTATTTGCAGTGGGCCTGGCATCATCCGCTGA
>JAJPKH010000265.1 GCA_021323795.1 Acidiferrobacteraceae bacterium | reverse complement strand
CAATCAGAATCGCGACGGCGCCGATCAACTTTGGCAGAAACGAACCGAGATCAAACATGAAGCCGCGTAACGATTCCATCACGGTGTAGATCTGCTGTTCCATGCTGCACCTCCAGCTGTTGGACTACTGGCCGAAGTCTAGGCGGCAAATCGAGTCACGGCCTTGCCGCCTGTAGCATGGCCGGGGAGCGGAGCGGGAAGTTAGAAATCGGCGCGAAGTCCTTCTTAATACGGAATAAAATGATTTGTCCAACATTTTACATAATATACATTATACGCACGTTGGGATGGGTGACCGCGGCGTGCCTCAGCCAGTGTGTCGAATGTCTTTAACGACGCGGTATCCGGAGAGCATGCAACAGCAAGAAGCGTCCCTTAACGACCGAGCGGTTCCCAAGCGTGGCTTCGTACGACACGTGCGAACATCACCGCGCACGCCCGAATGCCCACCTTGCCCCGCCGTAGCCGGGCTCGCGTAACTTTCACGATTTATGCCACGGAGCCGCCACGGCCGCTGTTTCCTGTCTCGTCGCATTATCCAGGGTCCATTTGGCCGCAACCGGCGGCGAGTCGATTGGCGAGATTAGGCGCGGTGATTGTCGCGCCGTGATCGGCACATCTGCAGCAACTCGTTCGATTACAAGAAATACGTGAGCTTGAATCCGATCACGAATACGACATAAATGAACGCCGCCGTGCCGAGAGTATAGAGAACCGACAGGGTCCAGGATTCCTTATTGAACCACCGCAGATAGACGAACAGCGAAATGACCGTCGCCCAGATCATGCTGGTGAGATAAATCAGGAGAATGTAGACCGCCACCCAGCCAAAGAAGAGGATGCGACCCAACAGCGTTGCATGGGCCTCGTGTTCTTCCTCCACCGCGCCCTCGCCCATGGTTTGATCGGACGGTTTCGGGTCCAAGAATGACAAGGCTTTTCTGACCGGCGGAAACAAATCCATCAGCACCTGCGTGCCGGCGAATATCAGCAACAATACCGCGACCATCTTCGGCACCAGCGCGACGTCGCTGCGCAGGTCCATCGTCATGTAAAGCGCAATGCCGCCGCAGATAAAGATGAACAAAGAGAAGGCGGCGCGTTCGGAAATGCGAATCATGGATTCACCCCTTGTGCTTTTGCTTTATCCTCACCTTTAATTTTGTTGCGAACCACGGGCCATACCAGCGAGAACACCGCGATGGCGAAGAGCGTCAGCGCGATCGGGCGCGTAAAAAATCCGCTGGCGCCGAACGTGGTCATCGACTGGTGGTAGGACGACTCGAGCAGCCCGCCCAAGACCAGCGCGATGATCAGCGAGATGCGGGAATAGCCGTACTTTTGCATGAACACGCCGATCGCGCCGAACACGGCGGCGACGATGACGTCGCCGAGCTTCCCGCCGGCGCCGTAGGCGGCGACGAGGGCGAAGGCGACGATGCCGGGCGCCATCAAGTTGCCGCGGATCTTGGTCAAAAAGATGAGGCGCGTGCCGAACATCAAACCGAGCGCCATGGCGACGAATTTGCCGACCACCGCCGCTGCGATCAGGAACTCCGTGGTGTCGATATTCTTCGTCAACATCTCCGGGCCGGGCGACAGGCCGTGCATCATGAGGCCGCCGATCAATACCGCCATGGCCGAGTTGCCCGGAATTCCGAACGCCAACGTCGGCAGCAAATTGCCGCCCTCCTTCGCGTCGTTCGCCGACTCCACCGCGATCACGCCTTCGATCGCGCCCTTGCCGAACTTCTCCGGCGTCTTCGACATCTGCACCGCCGTGCCGTAGGCCATGAAGCTCGCGACCACGCCGCCGACGCCCGGCACCATGCCGAGATAGATGCCGATGAAGCAGGAACGCAGGAACAGCCAGTAATTCTTGACGACGGCGGTGATGCCCTCCCACGAGATGCCGGATTTCACTTCGATGTCGCTCGCGATCGACTCTTTCTGCTGGCTGAGCGTATAGGCCTCGCCGACCGCGAACAGTCCGGTGATGACGGCGACCAGATCGATGCCGTCCCAGAGGTAATCGACTCCGAACGTGAAGCGCTCTCCTCCCACGATCGGATCGGTACCGACATAGGCGAGCAGCAACCCGAACAAGGCGGAGATCAGGCCGCGGAAGGTGTTTCCGCGCGTCACCACCGCGATCACGGTCAGTCCGAACACGGCAAGCATGAAAAAATCGGGGTAGGAAAAAGCGAGGATCAGTTTGCGCGCGACCGGGATCATCAGGTCCAGCACCACCAGCCCGACCAATCCGCCCAACGCCGAGCAGAACATGGACGCCGTGATCGCCATGCCCGCCTTTCCCTGCTTGGCGAGCGGATATCCGTCGAACGTGGTCGCGGCGTTGACCGCGTCGCCCGGTGTATTGATCAGAATCGAAGTGATGGATCCGCCGAAATTCGACGCGCCGTACGCCGCCAACAACAAGACGATGGACGCTTCGGGGCTCATGCCGAAGGTGAGGGGAATCAGAAGAACCATCGCGATGGTCCCGCCGAGACCCGGAAGCACGCCGACGATCAGTCCGAACATCACGGAGCCGACCATGATCAGCATCAGGTCCCAGTGAAACACCGCGCCCAGTTGAGACAAAAACCCCATGTCGCTCTCTCCTAGCGGGAAGCCGTAATAGTTTTAATGTTTGCGCACGCCGAGCGCACACCCAATGAGGCTGTGCGCTCGGCGGCATAATCTACCATTCGTATCGAGAAACCAACCAGAGGCGGCGGCGCGCGTGCGTTTCGAGGTTCGTTCTGCGAACAGTCCGAGAACCGGACCGGTTAATAACTCACGTTGATGTTTTTGATCTGGGTGTAGCTCAACAACTCCTCCAACGAATGTTCGCGACCGATGCCGCTGTTTTTGAAGCCGCCGAACGGCGCGCCCTTGAAGCGCTTGCCGCCGTGGCCGTTGATCCAGATGTAACCCGCTTCGATCCCGTCCGCCAGTCGCAGCGCGGTGGAAATATCGTTGGTCCAGATGTTGGCGCACAGGCCGTACTCCACGTCGTTCACTTCGCGCAGCATCGCTTCCGGATCGTCCCAGGCCAGCACACTCATCACCGGGCCGAAGATTTCCTCCTGCTCGATCTTCATGCCGTGGCGCACCTCATCGAAGACAGTCGGCTCGATGAAGTATCCCCGCTCGAGCTCCGGATCGGCGGGATGTTTGCCGCCGGCGCGCAGTCGCGCGCCTTGGGCTTTACCGGAGTCGATGTAACTCAACACCCGGTTGTAATGTTCGCGCGTGATCACGGGCCCCATTTTTGTGTCTTCGCGATCGGCGAGCCCCAGGCGAATCTGCGCTACGCGCTGCAACACGGCTTGCATGAACCGGTCGTGAATGTCGCGATGCACGAACACCCGCGAGTTGGAGCCGCATGATTGGCCTTGCGAGACCGTGAAGTTCATACCGGCGACGGCCGCGGCGGCGGCCTTGTCCAGGTCGACGTCGGGAAACACGATCAGCGGGTTCTTGCCGCCGAGCTCGAGGCTGACGGACTTGATGCCCGCCTCGCGCATGATCGCGCGTCCGGTCTCCACGCCGCCCGTAAAGGCGATACGTCGCACGTGCGGATGCCGCACCAACGCCGCGCCGCAGTTCGGGCCGTCGCCGGTGACGATGTTGAGGACGCCGGGCGGCAAATGTTCTTGTGCCAGCCGGCCGAGCAATAACGCCGAGAGCGGCGTCTGTTCCGCCGGTTTCAGCACTACCGTGTTGCCCGCGACCAAGGGCGCGGCGATCTTGCCGGCGGCGAACGAGATCGGGTGATTGAACGGCAAAATGCGCCCAACCACGCCGTAAGGTTGCGGGCGCGTGTAGTCGAGTCCCCCGCCCGGCGTCGGGATGGTTTCGCCTTTGATTTCCATGCCGAGGCCGCAGAAGAAATCGATCGCGCCCGCGCCTTTCTTCGCGTCCTCCACCATCGCGGTATAGGGATTGCCGCTGTCCAGTGCATCGAGCATGCCGAACGACGGGGCGAGCGCGCGTATCGCATCCGCGAACCGCCGCAATATCTTGGCGCGCTCGTCCACGTGCAGCGCGCTCCAGGCGGGAAACGCCCGCCGCCCGGCCGCTACGGCGCGTTCGATGTCTTGCGCGTCGCCGTCCGGAACATCGGCGAGCGGTATGTCCAGCGACGGGTTAACGGTGGTGCAGCGACGGCCGGCCGCACTCTCGACCCATTCGCCGCCGATCATCAACTTCCAGCCGCGCGTTTCCCGCTCGGCCCATTTCAATACTTCAATGCCCTGCTGCTTTACGGCTACGTTCATGGTCCCGCTCTCGGCGCGGCGTAAAGGTTTGTCTGCAATCGATGTGAACCGGGGTCGCGCATGTGGTCACGGCGCACGCCGATTCGGCGTCGGTCGAGCCTATTGTTTGTCCTGGCTCAACAACGCCTTCACGGTATCCGCATAGGTTTGGTAACTTTGCAGCACGTTCTGAACGAGCTCCGTGCTCTGCTTTCCATCCAGGTAAGCCGGAGTGCGCTTCATCTTCTTGACGGCGTTCGCGAACTCGGGATCTTCCACCGCTTTTCTGATGGCGGTCTCCAGCACGGTGCGCACGTCGGCCGCAAGGCCCGGAGGCGCGCCGATCAAGCGGTGTGAATTCATGCTCTCGTTCAGTTCCGCCATGCCGAGATCGGCCGGGATGGGCACGGTCGGAAATTCTTTATGACGTTCGCTGTCGTAATAGAGCACGAGCTTCAGGTCGCCGCTGCTGATGTATTGCTGGAGGCTCTCGAACGATCCCCAGGTGATATCGGCGTCGCCGCGGATAACGGCGAGCACCGATTCGCCGGTGCCCGCGTGATTCAGCGGCTTCCACTTCACGCCCATCTTGGCGAACGTGACCGCGCCGGTAATGGTGTTGGTCGCGGCCAGCCCCTTGGTCGAGACGACGTACTCCGGCTTCGTCTGTTTCTTGAAATCGAGCATGCTCTTGTAGGGACCCTTGCCGTTGACGACGGCGACGGTGTCGTCGTAGGAAACCCGCGCGAGCCAGGTTACCTTGGATAAATCGTATTGTACTTTGCGCGCGAGCTGCGTCGCTGCGAGCCCCGCGACGTTATAGATACCGATGGTGTAGCCGTCCGGCCTCGCCTTTTGCATGTAGTTGGCCGCGATGGCGCTGCCCGCGCCGTCCATGTGGCGCACGACGACGTTGGTTTTGCGGGGCAAGTGCTTTTCGATGAACGGCGCCAGCGCCTGCGCCCAATCGCTATAGCCGCCGCCGGGCTTGTAACCGACGACGAACTCGATCGTTTTATCCGGATATGCCGCCGTCGCTGTACTTCCGCCTACCAGCAACAAGAACGTAACAAGCACGGTAACAACGTTACGCTTTAGGACCATGGCGTTCTCCTGATGAATTCGATGACGCAGACCGACAAACCAGCGAACAGCATGCGCTGCGAGGCCGCCGCTTGTATGGCCGCACCGCCTTCCGCCACTCTACCGGGTCGGCAAGAGACGCAACAGGTCCTCGCGATCGGCTCATGTACGTCTGGCGAACTTACCGGCCGGTTTCTCGATTGTTGACGCGGTCGCAAACGTCATGTTTTGCTTCGTCATGGGCGGCGTCCCCGTCTCCAAGCGGCCGGGTGGCGTTTATTTGAGGATGTGCTGCTTCTCGCATTTTGGACCGTGAGTTACGCGATGGGAAATATTCATTTGACCCTGGCCATAGGGGATTACGACCACGTCCGTGACTTCACGCAGGGCGTGGTGCGCGCCGATGGCGTCGATCTCACTCATTTGAAATTGTCGGTAGAAGAAATTTTTTACCGGTTCACTAAATTCCGCGAGTGGGATGTTTCCGAGATGTCATTTGGCAAGTACGTCTCGCTGATCTCGCAGAACGACGTGACGCTGCACGCGATCCCGGTTTTCCCTTCGCGCGCCTTCCGCTTATCGTCGATCTACGTGCGTCGCGACGGCCCGGTGAAGACGGCGCAAGATCTGGCCGGCAAGCGCGTCGGCATTCCCGAGTGGGCGCAGACCGCGGCGATATACACGCGCGGCTACCTCGCGCACGAAATCGGTATCCCGTTAAGCGCGATCGAGTGGATTCAGGCGGGCGTCAACCAACCGGGCCGAGTGGAAAAGGTGGAGTTGAAGCTGCCGGCGGGCGTGCGCTATCGCAACGTCCCCGACCGCTCGTTGAGCCGGATGCTGCTCGCCGGAGACATCGACGCGGTGATGAGCGCGCGCGCCCCCGCGCCGTTCACCGAACATCATCCGAACGTGACGCGCCTGTTCCCCGACTACCGGGGCGCGGAGGAGGCCTACTGGCGCAAGACGCGCATCTTTCCCATCATGCACGTGATCGCCGTACGCCGCCCGCTGCTCGTCGAATACCCGTGGCTCGCAATGAATCTGTACAAGGCGTTCGAGGAGGCGAAGAACCGCAGCCTCGCGCGCATGCTGGATGTAACCGCCTCGCACATTCCCGTCCCGTGGGGCTACGCGCATGCCGCCGGCGCGCGCGAATTGTTCGGCGATGACTTCTGGCCATACGGCATCGAGCCGAACCGCCCGACGCTCGAGGCGTT
>JAJPKH010000141.1 GCA_021323795.1 Acidiferrobacteraceae bacterium | reverse complement strand
ACGGACCCGCCCGCCGCCATTCGGCCGACAACTCGCGCCGGGTTTTCCCTTACCCCGGACAGTTTCCGATTTTCGCCGACCGATCCGCTGGCGGCGGTTGCCGGACTGCCCGCCGACGTGCGGCGTGTGCTGACCGAAGGCGGCGGCTGCCTCTCCTGTCATAGCTTTCGCGGCGCCGGCGCGCGCACCGGCCACATCGAGGCATCGACAGGAAAACCCCACGGCGGGTTCGCGTTGCCGTTCGAGGCGTATCCCGCGGACGCCTGGCGGCGTTTTATTTTCGATCCCGAAGCGTCCGCCGCGATGCTCGGTGTTCGTCCCAACCCCGTCGAAGGTCCGGCGGCGCAGCGGCTTTACGATCTGGTGGTGGCCGCGCGCTCCCCGACGTCCTCGTCCCGGTAACGGGCGCTTCCTAATGCCTGCTTCATGTTTGCGGGGTTTCTCTATAACACTCCGAAGAGCATGAGTAGTATAAGCACGCCCAACGGCACGCCTAACAACCACAAAAGAATAACGCGCATAGTTCCTCCGTCGCGTATGACGCGGAGCAAACGCTGTGCCACGTCCGCCACCGCGTACGCGCAGTAGCGCGCGAAATCCACGGACCAAACGGCAAGTTGCGATGGCGTTGGCCTTGTCCGCCGCGCGCGGGGGCGCGCGCCGCTGTTTCAATCCCCGCGCGTTTGAAAATCGTCGCCGCGAGGCGACAGAAAAATCTTCAGCAGAACAAGAGAGCCCTGCGCGGGTCCCGGCCAGCGTCGTCCGCCGACGACAAAATTCTTCGGCTGGCGCGTGCCGTGCTTCAGCAAGGCGCTCGCGCACGGCCTCCGGGCGTTGGCACGCGCATTGCTAATGACCCACTGCGTGAGCAGCTCTGTGCTCTAAACGTCATTTCATTTATCGCAAGGAGGCCTTTCTCATGAAATTTCTTAACAAGGCTGTGGTTTTCGCCTTCGCCGTTTCCGCCGTCTCCAGCGTCGCGCTAGCGGCGGGACAATCGAGCACCGGTTCGAGTTCTTCAAGTTCCCCGTCGAGCAGCTCTCCGTCCAGCTCGGGATCCGCGGGGTCCACGTCTTCACCGTCGAGCTCGGGTTCAACATCCTCGCCGAGCTCCTCGGGCGCGGCGGGCAGCACCGGATCGACGTCGGGAAGCGCGTCGAGTTCTTTCAAGAGCCTCGATCGCGACAGCAACGGTTACATCGATTCGAGCGAAGCGTCGGGCGTATCGGGCCTCGATTTCAGCGCGGCAGACACGGATGGCGACGGCCGCCTGAGCCGTTCGGAGTTTGAAGCGGCGATGAAGAAGGAAAGCACCGGCGGTATGTCGGGCAGCAGTGTCGGCGGCGGCAGCCCAAGCTCGTCCGGCGGAACCAGCGGTTCCTCCTCGAGCGGCAGCAGCAGCGGCGGCGCGGGTGCCGGCGGTAGCCGGTAAATCTTCCAGGGTTGGAACGGGCGCGTCCGCGCTCGTTCTTGCCCGCAACGTTAAGGAGCTATGGCATGAACAGGATAACGAAATCGGCAATCGCAGTTGTTTTTGCATTATCCGCCGTCTCCATGACGGCGTTCGCGGCGGAGGGCAAGTCGAGCAAGAGCGGCGAGTGGCCCACCTTTAAGAAGGCCGACGCCGACAGTAATGGGGCCGTCAGCATGGACGAAGCGAAAGCGGTGCCCGGTCTCTCCGACAATTTTACTCAATACGATAAGAACGGCGACGGCCAACTGAGCCGCTCCGAGTATGAGTCGGCCAAGAAGTCCGCCAGCAAGTCGTCCGGCAAATCCTCATCGTCGTCTTCGAAGTCAAGCGACTCGATGGGCAGCAGCGGATCGTCGTCCGGCGGCGCCGCGAGTGGGTCGTCAACGGGCGGCGCCGGCGGCGCCAGCAGCGGTGCGGGCAGCCGGTAACAATAACAAGTAGCAGTAAAGTTTTTAGGCGTTACGCCCAGGGACGGGCGCCCGCGTCGGTCATCTCCAGCCCCTCCTCCTCGGAGATGAGCGGCGCGGGTATCGCCAAGGAAGGAAGCGGGAACGTAAAAACCCCGCAAGCAGCGCGGGCGGGATTCGGGCTACGGGTGCTAGCATTCGTGGCTCGATTTCGTTTGGCCGTCAAGCACGTGCGCTTCTACCGGACCACTTCGAGCCTGCAGCTGATTCTCACGGGCTTCTTTTTGCTCGCGCTGCTGCTCATCGTCGGGCAGATCGCGGCCATCACCTCCGTCGATCGCCTCGCGCGCCAGGGACGCGAGTGGGTGTACCAGGCGGCGGATACGCTGCATCTCAGTCAGGTCTTGGCGACCGACATCACCTCGCTCGAGCGCGCCGCGCGCCAATTTCAGATCGTCGGCGATCGGGCGCTGCTCGATGTCTATGTCGAACGCCGCGCGCGCTTTCTGCACACGGCCGAGCGGCTCGCGGCCGTCAGGCTCACCGAGGGGCAACGCCAGCGCCTGGACACCATGCTCGCCGAAGAGGCGCAGATCTCCCTCGCCCTGGCGCGCGGCAACGAGAACGAGACACGCCGCGCGATCGACAAGTTCGCCGCGCTCGACGTGCTGGCGCGCACGATTCTCCAGGAGAGCGGCGAGGCCATCAGCCAGGCCGCCGAACAAATCCAGGAAACCGCGGGCGACACCAAGCGGCGCCTCATCTATCACGCGCTCGCGCTCATTCCCGCGGCGCTGATTCTCGCCGCCATTTACAGCGTCCTCATCAACCGCCCCATCCGCCAACTGGCGCGCGCGATCCGAGTGCTCGGCGAAGGGAACGTGGTCGAGTCGTTGCGCGTCGTCGGGCCGCGCGATCTCGAAGAGCTCGGCAAGCAGCTCGACTGGCTGCGGCTGCGTCTGCGCGGACTCGAGCAGCACAAGGTGACCATCCTGCGCAACATCTCGCACGAGCTCAAAACGCCGCTCGCCGCGATACGCGAGGGCGTGGAATTGCTGAACGACGAAGTGCCGGGCACGCTCAATGGCAAGCAGGCGGAGATCGTGCGCATCCTGCAGGGCAACATCGGGCGCTTGCAGAAGCTGATCGAGGACCTGATCAACTTCAGCGTCGCCCAGGCCGAGGATCCGTTCCTGAACGAGCGGCCGGTGCAATTGCACCGCTTGCTCGAGCGCGCGATCGAGGAACAGCAGCCGGTCCTTACCGCGCGCGGTCTCGCGGTGCGCCGCGAGATTGCGGAGGCGACGGTGATCGGCGATCCGGAAAAGCTGAAATCGATTTTCGATAATTTGCTTTCCAACGCGATCAAGTATTCGCCGGACGGCGGCGAGATCAGCGTGACGCTCGCTCGCGACGGCGGCAAGGCCGTGGTCGACGTGCGCGATCAGGGGCCGGGCATTGCCGCCGCGGAGCGCACCAAAGTGTTCGACGCGTTCTATCAGGGACAGCCCGCCGCGAAAGGCCACATTCGCGGTACGGGCCTCGGCTTGTCGATCGCGCACGCTTACGTGCGTTTGCACAAGGGCACGATCGAAGTAATGGAGAGCTTGCGCGGCGCGCATCTGCGCGTTGCCTTGCCGCTGGCCGGCGGGTAACCTCTCGGCGGAGGAGCTCGCGTTGATGAAGTACAACAAAGGACTGGTTGGCGCCATGGGAGCGGTTTTTCTGTTGTCCGCTTGCGCTTCCGCCCCGACGCGGACGAGCACCGCCGCGCCGGTCGCGCCGGCGCCAAGCCGGGTGATCGCGTCGGCCGATGACATGACGCCCGCGGAGCGGCTCGTGGTATACGCCGAGAGCATCCGCTGGTTCGCGCCGTCGGCGCTGGAGACGGAGCGCCTGGCGGCGGAACAGGACTATCGCCGCGACCCGAGCGCATTTAACCGCGTGCGCCTCGCGACGATCCTGACCTTGCGCCGCGCGCCGTTTCGCGACGACACGCGCGCGCGCGAGCTTCTGAGCCAGGCGGCGAAGGAACCGGGCGCCAAGAACCAGCCGATCCGCAGCTTCGCGATGATGCTGCTGCAGGATCTCGACGATCGCTGGGCCGGCGAGCGCGCGATGGACGACGAACGCCGCCAGCGCCTGCTGCTGCAAAAGAAGCTCGATCAGCTGAAAGCCGTCGAGGAGGAAATGGACCGGCGCGCTCCGCCCGCCGTCGTTCCACCACGCTGATGGCGAATCGCGCGCAAATACTGATCGTCGACGACGACGTCGGGCTGCTGAAGCTCCTCGCCATGCGCCTGAACGCCGCCGGTTACACGGTGGAAACCGCGGAGAGCGGCGAGCAGGCGCTCGCGCAACTCGCCGCCGCGCAGCCGCAGCTCGTGATCACCGATCTGCGCATGGATGGGATGGATGGGATGACGTTGTACAACGCGCTGCACGATCGCTATCCGGCGCTGCCGGTGATCATCCTCACCGCGCACGGTACGATTCCGGAAGCGGTCGACGCGACCAAGCGCGGCGTGTTCGGCTTTCTCACCAAGCCGTTCGACAGCAAGGGACTGCTCAAAGCCGTCGAGCAAGCGTTGCGCGTCACCGGCGTCGCACGCCAGCCGGCCGCGGAGGATACGGGCGGGCAGGAGTGGCGTCGCGACATCATCAGCCAGAGCGGCGTCATGGAAGATTTGCTGCAGCAGGCGCGCCTCGTCGCCGACAGCGAGGCGGCCGTGCTTGTCCAGAGCGAGAGCGGGACCGGCAAGGAGCTGCTCGCGCGCGCCATCCACAAGGCGAGCCGCCGGCGCGACAAGGCGTTCGTCGCCATGAACTGCAGCGCGATACCGGAAACGCTGCTCGAGTCGGAGCTTTTCGGGCACATGAAGGGCGCCTTCACCGGCGCGACTCAGACGCACAAGGGGTTGTTCCAGACCGCCGACGGCGGCACGCTCTTCCTCGACGAGATCGGCGACATGTCGCTGACGCTGCAAGCCAAGCTCTTGCGCGTGCTGCAGGAAAAGGAAGTGCGCCCGGTGGGATCGAACGAAATGGTGCCCGTCGACGTGCGCGTGATCTCGGCGACGCACCGCGACCTCGACGAAGCGGTCGCCAAAGGCGAGTTCCGGCAGGATCTTTACTATCGCTTGAACGTCGTCTCGCTGGTGCTGCCCCCGCTCGCCAAGCGCCCGGAGGATATTCCGCTGTTGGTGCGGCACTTTTTGCACCAGCTCGCCGAACGCAGCGGCAAGGAGCCGAAGACGTTCTCCCCGGAAGCGATGGAGCTCCTCGTGAGCGCCGGCTGGCCGGGCAACGTGCGCCAGTTGCAGAATGTCGTCGAGCGCACGTTCGCGCTGTCGACGTCGCCGATGATTCCGGTGAGTCTGGTGCGCAAGGCGCTCGAAAACCAGCCGAGCCAGGTGCTCTCGCTCGCGCAACGGCGCGACCAGTTCGAACGCGATTACCTGACGCAGTTGCTGCGCATCACGCAAGGCAACGTCAGCCGCGCCGCGCGCCTCGCCCAACGCAACCGCACGGAGTTCTACAAATTGCTGCGCCGCTATCACCTCGAGCCAAAGGCGTTTCGGGCCGAGCGCGAGCCGGCGACGCCGCCGTAGTTTCAAAGCGTCTGGCCGCGGCATAATCTTTCTCCATGCCGTTGCTGACGTATCTCAAACAGCGCGCCCGGCGCCTCAAGGCGGAGACCTTTGCGCTCTATCTCGCGGCACGTCATCCCGGGACGCCGTGGTACGCGAAGCTTTTCGTCGCCGCCGTCGTCGCGTACGCGTTCAGCCCCATCGATCTGATCCCGGATTTCGTGCCGGTACTCGGCTACGTCGATGACCTGATATTGATTCCGCTCGGCATCGCGCTCGCGGTGAGAATGATTCCCGCGCCGGTGCTCGCCGAGTGCCGGGCGCGCGCGCAACAAGTGAAGCGCGTCAGCTGGACCGCGGCGGTCGTTGTCGTCGCGATCTGGGTGGGGTTGGCGGCACTCGGTATCGTTTGGCTCTATGAAGCGCTCAAGTAGCGCTTTGCCGGTGAGGCGATATCGCCGGCCGAGCGCGATTCGGCGTTTTTTCGCGGTTCTGCTTTTGAGCGCCACCTGTTCCTGCGCCCCGAGCACGCGGTACGTGGTATACAACAATACGGGCGGCGACATCGTGATCACGCTCGGTCCACGGAAGTATCGCATCGAGCCGGGGGACTTCGACCGAGTACGCCACCCGTGGCTGCACGACACTTTTTCGGTCAAGACCGAGTCGGAGCAATGGGATTACCGCGCGCGCTTGCCGCGCTACGAAGAGCTGCGCATGAAGGGCGTGCACGACGCGCGCGCCGATGCGTACGTGCGCGCCGGGTTTCCCGCGCGCCATGTCACGCTGCAAATTAATCGCGATGGAAAGATTTTTGTTCTGCGAAGCGACGTCGCTCCTCCACAACGAGAGGCGGGGGAACAGCCGGACGGGTTTCCGCTGGTGCCGCTCTCCGGCGAGCGCGCTTTCTTGGGCGGCTACATCAGCGCGAGCACGAGCACCACGACCAGTACGACGGTCAGGATTCCACTCGGATAATAACCCCACGCGCGATTGTATGGATAAACGGGTAGGGCGCCGATCAGCAGCACAATCAAAATAATGAGCAGCAACGTATTGGTGGACATCGCAACCTCCTTGTTTGTTTTTATTCCCTTCCATTATCCCGCGGGAACGACGGGTGAAACCCTTCGCCGAAAATTCGGCGAAGGGGTGAAACACTTCAGTAGGCGGTGCTGCGCTCGTTGGTATGATCGCCGATCAAGCGGTTGGCGCTGGCGCGTACACCGGCCGCGCCGCCGGCGATGCCGCACGCGAGCGACAGCAGCAGGCCGATGAAAAGCCACCACGATGTGGTCGTCAGCACATCGGTCGCTTGCGACGCCATCTCACGCGTGCTTCCTTGCGTTTGCGACAAGAGCGGCGTCATTTTGTCGACCACCTGCGCCGCGCGTTCGCGCTCGAAACCCATGTCGTTGACCATAATATTGATGGCCGATTGGCGGTCGCCGGCTTGGATCGCCTGCTGCACCGCGCTCAGCGACTCGGCGCTGACCTGGCCCTGTCCTTGATTTCCGGTGATCATGCCCGCCAGTTGATCGAGGACGTTTTGCGTGCCGCCACCTCCTTGCACCGCGGCGCTCGCGGTCGTCTGTATGCCCTGGCTGACAATCCGGAACGTGCCGCCGAGGAGCGCGCCGATCGCGGTGGTGGTCAGCACGGCGTAGAGGAGGGTGGTCGCGCCCCAGGAAACGAAGCCGTGCAGCATGCCGTCCATGCTCCGGGAAAGGCCCGACATATGACCGGCGACGTAGCCGCCGATGAAAGCGCCGACCAGCATGCTGATGCCGGTCCAAATTCCGGTCGCGAGCGGTACGCGCCCGACCGGCTCCGCCGCGTTGGGATCGACCGCGGTCAGCCCCACCGCGACGCCGAGCAGCGCGAGCAGCAAATAGCTCGCCGACCCGCTCACCACGCCCGCGATGATCGCGCCCCAGCGGATCGCCGAGAAATACGGACGCCGCGCCGGTCGCGCCGTCTCGACATTTTGTACTTCCATTACCGTTGCCATGTTTGCATCTCCTTGCGTTGAATCTGACGGTCTCCGTCCTATGGATGGTGTCTGAAGCTATCGATCGCGCGCCCGGTCCGTGGCGCGCTCGATCGAATCACCGGCTTTGTCCGCCGCGCGATCCACGCGTTCGCCCGCGCGCTCCGCCGGTCCCTTCTGGCAAGCGGCGAGGCCGAGGGAAAGCAGTGCGGCAGCAAGTAAACTGCAAAGGGTATTGCGCACAATCATACGAACCTCCGACTACAGATGTACGCGCACGTTCCCGAGCGGATCGGACAGCGCCGCCTGGTAGCGCAGGATTAAACGGTTTTCCACGGCGGTGACGCCGTCGGCCCGCCGGGCCAGCTCACCCGCGCGCAGCTTGGCGGCCGCGTTGGCGACGAACCCGCTAAGCCGCGCCCGCCCGCCGATGACACTCACCTGAATCTGCGCGCCCCGCGTGAGCGAGTCGGTCTTTAACGCCGCGAATACGCGGGCGGCGAGTAGCGCGTCCGCGGGGACCGCGACGGTGTCGACAATCGGGGGACGCGCGTTCAGCTCGGCGGAGCGCGGAGTCGGAGCGCGCTGCGGCGAGTTGCAGGCGGTGATCCCGGCCAGCGTCAGTGCGACCAGCGCGACGCCCGTGACCGCTTTGCGACTATTCATACGCTTCATCGGGCGAGCGGGGTGCCGAGCCGCTCGGGCGCATCAGCAATCCCAGCATGAGCCCGACGCCGGCGGCGATGGCGATCGCCGCGACCGGATGGTCTTCGACGTACCGGCGCACCTGCTCGATCATCTCGCGCGATCGTTCCGTCGCCACCTGCGTGGTGTCGCGCAACCGTTCCTCGGCTTGGCCGCCGTACTCGCTTAATGTATCGACGGCCCGGTGCGCCGCTCGCGCCAAGCGCTCCGTGGCCGATTGCAGCGCCTGTTCGGCGTCGCTCACGGCGTCATGTGCCTGTTCCATTGCCATAACGTCTCCTTGCGATCATCACCGCTTGACCACGATATCGTTCATCACGGATCGCACGCCGCTCACCGTGCGGGCGATCTCCTCGGTTTTCGCCTTTTGTCGAGGCGTATCGACAAAACCGGAAAGTTGCACCTGCCCCTTGTAGGTTTCCACCTTCACCTGGAATCCGCTTACGTCCGGATCGCGAAACAGAGCGGTCTTCACCTTCGAGGTGATGACGCTGTCGTCGAGTATTTCGCCCGTGCTTTCGCGCTGAGGTCCGCTCGCGCACCCGCCCAGCAGGAGCGCGCCGGCGCTCGGGAAACCGAGCAGCACGGCGACACACACTAATTTCACGCGCCACGTCGTCGTGTGGCGCGCGCCGCGACGAGACCGCAAGCAAACGCCATACCACCGGCGTTGCGCCGCATCCGCCGCCATTTCCGGGGCTTGGTGTCGCGCGCTCATGACACTCCGCCGGCGGCGCGCGCCAACCCGTTGAAAGGCGCTTCAATGTTCTGTCGCCGTACGGAGACGCCCGGAAACAGCCGTGTGCGGTGCATTGCGACGTGCCCTCGCGTATATTTCGTCAGCATGCCGCGACCGCCGCGACTGAGAAATCCGGATTTGTCCTTGCGCCAAAAAACGCGCGACAAAGAATAAAATGTCCGTACTGATTAAAGGGAATCAATTCTTGCGCGTGGCGCTGAGCGCGCCCGCGATCGCGCTCGCTTATGCGGCGATCGCGTACGCGGTGGTGACGACCGGCTGCATGCCGCCTTTTTCGGACGTCGATTTTTTCGGCGTGCCCGTGACGGTTTTTCTCCTCCTTGCCCTCACAGTGGCCGCGCTTATTTTGATTGTTCTTGCCGCCATGAATGCATTGCGCGTCCTGCGCGTGCTGCGTCGCCGGCATCGTGGCCGTACGCAACGCGGCTTGGGTGCGATCGCCCTCGGGCTGGCCGTGGCGGCGTTCGGCGTCACGGCATGGCTCGGCGTGCTCTTCTTTACCACTCCGTGCGTATAAATCAGCGTTAGAGAATCGAGGTCACTTGCCGCGCGTCCGCGGAATCCGGTACCGACGCCCTACTGGGGATAAAGAATATCGCGCAGCGTGTGTACGGTTTCGACGTTGAAGTCGGTGAACATAAGCCCGGCGCCTTTGTCCCCTGACCAAATCACCGTGGCCGGTAAGCGGTGGTGCGTCGTGTTGCCGTTACTCGTTACGGTGAACGACACGTAAACCTGACTCTCTCGGGGTAGATCTCCCTCGACGGCGCTGAGCTCCACGAACATGCCGCCGATGCCCACATTATGCGTGCGACCTTGGCCGAGCGGCTCGCCCCCGGTGTAAATCTTCACCGGTAAGGCCATGTTCTGTCGTGCGCTCCAGCGATGATCGACGTGTTTATTCAGTTCCATCGTTACCTCCTTATTCGATTAAGACTATTGTCGGCCAATTACTTCTTGAACCAGGAGCCGCCGGGCTTGCGCGTGCCAGCGCCGGGCCGGCCGTTGAGCGCTTTGGCGGCGGCGGCGCGGCGCTCTTCGGCGAGCAGAATCGCGAGCAATGCATAGAATGAGCTGGACGTGAGCTCGCTGAACATCAGGCCCGCGCCGTCGCGCGTCCAGCGGATTATGACGGCGGGCATCCGATAGACGCGGCAAACGCCGCGGTCGCGCCGAATAAAGATGATACGCACGCGGTCATTGGTGACGCCCGACGGCGGGCGCATTTTCAGGTACAACCCCCCGACGCTGATGTTTTGAATCCGCGCGCGGATGAGCCCGGCCGGTCGGCAGTCAACGATTACTCCCGCGTTTATCGCCCGTCGGCTTCCGCAACGATGTTCCATCCCCATCTTTAGAGCCCTGCTGGTTCAACTAATCGCGCGTATGCGAAAGGCTTCAGGCCCTTTCGGGCCCTCTTCCCGCAAAAACTCCACGCGCTGTCCTTCACGCAACGTCCGGTACCCGTCCATTTCGATCGCGGAATAATGCGCGAACACGTCGTCTCCGCCGTTATTCGGCGCGATAAAACCGTAACCACGGCTCTCGCTGAACCATTTCACGATGCCACACTCCATGACGCCTCCTCCAACCGATAACGGAGCGTTTTTCCGCTCCGCCTCGTATTTCCCGTTCGATGGCGGCATGTTTTGGCACCGCCAACGCGTTGCGGACTGTACGAGCAAACGCGGGCGACGCGAAATCCGGAGTTGTACCAAGGGCCCTCAGGGTTTCTTCCTACGCAGCCCGACGAACAAATAAAAAGGGCCGCGCGGCGGCGGCCCGTCAGAGCATGCGGTCCTCGTGTAACTTATTAGTGTCGGTTCGGACCGCGAAACAACGCGTTCACAGCGAGCGTTCGAAGTCGTTCACTTGACGCTCCGCTTCTTCTTTGCCGACGCCGTAGGCCTTCTGAATTTTTCCGAGCAGCTCTTCGCGCCGACCGTTGATCTTGTCGATATCATCGTCGGTAAAATCCCCCCACTTGGCCTTGATCTTGCCCTTCAGTTGCTTCCAGTTACCTTCGACCTGATTCCAGTTCATAAGACCTCCTGCGGTGGCAAGTGCCGGTTTTCCGCTAAACGGGCGGACGACGCCCGACGACAAGGAACACGACAAACAACACCAGGAATATGAAAAACAGCACTTGCGCGATACCGGCGGCGGTCCCGGCGATACCTGTAAAGCCGAGAAGCGCCGCAATGATCGCGATGATCAAAAATGTCACTGCCCACGACAACATGACTACCTCCCGGCGGGCACGCCGCCAGTTAACCGCGTGACGCTAACCGAGTTGCGGTGATTAACGGCTGCCGCTGCCGCTCGTGCCGCCCGGGCTCGAGGAACTGCTGCTGCCGCTCGAGCTGCCGGTTCCGCCAGCGCCGCTGCTCGAGCTGCTGCCGGGTGAGGAGGGGCTGCTCGACGGACTGCTCGGGGAGGACGGGCTGCTGCTCGTCGATCCGGCGGAGGACCCGGTTCCACTGGAACCGCTGGTTCCGCCTTCGCGCTGGCAAGCCGCCACGCCGACGCCCATCACTGTTGCGAGAAGTAATACTGTCCAGGTTGATTGCTTACGCATGTTGACTCTCCTTATCTAAGGTTGAAATGCCCCTATGCCTCCCTCCTGCTCGGGCGGTGCGAGAGCATAAAATCGCGCGCCGTCGCGAGCAGGAAGGGCCAGACGAAATAGCTTCGTACCCAAGTCTTGGGAAGACCGCGCCGTGTTCCGGCGCGCGCGGTTTGCGCTGCGGTCTTCGCCTTCGCCCGGCGTCCGCGCCGCCGGCTCCATCCGAGGAGCAGGCCGCCGCCGAACCCGAGCGCCATCGCCGTTCGCGACGCGAGACGTTCGTGCAACACGCGCCGGAACTCGGCGATGCTCTCGTTCAGCGCCAGTCGCGCCTGCTCGGCCTGGCGCTCCTTGATACGGATACGCTGCGCGAGCCTCATCCGTCCGATCCGATCTTCCCGAGCACGCGGCGCGTCGCGCTGAACGTCATGCGGCGCGCGAGCCGCGGCACGATCAATCCCAACAACACCGCCAATATCAAATTGACTGCCGCGGCGATCAGAAGTGCCGCGCCCGGTCCGAGACCGAGCTCCATCAAGCCGCGCACGCCGGCGGCGAGCAGCAGTCCCCACGTCGAGAGAAGCAGCACCAGCACCGCCAGCGCCACGCCCGCCATCGTCGCGAGGGTGACCCCGGCGAGGCGCGACTCCAGCGCCGCCACCTCGAGCGTGTGCAGAAAGACGTCGCGCGCCGACCGAAAAATGGTCGCGAGCAGCCCGGTAAGACTGACGTCGGAGCCGATATGCGGAGCGCCGCGCGCCGCCGCGGGGCTCGAGGTTTCCGCGTCTCCGATGGTCGCCATCCGTGCGCGCTATCCGCGGCCGCGCATGAGCGCGCCGAGCAGGAAGCCCGCGCCGAGCGCCATGGCGAGTGAGGCGATCGGCCGCCGCGACACGTAGCTTCCGACTTCATCGGCGTACTCCTTGGTCCGCTCGGCGGCGCGCCGGCCGGTCTGGCGCAACTGCTCTTCGGCGCGATTGCCGTATTCGCTCAAGGTGTCGATCGCCTCGTGCGTGCCTTTCGCCACGCGTTCGGTCGTCGACTGCAGGGTTTTTTCCGCATTGCTGACCGCTTGATGCGGTTTGTCCGTCGCCATGATGCTCTCTCCTCGTTGCGCCGTGGTTTACTGCGCCTTTACTATCAGGTCGTTCGATACGGCCTTCACGCCTTCGACGTTTTTGGCGATTTGCTCCGCCTTGCTCCGTTGGTTGGCGCTATCGACGTACCCGCTCAACTGCACTTGGCCCTTGAACGTCGTCACGTTGACGTTCAGCGCCGATACATCGGGATCGGCCAACAGCTGCGATTTCACTTTCGCCGTGATCGCCGCATCGTCCACCGTTTGCCCCGCGGTGCGCTCGCGTTCGTGCGCGCAGCTCGTGACGAGCGGCGCGGCGACCAACAGGCACATCGTCAATCCAATATTGCGTGTCAACTTATTCATGGTGTTACTCCTTGGTGTTTCTTCCTGTTTGGAGACTGCCTACTGCATAAAACGAGAATCGCAGCAGATCGCGCCGCGATCAGAACTTCGCTTGCAACCCGACCGAAACGGCGTCGAGGTGAATATCGACGACCTTGTAGCGCTCGTATTCGACGCGCAGGCCGAAAACGTCGGAGAGGCCGAACCGAATCCCCGCGCCCCAGAACGGATCGTTGCCGTTGTCGTTGCGGCGCACGCCGGCGAAGTTCGACTTCGCGTCCCACCAGTACTCGCCGCCCTTCGCGTACAAGGACGAATTGGCGCCTAGCGGCAGCGACAATAACGCCGCGCCGCTCCAGCCGTCCGTCTCGAACGAGGAATTCTGATTGGACGCGCGATCGAAATTGACGAACGCGGCCTCGAGGGCGAGCCAGTCGGTGAACTGCGCGCCGATAAAGGCCTTCCACAGGGAGTCGTTCTCCTTGAGCGAACTTTCCTTGATGCGGTACTGCCCGTACGACCCGCCGAAGTAGGCGCCGGGCCGATCCGCGTTCGCCGCGAGAGGCGCGAGGCAAAGGCCGAGCACACCGACGACGGGAAGGAACATCCTTCTACTGCGCATAATTCACTCCTTGAATCCGCGGAACCACCTGAAGCCGGTTACGATGCGGCCTTCTTCGCCGCCTTGCGGCTATGAAGGTCCTGCGCCTGCTTCAAGTGCTCGCGCAACGTCGGGAGTGCCTGCGTGGCGAAGGCCTTGAGGTCCGGATCTTTCCCGTTCTTCGCTTCTTTCTCGAACTCCTTGATGTCCGCCTTGTGCTCCTTGATCATGGCATCGAGGTAATCCTTGTCGAAATCGGCGCCCTGTTTCTTGGCGAGCTTGTCGCGCTCCTTCTGGTGTTTCGCATCCGTCGAGGTCGGCAGGTTGATGTTCTTCTGCTGTGCGATGGACTTCAGTTTCTCGTTGGCCTGTTGATGATCGTTGTGCAGCCGCTCGGCATACTGGCGCACGGGATCCTGCGACGCTTGGTTGCGCGCCAGCTCGGCGAGCTCGACTTCGGCCATGTTGTCCTGCGCCGCCTTGGCCGCGAACTTCTGGTCGGCGGACTCGGCCGCTTGGGCGTTGGGTAAGAATGCGGCGGTGAATAACACTACAATCAGTTCGGAGAATCCTTTCATGGGTGCTGCTCCATTGCCGGCAACGGCGCGTGTTAACTAGCAATCTGTATACCACCCGCGCGCGGGCGCGAAAAATCCGGAAGACACCCGGCCGTTTTGTTCGCGCACTGTCGGTCGTGGCCGACACTCCGCGCCCGGTTTGCGTATCTGCTTGAAGGTGACTGCGCCGCGCTGTCGCTGTTTGGAGACAGGCAAGCGGTTGCCGCTCACCTGCCGAGCAGCGCGCTCCACGCCGCCAACGGACGCACGTGCTCGCAAATAATTTTTAGCGTTACCAGTACGGGCACGGCGAGCAGCGCGCCCGCCGGCCCCCACAACCAGCCCCAGAATATGAGACCGAGAAAAACGACCACGGGATTGAGCGCGAGACGCCGACCGAGCACGAGGGGCGT
>JAJPKH010000039.1 GCA_021323795.1 Acidiferrobacteraceae bacterium | reverse complement strand
CTCTCAAAGCTGCTTAACCGGCTCGAGAAGCAGATGCACCAGCACGCGCGCAATCTCGAATTCGAGCAGGCGGCCGCCGTGCGTGACAAGATTCGCGCGCTCAGGGAGCGCAATTTTGGAATAGTGCGCAGCGGCCGTCGGTAAGCCCATTGAGTTACGCCAATCTTGTTAGCCCGTGTGGGGTTATGCTATTTTTCGGCTTGCTACAGGCGCGTAGCTCAGTGGTAGAGCACCACCTTGACATGGTGGTGGTCGGTGGTTCGATCCCACTCGCGCCTACCAAATACTTACTAACCCACATGCGGCCTCTCGTATGGGTCGCCACTGAATAAAGGGTCTGTCATGCCAGTCATTACACTTCCCGACGGTAGTCAACGACCATACCCCAAGCCGGTCACGGTCGCCGAAGTTGCGGCCGATATCGGCCCGGGCCTCGCTCGTGCCGCGCTCGCCGGCCGCGTCAATGATCGGCTGGTCGATACGTCGTTCCAAATTACCGATGACGCGCGCGTCGCGATCGTGACCGACCGCGACCCGGCCGGCGTCGAGATCTTGCGTCATTCCACGGCGCATCTGCTGGCGCACGCCGTCAAGGAACTGTATCCCGAAGCGCAGGTGACCATCGGCCCGGTGATCGAAGACGGTTTTTATTATGACTTCGCCTACAAGCGCGGCTTTACCGAGGAGGACTTGCGCAAGATCGAGGCGCGGATGAGCGAGATCGTCAAGCGCAATTATCCGGTGGCGCGTGAGGTCATGCCGCGCGATGCGGCGGCGAAGTTTTTCCGCAGCCAAGGCGAGGAGTATAAAGCCAAGATCATCGAGGCGATTCCCGCGAACGAGGATATATCGCTGTATCGGCAAGGCGAGTTCGTCGATCTATGTCGTGGTCCGCATGTCCCATCGACCGGGAAGCTGCGCGCGTTCAAGTTGATGAAGACGGCCGGCGCCTATTGGCGCGGCGATCCGAAGAACGAAATGCTGACGCGTGTTTACGGCACGGCATGGGCCAACGATGAGCAGCTGAAGAGCTACCTGCATCGCATCGAGGAAGCGGAAAAGCGCGACCATCGCAAACTCGGCCGGCAACTCGACCTGTTTCACATGCAGGAAGAGGCGCCCGGCATGGTGTTCTGGCACGAGCCGGGCTGGCGGCTTTATCAGACGATCGTGCAATACATGAGCGAGCTGTGGCGCGGCCACGGGTATCGTGAAATACGCACGCCGCAACTGGTGGACCGTTCGCTGTGGGAGAGGTCCGGGCACTGGGAGAAGTTTCATTCGGATATGTTCATCACCGAATCCGAAAAGCGGCTGTACGCCATCAAGCCGATGAACTGCCCGTGCCACATACAGGTGTATAACCAGGGGTTGAAGAGTTATCGCGATTTGCCGCTGCGGCTGGCCGAGTTCGGCGCGTGTCATCGCAACGAGCAGTCGGGCGCGTTACACGGCCTGATGCGGGTGCGGGGCTTCGTTCAAGACGATGCCCATATCTTCTGTACCGAAGATCAGATGCAGGCCGAGATCTCGGCTTTCATCGATATGCTGCACAAGGTCTACAGCGACTTCGGGTACAAGGACATCACATACAAGCTCTCGACGCGCCCGGTGAACCGGCTGGGTTCGGACGACATGTGGGACAAGGCCGAGCACGCGCTCGAACAGGCATTGAACAGCAAGGGCTTGCCCTGGGACTTGCAACCGGGCGAGGGGTCGTTCTACGGTCCGAAGATCGAGTTCTCGCTCAAGGACAGCTTGGGGCGGGTATGGCAGTGCGGCACCATCCAGGTCGATTACAACATGCCCCAGCGCCTGGAGGCGACGTATGTCGCCGAAGATGGCGGCAAGAGGACGCCGGTGATGCTGCACCGGGCCATTCTGGGCTCGATCGAGCGTTTTATCGGTATCCTGATCGAGGAGTACGCCGGGGCCTTCCCGCCATGGCTGGCGCCGGTGCAGGCGGTCGTCCTTACTATTACCGACCAACAGGCCGACTATGCGCAGCGGGTGGCGGAAACGCTGCGCGATGCGGGGTTTCGTATCGAAGCTGACTTGAGAAACGAGAAAATCGGCTTTAAAATCCGCGAACATACGTTACGGCGTGTTCCGTACTTGCTTGTCATCGGCAAGCGGGAGGCGCTGGATGGTACCCTAGCCGTGCGCACGCGTAAGGGTGAGGATCTCGGCAGCATGACGCCCGCGATCTTCAGCGAACGTCTCACCCGAGAAATCGCGAGCCGCGGCGTTAATTTTTTGGAGGAGCAGCAACATCGCGTCGGATAAAGAATTACGGATAAACGGGCGGATCAATGCGCCGAAGGTTCGACTCATCGGCGCCGACGGGCAGCAGATCGGCATCGTTTCCGTGCAGGAGGCGTTACGTAAGGCAGAAGAAGCCGAACTGGACCTCGTCGAGATTTCTCCCCAGGCCGCACCGCCCGTTTGCCGGATCATGAATTACGGCAAATTTCAGTACGAGGAAAGTAAACGCCGGCACGCGGCCAAGAAGAAGCAAAAGCAGATCCAAGTCAAGGAAGTGAAGTTCCGTCCGGGGACGGACACCGGAGACTATCAGGTCAAACTACGCAACCTGATACGTTTCCTCGAGAATGGGGACAAAGCGAAAGTTACCCTGCGGTTTCGCGGTCGGGAGATGGCCCATCAGGAATTGGGCATGCAGCTCCTGAAGCGCGTCGAAGCGGACCTCAAAGAGTACGGCACGGTGGAGCAGTTTCCGCGCCTTGAGGGCCGGCAGATGGTAATGATCATCGGCCCCAATAAACATTAACTGTAGTGCCTACGCCGAATAATCGGCGGCACGAGAATGCGGAGTATCGAGCAATGCCCAAGTTGAAAACCAACCGGGGCGCAGCGAAGCGTTTCAAGCGCACCGCCAAAGGCGGATTCAAGCGCAGCCATTCGCACCTGCGTCACATCCTCACGAAGAAGAGCTCCAAGCGTAAGCGCGGCTTGCGCGGCACGACCATGGTCCACAAGTCGGACAATCACTTGGTCGCCAAAATGTTGCCGTACGCGTGAGGTGAGCGATGCCTAGAGTTAAACGAGGAGTGACCACCGGCGCGCGGCACAAGAAGGTACTGAGCCGCGCCAAGGGTTATTACAACGCCCGCCGCAAGAACATCAAGACCGCCAACCAGGCGGTCATGAAAGCGGGGCAGTACGCCTACCGCGACCGCCGCGTGCGCAAGCGCGATTTTCGCGCGCTTTGGATAGCGCGCATCAACGCCGAAGCGCGGGAGTGCGGGCTTTCCTACAGCCGATTTATGAACGGACTCAAAAAGGCCGCGATCGGGCTCGACCGCAAAGTGCTGGCCGATCTCGCGATACACGACAAGAAGACCTTTTCCGCGCTGGCTGACAAAGCGAAATCCGCACTGGCGAGCTGAGCGGTTGGCCCGCGAAGCGCCGCGAGGCGCGCAGTAAGCAAGGGAAAGGTCGCCCGACCTTTCCCTTTTTATTTTTAGGTGGAGTCAATGGCAGACACAATTGAGTCCGTGCAACAGCAGCTCGCGCGGCTGCTCGCGGAAGCCGAAGCCGCCGCCGCGAACGCGACTGATGTGAACGGCATCGAAGATCTGCGCGTACGTTATCTCGGAAAGAAAGGCTTGCTCACGGAGCAGCTTAAGCAAGTGGGCACGCTCGCGCCCGAAGACAGGCCGCGCGTGGGCAAGTGGGTCAACGAAACGAAGGATAAGCTCACCGAGCGGCTGAGCGTGCGCAAAGCCGAGCTCGAAGCGAAAGCGCAGGACACCAAGCTTGCGCGCGAGCGCATCGACGTCACGCTTCCGGGCCGCGCCGCGGCGATCGGCGGTTTGCATCCGATCACGCGCACGCTCGATCGGCTGGAGCAGATCTTCGTCGGCATGGGCTTCGCGGTGGCGGACGGACCGGAAGTCGAGGACGACTACCACAACTTCGAGGCGCTCAACATCCCGGCGCATCATCCCTCGCGCGCCATGCACGATACGTTTTACTTCGACGCGCACCGCCTGTTGCGCACGCACACCTCGCCGGTGCAGGTGCGATATATGGAGAGCCATCGGCCGCCGCTTCGGATCATCGCTCCCGGTCGCGTGTATCGCAACGACTCGGATATCACGCATACGCCGATGTTTCATCAGATCGAAGGATTGATGGTCGCGGAGCATGTGACCTTTGCGGATTTGAAGGGCGTACTCACGGAATTCCTCAATCGATTTTTCGAGCGCGAGCTCGCCGTCCGGTTTCGGCCTTCGTACTTCCCGTTCACCGAACCGTCCGCCGAAGTCGATATCAGCTGCGTCATTTGCGGCGCGAAAGGCTGCCGCGTGTGCAAGAACACCGGTTGGCTCGAAGTGCTCGGCTCGGGCATGGTGCATCCGGCGGTCTTCCGTCACGTGAACATCGACTCGGAGCGTTACACCGGTTTCGCATTCGGTTTGGGCGTCGAGCGCCTGGCGATGCTGCGTTACGCGGTGACCGATCTGCGACTGTTTTATGAAAACGATCTGCGCTTCCTGCAACAGTTCAAATGACCAACGCGCCCGGTTAGATCCATGAAGCTGAGCTATCAATGGTTGCGTGAATGGGCTTCGCCTCGTCTGGACGCGCGCGCGCTCGCGGAACGCCTGACGTTAGCGGGTCTCGAGGTCGGCGCGATCGAGCCGGTGGCGCCGCCGCTCGAGAACGTCGTGGTCGGGAAAGTGCGCTCGACATCGGCGCACCCCACGGCGGAGCGACTGATGATATGCGAAGTGGAGGCGGGTCGAGGCAAGACCGTGCAGGTCGCGTGCGGAGCGCCGAATGTCGCGGCCGGCATGAAGGCGCCGCTCGCGCTCCCCGGGGCCGTTCTCCCCGGCGAACGCCGGATCGAGGCGGCCAATATTCAAGGCATCGACTCTTCCGGGATGCTGTGCTCGGCAGCCGAGCTCGGCCTCGGGGACGATGCGAGCGGGCTCCTGGTGCTCGACGCATCGGCCCGCGTCGGTGCACCGCTCGCGGAGGTCCTCCGGCTGGACGACGTCACCCTGGAAATTGACGTGACCCCGAATCGCGGCGACTGTTTGAGCGTTGCCGGCATCGCCCGCGAGGTGGCGGCGCTGACGGGCGCGCGGCTTAACGTTGTGACGAAACGCAAGATCGCGGCAAAGGCGCGCAAGCGCATCGCGGTAAAGCTGATCGCCAAGAACGAGTGTCCGCACTACGCGGGACGGGTGGTGCAAGGGCTCGATCCGCGCGCAACCACACCGATGTGGATGCGCGAGCGGCTGCGGCGATCCGGCCTACGCAGCTTGGGTCCCATGGTGGACGTGACGAACTACGTGATGCTCGAGCTGGGCCAACCGATGCACGCGTTTGATCTCGATAAGCTTCGTGGGTCCATTCTGGTTCGTACTGCCCGCGAAAACGAATCGTTGGTTCTGCTCGACGGACGGACCCTCACGGCCCCGGCGGGAAGCTTGATCATTGCCGATGACCGCGGACCGATCGCCCTTGCCGGTATTATGGGAGGACAGGACACCGCGGTCGGAGATCAAACCCGGGCGGTATTTCTCGAGAGCGCGTGCTTCGATCCGGCGACGATCGCGCAGCACGCGCGTGCGCTCGGTATACAGACCGAATCGTCGCAGCGCTTCGAGCGGGGCGTGGACCCGGAGCTTCAGGTGCGCGCCCTTGAGCGCGCCACCGAGCTCTTGCTGGCGATTAGCGGCGGCACGCCGGGGCCGATTGTAGAAGCGCGCGGCAAGCGCGAGCCGCGGGCCAACATCACGCTTCGCCGAGCGCGCCTGGAGCGCGTTCTCGGCAGCGTCCTGCCGGTAGGGAAAGTCGAGCGCGCACTCAAGGCGCTTGGCATGCAGGTGCGCAAGACCGCCGACGGCTGGCAGGTGGTGCCGCCGTCCTATCGTTTCGATGTCAGGATCGAAGCCGACCTGATCGAGGAAGTCGCGCGTGTTATCGGGTATTCGAGTATTCCCGCGCGCCTGCCGTCGGTGCCGATGACTGCTTCCGACGCTTCGGAATCGCGGCTCGAGCCGAAGCGCCTGCGCGCGCTGCTGGTGGATCGGGATTATCAAGAAGTCATTACCTACAGTTTTGTCGACCCCGGGCTTCAGCAATGTATCGATCCAACCATGCCGTCGCTGGCGTTGGCGAATCCGATCAGCGCCGATATGGCGGTCATGCGCGCTACATTGTGGCCGGGGCTATTGCAGACACTCCGTTATAACCGTAACCGGCAACAGTCACGGATACGGATATTTGAACTTGGGCACCGTTTCCGGCTTGGTAACGACACGCTCTTGGAAGAGCCGGTCATCGCCGGTGTTGCATCCGGCGCGGCGTCGGAGAAGCAGTGGGGTGTCGCCGAGCGAGAAGTCGATTATTACGACATTAAGGGCGATATCGAAGCGCTTTTGGCGCTGACCGGCCGTTCGGACGAATTTCGGTTTGTTGCGGCCGCGCATCCCGCGCTGCATCCCGGCCAGAGTGCTGCTATATATTTCGCTAAGGATCACGTGGGGTGGTTGGGCAGCCTGCATCCGGCGCTACAAGCGCGCTTCGAGTCGGGACCCGCCATATTGTTCGAGATCACGCTCGCTGCGCTTTCCCAGCGCAGCGTGCCGGTGTTTGCCGAGATCTCCCGATTTCCGGCTATCCGCCGAGATCTCGCGATCGTCGTTTCGGAAGACACCACAGCGGAAAAAATTATCGACCTCGTGAGAAAAGTGGCGGGGAATTTGCTTGTTAATCTTCAACTGTTCGATGTGTATCGCGGCGAAGGCATTGATTCGGGAAGAAAAAGTCTGGCTTTGGGCTTGACCTTACAACATTCTTCGCGCACCCTTAGGGAAGCGGAGGTAGACGCGCTGATAACGCAAGTAATTTCCAGCCTGAGGGACGAACTGGGCGGGAAGCTGCGGCAATAGCGTGGCTGAGCTAACAAAACAACGCGAGCGGACAGAGTAAACCAACATGGCGCTGACCAAAGCGGATCTTGCCGAAAGTCTTTTCAACGAACTTGGCCTGAATAAACGAGAAGCCAAGGAGTTTGTGGAGCTTTTTTTCGAGAAGATCCGGGCGGCCTTGGTCAATGGCGAGCAGGTAAAGCTGTCGGGCTTCGGAAATTTCGGGCTGCGACACAAGAACCCGCGCCCGGGACGTAACCCCAAAACCGGCGAAGAAATTCCAATCACCGCGCGGCGCGTCGTCACCTTCCGGGCGAGCCACAAGCTGAAGGAACGGGTCGAACGCAATGCACGTCTCAACGCAGACCGGGTTGCCTCAGTGGACAAGGCGAATAAGCAGGCTGAAGTGAATGCTTGATCCGGCCGACAATCTTGAGCTTCCTCCGATACCCAGTAAGCGTTACTTTACGATCGGGGAAGTGAGCGACCTTTGTGCGGTCAAGCCGCACGTGCTGCGTTACTGGGAGCAGGAGGTTCCGCAGTTGAAGCCGGTGAAACGGCGCGGCAACCGGCGCTATTACCAGCGTCACGACGTCGTGCTCATCCGCCAAATACGCACTCTGCTCTATGTCGAAGGGTTTACCATCAGCGGGGCGCGCAACAAACTCGCGCTCGAGAACCCGGAGCCGCTCGACGCCAACCGCGCGAAAACCATTCAGGAACTGATCAGCGAGCTCGAAGGCGTGCTGCGCATGCTCGACGAGCGCTAGACGTCTCCGCCCGCTCTCTGTCGTTAGTAATTAATTTCAACTTTGTCACCCCGTCCGCTCTCGCGTATCATAGCGGCGCACTAAGTAGACGATTGTCACGTGCGGTAGTTACCTGTCCGGGGCGTAGCGCAGCCTGGTAGCGCACCACCTTGGGGTGGTGGTGGTCGGAGGTTCAAATCCTCTCGCCCCGACCAATCTTGTTAGGTTTCCTCTCCTTGACGTAGACGTTTTTGGTCGAGCGCCTGTCGGCACCCGTCGATGTATTAACTCGTCGATGTATTAATTTCTACTGTGGGCGGTTGACATCGCTCCCGCGAAATTCGTACATCCCTGTACCGCACCCGAAACCCAAAGAAAGCGCGCCCCGGTCGCTTCGCCTTTCAGTCCGAGTTTACCAACGGTGCCGGCCATCCCTGGCGCGACCCGAATGAGCTCCGCAAACCCCCGGCCCGCACATCCGTGTGCGGCGCTCCGCTCCGCGGCGCGAATGCACATTAAGTGGATTCGCGACGACCCCGCTTCGAAACAGCCCAAAAATTTTCGCTTCTTATCATTCCTGAAATGTCTACCGACCACGGAATAGGCGATAATCACGCTATGCGTATTCTCGTTAGCAACGACGACGGCTATCTCGCGCCCGGCCTCGCCTGTCTCGCCCGTGCATTGAAGGAATTTGCCGAGGTGGATGTCGTCGCGCCGGACCGCGATCGGAGCGGGGCGAGCAATTCGCTGACGCTCGATCGGCCATTGCGGGCGCGGCGAGGCGAGAACGGATTCTTGTGCGTGGATGGCACGCCGACGGACTGTGTGCACTTGGCCATTACCGGTTTGATGGAGGATCAACCGGACATGGTGATTTCCGGCATCAATCGTGGCGCAAATTTAGGCGACGACGTATTGTATTCAGGCACCGTCGCAGCGGCTGTCGAAGGGCGCTTCCTCGGCGCCCCCGCGATCGCCGTGTCACTGGTCGGCTTCGACGCCCGCTACTTTGAAACCGCGGCACACGTCGCGGTGCGCCTGGTGCATCAGTTGAAGCGCGAACCGCTGCCCGCGGATACCATTCTCAACGTAAATGTTCCGGATCTGCCGCTTGAGCAGATTACCGCCTTCGAAGCGACGCGCCTCGGCCATCGCCACCGAGCCGAGGCCGTCTTCCGTGCTTCCGACCCGCACGGCAAACCGGTCTACTGGATCGGTAAGGCCGGTCCGGAAGCGGATGCGGGCCCCGGCACGGACTTCGACGCGATCCGCCGTAACGCCGTCGCCATCACCCCTTTGCAGGTCAATATGACTCGTTATACTGCGCTCGAGCAAGTATCGTCCTGGCTCAAGAAGCTGTAACGCGCATCGTGAAGCCTGATCTCGAAGGTATCGGCATGACATCCCAGCGGACGCGCGAGCGATTGATTCAGCGCCTGCGTACCGAAGGCATACGAGACGACGTCGTCCTCGGCGCAATCCGCGCGGTGCCCCGGCATCTCCTGATAGACGAAGCTTTGGCGAGCCGTGCCTACGAGGATACCGCACTCCCGATCGGCTACGGTCAAACGATCTCGCAGCCTTATATCGTCGCGCGCATGACCGAAGTGCTGCGGGCCGGGCGTCTCTTGGACAAGGTGCTGGAAGTCGGAACGGGCTCCGGTTATCAAACCGCGGTGCTCGCTCGCATCGCAAAGCAGGTTTACACGATCGAACGCCTCGAGCCGCTGCAGAAGCTCACGCGTGGCCGGCTCGTGCGCGTCGGAGTTCGTAACGTGCAATACCGGTTCGGCGACGGCAGCCGCGGCTGGCCGGAACACGCGCCTTACGACGGCATTATCGTCACTGCGGCGGCCGCATCGCTTCCCGAGGCGTTGCTGTCGCAGCTGGCAATAGGGGCGCGGCTCGTGATTCCCGTGGGGCCCGACAGCGTTCAGGAGCTGCTTCTGATTCAGCGCCATGAGACGGGGTACACGCGCGAACATCTGGAGCGTGTGAGTTTCGTGCCTTTGGTCGAGGATCTGTCCTGAGTGTCAGCGCCGAGGCGCGCCCGCGCGATCGCCGGCTGTTTGCACCCGCTTTGGCGATATTGGTGTTTGTTCCAATTTTCAATGCCTGTGGCACCCATACCGTCGCACCGGTGCAGGATCGCGGCGCCGCCGTGCGACAGCCGGAATCCACTTTTCGTGTGGTACGCGCGGGTGACACGCTATACAGCATCGCCTGGGAATCAGGACGGGACTATCGCGATGTAGCGAGCTGGAACGGGCTCGAACCGCCGTACGTCATCAAGCCGGGGCAGAAGCTGCGTCTTTATCCACCGCCGGCGAGCCCCAAAGCGGCGGGCGGCGGATCGTCGTTCCGGACGGTCGTAAAAGGGGAGACGCTGTACTCGATAGCGAAATCGACGGGCATCCGCCAGCAGGACCTCGCCGCCTGGAATTCGCTCGAGGCGCCGTATCATCTAAAACCCGGGCAACGATTGCGTTTGACGCCGCCCGCCGATGCCACCGCAGCACCGCCTCCGCCGCGCGCCCGCGCGCCCAAATCCAAGGCGGCCGCGGCGGAGACGCCGACGCTGCGATCGATCGAGTGGATCTGGCCGACGGATGGCGCGATCATCGCCCGCTTCGCGCCGAACGACGCCGCGAAAGGAGTCGACATCGCAGGAACCGCCGGACAAACCATTCGCGCCGCCGCGTCGGGCACCGTCGTGTATCAAGGCAGTGGACTTCGCGGATACGGCCAGCTTATCATCATCAAACATAACGCCGACTTCCTCAGTGCGTACGCGCATTGCGCCGCAATTTACGTGCAAGAAGGGAGTGTGATTAAACCCGGACAGAAAATCGCCGCGATGGGCAGCAGCGGAACCGATAGGATCAAGCTGCATTTCGAAATTCGCCGCCGCGGTACACCCGTCGATCCATTGGAATACCTTCCGAAGAAGTAATATGCCGCCACGCAAAGCCTCCCAGCCACGCAAGAAGGGCAAGTCGCCCGACGGCGATAAACAATTGTCTCGGTCCGTCGAAGAGGCGGACGAAGCCGTTCCCGTCGAAGAGGACCGCGAGAGCGATACTGACACCGACAGAGAGACCGAGGCCGAAGAAGAGCGGGAAACGGTCGTCGAAACGGCGGCTGCCGACGCCGAGGAGAGCGAATCGGCGGGCGAAGAAACTTACGTCCAGGCGGACGCCACCCGTCTTTACCTGAAGGAAATAGGATTCTCGCCGCTCCTCACGGCCGAAGAGGAAGTGTACTACGCGCGCAAAGCGCAGAAGGGCGACGCGGCGGCGCGGCGGCGCATGATCGAGAGCAACCTGCGCCTGGTCGTCAAAATCGCGCGGCGCTACATGAACCGCGGCCTCGCGCTGCTCGACCTAATAGAAGAAGGCAACCTCGGCCTCATCCGCGCGGTCGAGAAATTCGACCCGGAGCGCGGTTTTCGTTTTTCCACCTACGCCACGTGGTGGATACGCCAAACGATCGAGCGCGGCATCATGAACCAGACGCGCACCATCCGTCTGCCCGTCCACGTGCTGAAGGAGATCAATATCTACCAGCGTGCGGCGCGTTATTTGTCGCAGAAGCTCGATCACGAGCCGACGCCGGAGGAAGTCGCCCAGCTTCTCGATAAGCCGATCGAGGACGTCAAGGGTATGCTCGGTCTCAACGAGCGCCTCGCCTCGGTGGATGCGCCGCTCGACGACGATCCCGATCGTTCATTGCTCGATGCCATCGCCGACGAGCGCACGCTCGATCCGGAAAAGGCGCAGCAGCGGGAGGATCTGCAAGCGTTGATCGAGTCCTGGTTGAACGAGTTGAACGACAAACAGCGGGAGGTGGTGGAGCGCCGCTTCGGCCTCAACAGTCGCGAGATTTCCACGCTGGAGGAAGTCGGGGCGGATATCGGCGTCACGCGCGAGCGTGTACGCCAAATACAAGTCGAGGCTTTGAAGCGTCTGCGCGTTATTCTGGAACGCGCGGGATTTTCCGTCGATTCGTTATTTTAGAGTGCGCGCGCAGCGCGCTCGGCTCGCCGACATCCTCATTCAATCGGAAGCAGTGCGGCGGCCACCCGCCGGCCTTCGCTCATGAGCACATTATAGGTTCGACACGCCGCGCCGGTATCCATCACTTCGAATCCTATCTGCGCGGCTACGAGTGGGCGCGTCAGCGATGGCGGGGCGAATTGCAGGCGCCGGCCCGTGCCCAATAAGATCACTTCCGGGTCCAGCATGATGATTCTCTCAAAGTCGGCGTCCGTCAGATCACTGAAAAGACGCGGACGCCAGTCGCTAACGACTTCCGCCGGCGTGATGATCACGCTCCCGCCATACGCCTGCTGATTGACCACGATGCGGCCGGGCCCATACGAGCGTATCAAGTTACGGCCGGCGCCGATTTCCAGCTGGATCTTCATTGATGGTTTCGCGCGATTCTCTTGCCATTCCAACGCGGGCGCACGCCTCGATACATTACGCGCGCCTCGTTGGGCGGTTTTCAGTTCCCCGCCCCAGACCCTATAATGGGTACGGTTTCGCGCATCTCCAGGTGTGTTCATACTACAGCAGCGGCATGGCCGCGGTAAGAAATGGACGAGTTTCCCAGAATCAAGCGACTTCCGCCGTACGTCTTCAATATCGTCAACGATCTGAAGGCGCAAGCGCGCCGCCGCGGCGAGGACATCATCGACTTCGGGATGGGCAATCCCGACGGCCAGACGCCGCGCCATATTGTCGACAAGCTGTGCGAAGCCGCGCAACGCGAGGATACCCACCGCTACTCCGTGTCGCGCGGTATCCCGCGGCTGCGCCGCGCGATCTCCAGCTGGTATAAGAGACGCTTTAATGTCGATATCGATCCCGAGCGCGAAGCCATCGTAACGATCGGATCGAAAGAAGGGCTGGCGCATCTCGCGCTCGCGACCGTCGAGCGCGGCGACGCCGTGCTCGTACCCAATCCGGCTTACCCGATTCATCCGTACGGTTTTGTCATCGCCGGCGCGGATATTCGCCATGTCCCCCTGACGCCCGACGTGGATTTTTTCGCCGAGCTCGAGAAGGCGATTCGCGATTCCTGGCCGAAACCGAAAATGCTCGTGCTCAATTTTCCGGCCAACCCGACCACTCAATGCGTCGATCTGGCGTTCTTCGAGAAGGTCATCGCCATTGCCCGCGAGCACAAGATCTGGGTCGTGCACGATCTTGCTTATGCCGATATCGTCTTCGACGGGTACGTCGCGCCTTCCATTCTGCAGGTGTCCGGCGCGAAAGACATTGCCGTCGAGTTCTTCACGTTGTCGAAGAGTTACAACATGCCCGGTTGGCGGGTGGGTTTTATGTGCGGCAACGAAAAGCTCGTGGGAGCGCTCGCGAAGCTCAAGTCGTACTTCGACTACGGCACGTTCACGCCGATCCAGGTGGCGGCGATTCTCGCGCTGGAAGGGCCGCAGGATTGCGTGGAGGAAATCCGCCGCACATATCAGAAGCGCCGCGATGTCTTGTGCAACGGACTGTTTGCCGCCGGTTGGCCGGTCGAGAAGCCCCGTGCGACGATGTTCGTCTGGGCGCGCATCCCGGAGCCGTACCGCGCAATGGGGTCGCTTGAATTCTCCAAGAAATTGCTGAGTCAGGCGAAAGTCGCCGTGTCGCCGGGTGTGGGGTTCGGGCAATATGGCGACGAGTACGTGCGCTTCTCGATGATCGAGAATGAACATCGCACGCGGCAGGCCATTCGCTGCCTGCGCGACATCTTCCGGCGCGAGCGTCTACTCGTCGACGTCAAGCGCGACAGCGCATGAGCCGTCTTGCCTCCAAACCGACCGCGCGCGACGTAGCCGCGGAACCGGTCCGCGTCGGCCTTCTGGGCCTCGGCACCGTCGGCTGCGGCACCATCACCGTTCTCTGCCGCAATCGCGAAGAGATCGCGCGTCGCGCGGGGCGACGTATCGACGTGATACAAGCGACCGCGCGCGATCTGAAGAAAAAGCGCGCGTGTCCGATCGACGGCATTGAGCTGGTTGCCGACGCCGAGAAGATCGTCAGAAACCCGAAGATAGAAATCGTCGTCGAGCTCATGGGCGGCTACGAGCCGGCTCGGAGTCTCGTGTTAAGCGCCATTGCCGCCGGCAAGCATGTCGTCACCGCGAACAAAGCGCTGATCGCGCTCCATGGCAATGAAATTTTCCGCGCCGCTCAGGCGCAAGGGGTGATGGTCGCGTTCGAAGCGGCGGTGGCCGGCGGCATTCCGATCATCAAGGCGATCCGCGAGGGGCTCGCGGCGAATCGCATCGAATGGATTGCCGGCATCATCAACGGCACGACCAACTACATCTTGAGCGAGATGCGCGATCGTGGCGCCGATTTCGCCGAGGTACTGAAGGAAGCGCAGCGCCTGGGCTATGCGGAGGCAGACCCGAGTTTTGACGTCGATGGGGTCGATACCGCGCATAAATTGACGATCCTCGCCGCGATCGCCTTTGGTATTCCCCTGAAGTTCAAGGATGGCTATGTCGAAGGCATTGCGCACTTGACGCGCGCTGACGTCGCGTACGCGGAAGAGCTCGGTTATCGGCTCAAGCTGCTCGGTATCGCGAGGCGAGCGCCCAACGGCGTGGAGCTGCGGGTACATCCTACCCTCGTTCCCGAACGGCGGCTGATCGCCAATGTCGACGGTGCCATGAACGCGGTTCTCGTAAAGGGCGATGCGGTCGGCCCGACGCTTTTTTACGGAGCCGGGGCGGGAGCCGAGCCGACGGCGTCCGCTGTAGTGGCGGATCTGGTCGACGTGGTCCGCACCCTCACGACCGACCCGACCAACCGCGTGCCGCACCTGGCGTTTCAGCCCGATGCCCTGGTCGATCTGCCCATTCTGCCGATGACAGACGTGCGTACGTCGTACTACTTGCGCCTGCACGCGGAGGATCGCCCCGGCGTGTTAGCCGACGTCACCCGTATCCTCGGTGACCTTGGCATTAGTATCGAAGCCATCCTGCAGAAAGAAAGCGCGCAGGGGGAGAACACCGTACCCATCATTATTCTTACGCATCCCGTGATGGAACAGAGTATGAACACGGCCATCAGTCGCATCGAGGGGCTGGCGGCGATTCGCGGCCGGGTGGTGCGCATACGCCTCGAGCACCTGCACGCTGACTGGCATTGACGTTCGCATGCGTGCGCTAGGCGTCATCGAGAAATACCGCGACCGGCTGCCGGTCGGCGCGGCGACGCGCCCCATTTCGCTCGGCGAAGGCGACACGCCGCTCATTCGCCTGGAAAACATTCCGCGCGACCTGCCGGGCGACGTCGAGCTGTATGTGAAGTTCGAAGGGCTGAATCCGACCGGTTCGTTCAAGGACCGCGGCATGACCATGGCGGTCACCAAAGCGGTGGAGGAAGGCGCGCGCGCCATTATCTGCGCCTCGACGGGGAATACATCGGCGTCGGCCGCGGCCTATGCGGCTCGCGCCGGCATTGCCTGTTTCGTTTTAATCCCGGAAGGAAAAATCGCGCTCGGAAAGCTGGCGCAGGCGATGGTACACGGCGCGGTCGTGCTGCAGATCGAAGGAAATTTCGACGCGGGCATGAAGCTCGTCAAGCACATGGCCGATCGCGCTCCCGTCACCATCGTTAATTCGATCAATCCTTACCGCTTGGAAGGCCAGAAGACCGCCGCATTCGAAATCGTCGATGTGCTCGGCGCGGCGCCCGACTATCACTGCCTGCCGGTAGGGAACGCCGGCAACATCAGCGCGCACTGGATGGGATACTGCGAATACCACGCCGACGGCGTCGCCGCACGACGGCCGGTAATGGTCGGCTATCAAGCAAGTGGCGCCGCGCCGTTTTTGCGCGGTGCCATGATCGACAACCCGGAGACCATCGCTACCGCCATACGGATCGGCCATCCACAGTCCTGGGACAAGGCATGGGACGCGCAACGAAATTCCAAAGGCTGGTTCGACGAGTGCACCGACGATGAAATACTCGCGGCGCAGCGTTTGTTGGCCCAGCGAGAAGGCGTTTATTGCGAGCCGGCCTCCGCTATCTCCATCGCGGGTGCGTTGCGCGATCTGCGTTCCGGGCGCATTCCTTCCGGCAGTCGGGTCGTCTGCACCTTGACCGGCCACGGCCTCAAAGATCCGGATATAGCGATCAAGCACAACACCTCGCCTGTTATGCGTATTCCCGCCGAAGCCGAAGCCGTAGAACGGGCTATTCTTGAGCGGATGGCGTAAGCCAAGCTCACGCAATTTCCTTTCGCAGCCAGCCACTTCCATCGCCTAAACCGGTCCGCCGATACCGTCAAAAGTCCGGCGGGCCGTTTTTCCTCTCGTTTCTGCCTTTTATTTGGCATATCTGTTGCTTTACTTAAGTACGCGGAAAAGGGATTTGTGAGGCTTGGGAGGACGTGCGGTCGCTGAATATCGACAAGAAGGGCTTAGATGGAATCGGTTAATTTGACGTGCCATCCCGACCGGACCGAACTCATTTTTAAAGGCGTGCTCGATGTGAGTTGCGCGCGCAACGTCTATCAGACGTTGAACGAAGCTTTGATCCGGGCACTGCCGCTCGAGATCGACACGGGTGGGCTCGAGCGGTTGGATACCGCCGCATTGCAGTTGCTAGTCGCATTCGGCCGTATAGCGCGCGAACGTGGGCTGCACCTGCGTTGGAGTTCGGTCGGGCAGACGTTACGAAGCAGCGCGGAGCTGCTCGGGCTGGCGGCTGCGTTGGAGCTGCCGGCATGACGCGGCTCGCGCTTCCGAATCGTTGGTGGTTATGGGCGATCGTCGCGATGATCGGTTCGTGGGCCTGGACCGTGCCGTTTGTGCCGATCGGTGTCGCTGCAGGCAGCGCCTGCGCCACCGCCATCGCGGTTGTGCTGATCGCCGGTTATGTCGTCAGGCGGCGCGGCACCGAGCCGACGCTCGCGTCCTATATGGCGGCGGACGAGGAGCCGGAGCAGCGCGCGCCCGATGAGCTGGATTCATTACTTTCCCGGTCCGAGGAGATCGTACCGATTCCGCCGGTTGATCAAATCTTGAAGTCGATGGAATCGGAAAATCATCGGCGGCGACTGGAAGATTTATTGCGGCGCTGGGTCGACGTGGCGCACCGCTACAGCGAGGCCGCGCTGGTGCTGCGCAAGGAGATTCACACCGTCGTGCAGCATACCGAGCAGGCCGCGGATACGATTTCGAGCAGTTTCCAGGCAGTGATCAATAAGGCCACGTTGCAGGCGCGCGAAGCGATGGAACTCCTCGAAGGCACGCAGGGCGGCCTCAGCGAAGGTGCGCCGCAGTCGTTGACCGACTTTATCCGTGTCTCCGACGAACGTCTCACCAAAATGGCCGACGAAGTCGTGCGGGTCGCGGACCTTTCCGTGCAAATGGTGAAGGAGCTCGACGGCGTGCAGAACCGGGCCCAGGCGATCGACGGCTTTTTGCTCGACGTCGAAAAGCTGGCGGATCAGACGAGCTTGCTGGCGCTCAACGCCGATATCGAAGCGGCGCGCGTCGGCGAGTACGGCCGGGGTTTCTCCGTCGTGGCCCAAGAAGTTCGCCGCCTGAGCCAGCGCTCGCACGAGTTCAGCGATCGTATCCGGCAGCATCTTAAGGAAGTGAAGGTCGGTCTGCATAAGACGTACGGCGACATGCGCAACCTGTCGGCGGCGGACATGGAGCACGCGCTCAAGATCAAAGACGACGTCATCTTGCTGACGCGCTCGCTTGAAGACAAGAACCGCGAGGTTGCGGAAACGGTCGGGCGCATCAATACGATCAGCCGCGAAATCGCGCAAGACGTGCACAACGTGGTGGTGTCGCTGCAATTTCACGACATTACCAGCCAGAAATTGAGAGGCATGCTCGAACCGATGGACGATCTGCGCCGCACGCTGTTTCACCTGATGCAGGAGACGATGGCGGCCGGAAAGAACCTGCTGCCTCAGAAGGAGCCAGCGGTTCCCGCGAAAGCCGCGGAGGCGAGCGATGCGCAAACCGGTTCCGGCGATGCGGCGCTGAAGAAGCTGCGCGCGGTCGGTGCACCAACTAACGGTCCGTCCGTGGAATTGTTCTGACGGCGGAAGGAGGAGAGTAATGGCGACAATCATGACAGTGGACGATACCGCGTCGATGCGGCAAATGATCAGCTTCACGCTGAACAGCGTGGGCTACGACGTGATACAGGCGGGCGACGGTTCCGAGGCCCTCAAGCTCGCGCGAGATCGCAAGGTCGATCTCGTTATCTGCGACCTCAACATGCCGAACATGGACGGCATCACGTTGGTCAAGTCACTGCGAGCGCTCGACACGTACAAGTTCACGCCGATTCTCATGCTGACGACCGAATCACAGGCCGACAAGCGCGACCAAGGTAAAACGGCCGGCGCCACCGGCTGGATCGTCAAACCGTTCAATCCCGAACAGCTTGTCAACGTCGTAAAGAAAGTGCTGGGGTAGTCCGTGGCCATCGATTTGCGACGCTTCCACCCGACATTCTTCGAGGAGAGCCTCGAAGGGGTGGCGGTCATGGAAACAGAGCTGCTCGAGATCGAGCGGATTCTGCTGCGCTCCAACGAGGGAGTCGCCGCGGAGTTCGATCCCGAACGGCTCAATCGCATCTTCCGCTCGGCCCATTCGATCAAAGGCGGCAGCGGCACATTTGGTTTCAATCAGATCGCCGAATTTTCTCACGCGCTCGAATCGCTGCTTGACGATAGCCGCTCCGGACGCCGTACGATCGACGCGGCGACCGTCGGCGTGCTACTGCGGGCCGTGGATTGCCTGCGCGGGCTGATCGATGCCGCCCGCCGTGGCGAACCGATACCCGCGTGTGCCGACAGCGTGCGCGCCGAGCTCGAGCGGATGCAGGTGGGAGCCGCGGCCACGCACCTTCCGAGCCGCGCCGAGCCGGTGCGCGGCACCGACGGGGGCTGGCAAATCAGCTTCCGGCCGCGTGAGCGCTTTTTCCATACCGGAAACGATCCGCTGCGCCTATTGCGCGCGCTGGCCGAGCTCGGTCCCGTCAGCATACGCGCTGATCTCTCGCGCCTTCCCGATTGGAGCGAGCTCGATGCGGAACGATGTTACCTGGCATGGGAAATGAGTCTCGCCAAACCGGTCGCGCGTCACGCCGTCGACGAAGTCTTCGCGTGGGTAGCGGGCGAGTGCGATCTCGAGATTCAATTGTTGGCGCACGCCCCCGCGGATTCGCCGAAGGCGGAAGACAGAGCCGCTTCGTCCATTCGGGTGGCGACCGCGAAGGTCGACAGCCTCGTCGATATCGTCGGGGAGCTGGTGATTACGCAAACCATGCTCAGCCAATTAGCCGAAGGCTTCACTCCCGAGCGCTTGGCGCGACTCCGCGCCGGTATCGCGCAACTCGAGCGGCATACGCGCGATCTTCAAGACGCGGTACTCGGGATTCGCATGTTGCCGATCGGTTTCGTCTTCAGCCGCCTGCCGCGGCTCGCGCGCGATATCGCAGGCGCGCTCGGCAAGCAAGTCGAGCTTGAAATCAACGGCGAGCGCACCGAGCTTGATAAGACGATCATCGAGCGGGTGAGCGACCCCTTGATTCATTTGGTTCGCAACAGCATTGATCACGGTATCGAGCCGCCGGAAGAGCGCGTGAAGGCGGGCAAGGCGCCGCACGGCACGCTGCGTCTGACGGCCTACCACAAATCCGGCAACGTCGTGATCGAGGCGGAAGACGACGGTCGTGGGCTGAATCGCCCGCGCATCTTGCAGAAAGCGCGTGAACGCGGGTTGGTGCCCCCCGACACGCAAATCGAGTCGGCGCAAATTGACGACCTGATTTTTCTGCCCGGGTTCTCCACGGCGGAGACGGTGAACGACGTCTCGGGTCGCGGCGTCGGGCTTGACGTCGTGCGCAGTAACATCCGCTCGCTGGGCGGTGGCGTGGAAGTGAGTTCGGTAAGCGGGCGTGGTACCCGTTTCACTATCCGACTGCCGTTAACGCTTGCGATCGTCGACGGCATGAGCCTCAGGGTCGGAAGCGAAACTTATATTCTGCCGCTCGCGTGGATCGCCGAGACGCTGCGCGTTCGTGCGGAATGCGTGAGCCAGCCCGCGGGAAGCCCGGAAATCATCGCCGTGCGCGGTGATTACCTGCCGCTGCTCCGGCTCGACCGGCTGTTCAACGTGCGCGCGCGCGCCGCGTCGCTGTCGGAAGGCATCGTCGTCATCGTCGAGGCGGACGGCAGGCGCGCGGGATTGTTCGTTGATGAGCTGCTCGATCAACAGCAGGTCGTGTTGAAGAGCCTCGAGCCCCACTGCGATCGGCTCGAAGGAATTTCGGCGGCCACGATTTTGGGCGATGGTACGGTAGCGCTGATCCTCGACGCCGGCAGTCTCGTGCGTCACGCGCACAATCCGATGTTTGCCATGGCCAATCCGCCGTCGTCGGATCTATCACAGGGTGCCGGGGCGCCCGCGTTACATTGAGGAGAGCGATATGCAAGAAACGTCGACCATTACAGGCGCGCCGCTCGCGGCGGATGCGGAGCAATTTCTGACGTTCCGGCTCGATGGGTTGGATTACGGTATTCCGATTACGCAGGTGCAGGAAATCCGCGGATGGACGCGGGTGACGCCGCTGCCGAATTCGCCGCGTTACATCAAGGGCGTGCTCAATCTGCGCGGCACGATCGTGCCGATCATCGACTTGCGGCTGCGCTTCAACTTGAACGAGAGCACGTATGACGCCTGCACCGTGATCGTGGTGGTGAACGTCGGTCGTCGACTGGCCGGTATCGTGGTGGACGCGGTGAGCGACGTGATCAGCTTGGCCCCCGGTCAGAAACGGAACGCGCCGGAGTTCGAGGGTCACGCGAACCGGCAGTTTATCCAAGGACTGGCGCAAGTTGACGAAAAGCTTCTGGTGCTCGTCGATGTCGACAAGCTGGTTAACCACGAAACATTGGCGCAGGCGACCGACGCGGCTGCCTGATGCAACGGAGCAAACCGATGGAAACATCCCGCGCAAAAGGCATGCGTCTGCGGACCAAACTTCTCGTCGCCATTGGCGCCGTCTATCTGACCCTGATGATTGGCGTCGGCGTCGGTTTTTACATGACGGACCAGGTGGTCAAATACGCCGAAAGCGGGCACAGCCGGCTGCTTGGAGTCGGAGAAGAATTGACGCTTGAACAGGCGCTCTCCGGTTACGAAAAGGAACAAGAGAAGATTCGGCGAGCGGCTCACAACGCGCGCGTCCTCAACGCGATCCTCGCATTGGGCGCGTTCCTGGGCATGATCGGCATCGCCTACTACGTTAACCGCACGGTAGGCGGACCGTTACGGCGCTTGCGGGAAGACTTGGTGCGCCTCAGTCAGGGCGACCTGACGATTTCGATCAAGGCGGTTGCGCATCGGCAGGATGAAATCGCGGAGTTGGCCTCGGTGCTCAATACCGCGGTTCAGCGGTTACACGAGAGCCTGAGACAAGTCGCCGGTGCGGCCGAAAGCGTCTACCAAGGCTCCCAGGAATTGAGCTCCGCGAGCGAGCAGCTCTCGGCCTCCGCCCAGGAGCAGGCGAGCTCGCTCGAGGAAACCGCCGCTTCCATGGAGGAAATGACGAGCACGGTTAAGCACAACGCCGATAACGCCGTGCAAGTGGACAAGCTCGCCGCGGAATCCGCCGAGGCCGCGAGCGAAAGCGCCACGATGGCGACCTCATTGCAGCGTTCCATGGATCTGATCAACGGCAGCAGCAGCAAGATCGCGGACATTATCGGCGTGATCGACGAGCTCGCGTTTCAGACGAATTTGCTGGCGCTCAACGCCGCGGTCGAAGCGGCGCGCGCCGGGGAGCATGGCCGCGGCTTCGCGGTCGTCGCCGCCGAGGTGCGCAGCCTCGCGCAGCGCAGCGCGCAGGCGGCGAAAGAGATCAAGGACCTCATTTCCGACAGCGTCGAGAAAGTGGGCGACGGCGCTCACCTCGTCGGCATTACCGGTTCCAAGCTCGAGGGTATCGTCGCAAAGGTCAAAAGCGTCGCGGAGCTTGTCTCGGAGATCAATGCTTCCAGTCAGGAACAGGCGTCGGGTATCGAGCAGGTGAACCGCGCGATCGTGCACATGGACGGTGCGACCCAGGCGACGGCCGCGCAGGCGGAGGAACTCACCGGCACGAGTCAAGGACTCGCCACGCAAGCCGAGCACTTACGCCGGCTGGTGTCGCAGTTTAAATTTGCCGGCGGCTCGGTTTCTGCTCCGGGAGCGCACGACAGAACCAGGCCGCCGCCCGCCGCTGCGCGACCGCCGGTCGAACCGACCGAGGCGCCGAAGGCGGCCGCCACCGGCGACGCCAAAGTTCAGGTGCTGCGTCCACGGCGGGCCGCCGGAGCAAACGACGACTGGACTGAATTTTAACAGTGCCGGCCGGAGTTTCCGCGGGGAGCACGGGCATGCTCGCATCACCGTCGTCACATTCGATTCAGCTTGCCGCTATCAAGCTGACCGACGCCGAGTTTCGGCAACTGCGCGAGTTCATTTACGCGCACACCGGTATTGCCCTTTCCGAGCACAAGCGCGCGCTGGTTTATTCGCGACTCGCCAAGCGGCTGCGTCATCACAAGCTCGACTGCTTTGAGGACTACTACAGGCTACTGACGCAAAACGATCCGGAGGGAGACGAGCTCGTCGAGATGATTAATTGCATCACGACGAACAAAACGGATTTTTTCCGCGAACCCCACCATTTTCGTTTTCTGGCGGAGCATGTATTTCCGCAATTCCGCGCCCGAGCGGGCGCCTCGCGCCGCCTGCGCTTCTGGAGCGCGGGCACCGCGTCGGGCGAGGAAGCTTACACGCTCGCCATGGTGGTCCGTGAAGCATTCCCGTTGAGTGAGACATGGGACATCCGGATTCTCGCGACGGACATCGACACGCGGGTATTGGCTTACGCGGAGAGCGGGGAGTACACGATTGAGCAAGCGTCCCGCATTCCCGACGGTTTGCTGCGCCGCTATTTCTATCAGGGCGAAGGGGAGAACGCCGGGCGCGTGCAGGCCAAACAAGTGCTCAAGGACCTCATCCGCTTCCGGCGATTGAATTTCATGGACGATCCATGGCCGATGCGCGGGCTGTTCGACGTTATTTTCTGTCGCAACGTCATCATTTATTTCGATCGACCGACGCAGCGACGGTTGGTAGAGCGTTTCGCGCAGCTGCTGCGCCCGGGCGGCTACCTGTTCCTTGGGCATTCCGAATCCTTGATCGAGGCGGGGCACAAGCTGCGCCACATGAGCCAAAGCGTGTATCAGAACCAGGAGAGGGCATGACCATGGGCGTATCGCCGACCCCGCGTAACCAATCGCCCGCCGGGGCGCCTGACACGCCGCGCGTGACGATTCACATCGGCGGACTACGCGCCAGCCGCGATCCGATGGTGATCGATACCGTGCTCGGATCGTGTATCGCGGCCTGCCTGTACGACGCCGAAGCACGCATCGGCGGCATGAATCACTTCATGCTGCCGGATGGCATCGATCCGGCCAACCCGAACAGCGCCCGTTACGGCGTCTACGCCATGGAGCTGCTCATCAGCGATCTCATGAAGCTCGGCGCCGATCGCAAGAATTTTCGAGCCAAGGTATTCGGCGGCGGACACGTCTTGAAGATACGCGAGAGCGCGAGCGGCGTCCCGCAGCGCAATATCGAGTTCGTCCGTCGTTTTCTGAACAACGAGCAAATTCCGATCGTCAAGGAAGACGTCGGCGGCTATCAGCCGAGACGGGTGTTGTTTCATACCGATAGCAGCCGTGTGTTCCTGAAGTATCTGGGGCAACAGGACGCGCAACGGACCGCGGAGGAAGAAATGGTTTACCTCATCAGCCTCAAGCGGCAGAAGCTCGACGGCGACGTGGAGCTTTTCTAATGATCGGCGTGCCTTCCGCCGATGCCGCCGGCCGTCCCATTGCCGGGCGCAAAGTTCGGGTGCTCATCGTCGACGACTCGGCGGTAATGCGTCAGCTGCTTGCGGCTATCCTCGCGGAAGACGACGGGATTGAGGTTGTCGGCACCGCGCCCGATCCTTACGTGGCGCGCGAGAAAATCAAACGTCTACAACCGGACGTGTTGACGCTCGATGTCGAAATGCCGGGCATGGACGGTTTGAAATTCCTGGACAACCTGATGCGCTTGCGCCCTATGCCGGTGGTGATGGTTTCATCGCTGACCCGCCACGGCGCCGCGGCGACGCTGCGTGCGCTCGAGCTCGGGGCCGTCGACGTCGTGGCGAAACCGCAGGGGGACCTGCGCAGCTCGCTGCCCACCGTGGCCGCGGAGCTCCGCGCCAAGGTGCGCGCCGCGGCGCAGGTCCACTTGGGACACGCGCCGCGCGTAACGGAAGCGGCGCGCGGAATTCCTCCCGTGCCCTGCGCCGCGGCTCGCTGCGAGCGCGGCGTAATCGCCATCGGGGCATCCACCGGCGGGACGCAGGCGATTGCCGAGATCCTGCAGCGTCTGCCCGAACGCATGCCGCCCATCGTCGTGGTGCAGCACATGCCTCCGCGCTTTACCGGATATTTCGCCGAGCGCTTGAATGGTAGTTGCGCGCTCGAAGTGCGTGAAGCGCGGGACGGCGATCGTCTAAAGGCGGGCGTCGCTCTCGTCGCGCCGGGCGGCTTGCAGACGGACATCAAAGAAGCGTCGGGGGGATATCAGGTTCGCGTCTATGAGGGCGAACCGGTCAATCTTCATCGTCCTTCGGTCGACGTATTGTTCGACTCGACGGCTCTCATTGCCCGCGCGAATGGCGTCGGCGTCATTCTTACCGGTATGGGCGGCGACGGGGCGCGGGGCTTGTGCGCGATGCGCAGGCAGGGAGCGCTCACGATCGCGCAGGACGAGGCGACCAGCCTGGTTTTCGGCATGCCGGAGCGCGCCATCCGCGAAGGCGGTGCGTGCGAAGTTTTGCCGCTCGATAGAATCGCCGAGCGACTGGTAGCCTGGGTGGGCGAGGGCGAGCCGGGCTAGTTGTGAACGGGTTGGCTAAGACGCCAACAGTCACTTTCCCGCGGAGCACGGCAGCGGCAACGATGGAGCCGCGAACTGCCGGCGAGGGACGGCCGGCCGGACTGCGCGCGAAGGGGGTACGCAGCGTCAAGGCGTAGCGGCGAGCGAGCGAAGATGGGCTAGCCGACCGGGCGCTGGACGCGTTCGATCAATCCCTCGATCAGCCGCAGTTCTCCGGTCAATTCCTGTTTTATCGCTTCCAGGTCGGCGACCTGCGATCCGAGCGTATCCAGGTTTTTGTGAATTTTGCGCAAGTTCTCGAGTTGGTTTTCAATCGCTGCGCGGTGATCGCGTAGTTGTATGAAGAGCGGATTGACCAGCGCCTGAAACCACGCCTTAGCGGTCTTGTCGCATTCGCTAAACAGGTAGCGCGCCTGGGCAACCAGCGTAATAAAGAAGCGCTTGATGACGAAGCTTTGCTCGGTCATGACCGTCACGGGACTGTTCCGAAATGCTTCCGCCTTTTCTTCGAGTCGCTTGAATTCGAGTATGTAAGGCAGCAGCGACAGTTGCGGCGGTTGCAGCCGCGTAAAGCCGTACTCCGCATGCAGACGCTCGTAAATCGCCTCGACCTCGCGCTTCAATACCTCGGCCCGGCGGCCCACGTCTTCCATGCGCAGGCGGGTCCCGGCGAAGAACGTGCTGATGCCTTGTTTCAAGCCGTGCGTGGTCCAGCTTTCCTGCATGTCGGTGCGCGTCTCCTGAATGAGCTCATCGAGACTCTTCAAGCTCAAAGGCGCGAGGAGCGCTTTCGCTTGAGCCGAGAGAGCGAGCCGCGTCGTCTCGAACCCTTTTAGTTCCCGGTCGTATTTCTGCTTCTCTTCCCGCATGCGCGTGACCATCTTGTGGATGGCATCGAGATTCTTTCCCCCGAGCTGTTTGAGGTCGCCGAGCTGCTTTTCCACGGAGGCGGTGCGTGCCTGCAGTATGGCGCAGCTGTCGCGCATTCTGCCGCTGATTTCGTAGATGACTTTGCTGCGGACCAGTTCGTGTTTGGCTGGAATAATATCTTCCGCAATCCGCTGTTCGAGCTTGCTGATGCCGCTTCGCTCGACCAAGGCGGCGTCGCCCTTGGCGCGGCCGGTGAGGGCTTTCTGCGCGGATACCGCGAAGATGTTGTGCGGATCCGTGACGAGTGTTTGGGCCGTTTCGTGCACCTGCTTGGCGAGCGTCTCGTTAATGCGTTTCGCGTCCTGAAGCTCGTCCCACAAGATGTCGACCTTGTTGAGCACCACGAAACGTCCCGCGGTATTAACGCCCCGGGCGCCAATGACGTGGTTGTTCCATACCTCTAGATCGCTGCGAGTGACGCCGGCATCGGCCGCGAGAACGAAAATGAGCGCATGTGCGTCCGGCAGCATCCGCAGGGTCAGCTCCGGCTCGGCGCCAAGGGCGTTCAGGCCCGGCGTATCGAGGACGACCAGCCCCTGGCGGAGCAAGGGATGAGGAAAGTTGATGATCGCGTGCCGCCACACGGGGACTTCGACGGTGGTATCGGGCGGCGGCCGCTTGCCATCCGGGGGGATGGCGTATAAACCCAGTTCCTGCGCTTCCCACACGCTCACCTTCTTCGTCCTGCCGACTTCAAGGAAAGCCTGCTTCACCTCCTCGGCCGAATCGGGACGGACAATATGTACCGTGGTCCAATGAACCGGGGTGGCCTTATATTCGGCGATGGTGGTTGCCGTCTTGCGCGTTTCGATGGGAAGGAGGCGCAAACAGGCGGGAACGGTTTCGTCGAAACGCAGTTCCGTCGGGCACATGGTGGTGCGACCGGCCGCCGACGGGAGCAGGCGTTGTTTGAAGTTTGAAAAGAAGATTGCGTTTAAAAGCTCTGTTTTACCTCTAGAAAATTCCGCGACTAGAGCGATTTGGAGGCGTTCGGACTTGAGGCTTTCCGCAAGCTCATAGACCCGGAGGTCCTGCTCGCGGTCCGTCTCGCCTTGCTGTTCCACCCAGCCCTGGTATTCGGCGATCGCAGCCGCGACATCATCGCACCACGCGCGATAGCGCCCGAGCGCCTGTGCAAAGTTGGCGCCGGTCGGTTTTCCGCGCGTGTGGTCTGCATTGCCCTGGGCTTTGATCGATGCCCGGTCCATCCGTTGTTCGACGCTCGCCACCGTTCTTATGCAGATGAAGGTCTTAGGGCAAACATAGCAAGAGTTAGGCCAACCAACTGCTGGGAAAGCTATTTTCGGCAGCGGGGTTCCCATAGAATCGACGTAATTTTCGAGATTCAATGTTAAAAGGTGGGTCCCCCCTTGCTCTATCCCTCTGATCCGGGAGAAAGATCCCTGACGATCGTCGTGCCCGGTTTATTGGGTTTTTCCGCTAATTTCCCCCTTGAAAACGAAGTAAAGCCAGCCGTGCCGGCGCTGGAAACCTGCCTCGCCCGGTCGGAAAGGGCGCAGAGCCCCGGCATCGACCTGGAGTCGCAAATATTCGCGCTTTTTGGAATTAACTCGCCGGCGGACGCCGATCTGCCGATCGCCGCCGTTACGCGCGCTCTGGATCTGGGCGTCATCGATAAAGGTTGGTGGCTAAGGGCCGATCCGGTTCATCTGCGGCCGGAACGTGATCGCCTGATTCTCGTCGATACGCAGGCGGTCCCGCTCGCGCAAGAGGAGGCCGATCGACTGGCCGCCGAACTGATTGAAGCGTATGGCGAGGAGGGGTGGTTGCTCAAAGCGCCGCGCCCTGGCCGCTGGTATTTCAAGCCGGCGCGTGCGGCACGCATCGTGACGACCCCGTTACCGCGAGTCGTTGGCAAGGACATCCACCCTTATCTGCCGCAAGGTAAGGACGGAAAGGTGTGGCACACCATTCTGAACGAGATGCAGATCCTCTTGCATACGGCCACCGTCAACACCGAGCGCGAGCAGCGCGGTGAGCCGCCGATCAATAGTCTGTGGTTTTGGGGAGGAGGACGGTTGCCCAACATCAGCGCGGTGGACTGGGTACACGTATACAGCGAAGAGCCGGTCACCCTCGCGCTCGCGCGCCTGTCGGAAGTCCCGAGCAGCGCGTGTCCGAAGGGTTTCGCCGATTGGGACCGGCAAGCACAGCAGTCCGGACCGCACTTGGTCGTGCTTGATCAGCTGCGCGGCGCGGTGCAATACGGCGACATCGACCGATGGACCGAGTTGACGGAACGTTTCGATCGGGAATGGATGGCGCCGCTGCTTGACGCCGTCAAGGCCGGATCGGTAAGCGAGCTGACGATCCACACGGATAGTGGACGCGCCTATCGCTTGAAGCGGTCGCATGCGCGTCGGTGGTGGCGCCGCCGCCGGTCGCTTGCCGCTTACCGGTAATAGGCGTGGCGCGCGCAAACGCTTATGCTCGCGCCAAGTGAGGGTGCTTCCAGGTTGACCAAAATTACCAAGACTATTGTCCGTCGCGTCGTCGACGACACGGTGCCGGACAATTTGCCGGGCGACCTGCATCCGGTTCTGCGGCGCACGTACCGCGCGCGCCAGGTCTACGCGCCTCAGGAGCTCGATCGTTCCTTCGAGCGCTTGTTGCCACCGACCCGGCTTAAAGATATCGACCGCGCCGTCCTGCTCTTGCTGGAGCTGCTCACCCTGCGCGGCCGTATCGTGGTTGTCGGGGATTTCGACGCCGATGGCGCAACCAGCAGCGCGCTGGTGGTCCGGGCGTTGCGGCAAATGGGCGCCGCGCACGTCGAATTCCTCGTGCCGAATCGTTTCGAGTACGGGTATGGTTTGACGCCGGAAATCGTCGCGCTTGCGGCGGAACGCAAGCCGGACCTCATCATCACGGTCGATAACGGAATTTCCAGCGTCGAAGGCGTAGCCACGGCGCGCTCGCGCGGGATACGCGTGCTGATTACCGATCATCATCTCCCGGGCAGCATCCTGCCGGACGCCGATGCCATGGTGAATCCCAATCAACCGGGCGACACATTTCCCAGCAAGCATCTCGCGGGCGTCGGCGTGGCGTTTTATCTGATGGCGGCGCTGCGCGCGCGTCTGCGCGCCGCCGGCTGGTTCGCGGAGCGAAACATTCCCGAGCCGAAAGTCGCGCAATGGCTCGACCTGGTTGCGCTCGGTACCGTCGCCGATCTCGTCCCGCTCGATCATAACAATCGCATTCTGGTGGCACAGGGGCTCGCGCGCATGGGCGCCGGGCGATTGTCCGAAGGCATCCGGGCGCTCGTGGCGGTGTCGGGGCGCAACGTGGAGCGTTTGACGACGTCCGATCTCGGCTTCTGTCTTGCGCCGCGGCTCAATGCCGCCGGGCGGCTCGCCGACATGTCTCTGGGTATCGAATGCCTGCTGACCGATGACCCGGCGCGCGCTATGGCCATCGCGGCGCAACTCGATTCGCTCAATCGCGAGCGGCGGGCCATCGAGGCCGAAATGCAGAGCCAAGCGCTGGCCGCGGTCGATTCGTTGCGGCTCGACGGCGCCGCGCTGCCGCGCGGTGTTTGTCTGTACGATGTCGCCTGGCATCAGGGCGTCATCGGGCTTGTTGCATCCCGAATTAAAGAACGGCTGCATCGTCCGGTTGTCGCGTTTGCCCCGGGGAGCGAGAGGGAGCTAAAGGGATCGGCGCGATCGATCCCGGGTTTGCACATCAGAGATGCGCTCGATGCGGTGGCCACGCGCCATCCCGGCCTGCTTACGCGCTTCGGCGGGCACGCGATGGCGGCCGGCCTCACGCTGCCGGCCGTGCATCTCGAAAGATTCCGGGAGGCGTTCGAGGACGAAGTCAGCCGCCGTCTCAGTGATGATGACTTGCAGGGGCGCGTCGTCAGCGACGGCGAGCTGACGGATGACGATTTGAACGTCGCGCTGGCCGACCTCCTGCGCCACGCCGGTCCGTGGGGACAAAATTTTCCCGAGCCGCTGTTCGATGGCGTGTTCGAGGTGCTGGAGCGCAACGTCGTCGGCGAACGGCACTTGAAATTGTTCGTGCGCCAGCAAGGGCGCCGGCGTCTCGAGGCGATTGGATTTCACCTGGCGCCGGACGGAACGGCGCCGGAATGGACACGCATACACGCCGCATACCGGCTCGATGTGAACGACTACCGTGGCACGCGCGCGCTCCAGCTTGTGCTCGAGCACGTCGAGCCGCTCGGCTAGCGTTCAGCCGGCGTGAAGTTATTTGCTCCGGCGGCCGCGTCGCCCGAGCGAAACCCCTCCGCTTCCGCATGCAAACACCCCGCGCCCGGTTGCATCGTCAGTTAAAACCGGCAGTCGAAACGTGTACATTAACGCGCTGGAGCGTATTGCGATCGATGAAAACGCTGGAATCTTTTGTCGGAAACACGCCGCTGGTTCGGCTGCAGCGCCTGCCCGGCCGCACCTCCAATACGGTGCTCGCCAAGCTCGAGGGGAATAATCCGGCCGGCTCGGTCAAGGATCGCCCGGCGCTCTCGATGATCCGGCACGCCGAGGAACGGGGAACGATCAAGCCCGGCGACACGCTGATCGAAGCGACCAGCGGCAATACCGGCATCGCGCTCGCGATGGCCGCGGCCATAAAAGGTTATCGCATGGTGCTCATCATGCCGGAGCACATGAGCGCCGAGCGGCGCGCGACGATGAAAGCATTCGGGGCGGAGATCGTCCTGGTCTCGAAGGCGGCGGGCATGGAGGGCGCGCGCGATCTCGCCGCGCGGATGCAATCCGAAAGGAAGGGGCTCGTGCTCGATCAATTCGCCAACCCCGACAATCCGCGCGCTCACTACGAGGGAACCGGTCCCGAGATCTGGCGCGACACCGAGGGGCGCGTGACGCATTTCGTGAGCTCCATGGGCACGACCGGAACGATCATGGGCGTGTCGCGCTTTCTCAAGGAGAAGAACCGCGCTATCCAAGTCATCGGCGCCCAACCCGCGCCCGGCGCATCGATCCCCGGCATCCGCGCCTGGCCGAAGGAATATCTGCCGAAAATTTACGAGGCATCGCGCGTCGATCGCATCATGGAGATAACCCAGGCCGAAGCCGAGGAGACGACGCGCCGCCTGGCGCGCGAGGAGGGCATCTTCGCCGGCATCTCCTCGGGCGGCGCGACGAGCGCCGCGCTGCGCCTGGCGCGCGAGGTCGAGAACGCCACCATCGTCGTCGTCATCGCCGATCGCGGCGACCGCTATCTTTCCACCGGCGTTTTTCCGGAATAGCTTTCGGAACAGGCCGGTCCCAACGCATGAACGTTTTAGCCTTCGATATCGAGACGGTGCCCGATGTGGCGTCCGGTCGACGCCTGCACGATCTCGACGGCTTGAGCGACGCGGATGTCGCGCGCGTGCTCGCCATGAAGCGGCGCGAGCAGACCGGCGACTCGGAATTTCTGCGCCACCATATGCATCGCATCGTCGCCATCGCGGCGGTGCTGCGGCATGCCGACACGCTGCGCGTATGGTCGCTCGGCGAATCGAGCTCGGATGAAGCCGAGCTCATCCGCCGCTTCTTCGACGGCATCGAGAAGTACACGCCCACGCTGATATCGTGGAACGGTTGCGCGTTCGATCTGCCCGTGCTGCATTACCGGGCGTTGAAGCACGGCATTGCCGCGCCGCGGTACTGGGAGACCGGCGCGGAGGACCAGAGCTTCCGCTTCAACAATTACCTGAACCGCTTTCACGAGCGGCATACCGATTTGATGGACGTGCTCTCGAACTATCAGGCGCGCGCCGCGGCGCCGCTCGATGAGATAGCCGTTATGCTCGGCTTTCCGGGCAAGATGGGAAAGAGCGGGGCGCATGTGTGGGATCAGTTTCAGGCCGGGCAGATCGAGGACATCCGCAACTATTGCGAAACCGATGCGCTCAACACTTATCTTGTCTATCTGCGTTTTGAGCTGATGCGCGGCAATCTCGACGTGGCGGGATGGGGCCGGGAAACGGCGCTCGTCCGCTCGACGCTGCGCGCCGCCGACAAACCGCACTTGAACGCGTTTCTCGCCGCCTGGAATGAATCGAGCGCCTGAAGCAACCGGTCCAGGAAGTGCCGTTTCCCGACGCGCGCCGCGCGGCGATACCGCCATAACCGTGGTCGAGTCGCTGACGCACGATGCCCGGGGCGTCGCGCACATCGACGGCAAGACGACGTTCATCGAAGGGGCGTTGCCGGGTGAACGCGTCCGCTTTCGCTATCACAACAAGCGGCCGCGCTACGACACCGGAACGACGCTCGAGGTACTGGAGCCCAGCTCCGATCGCATCGAGCCGCCTTGCCCTCACTACAGCAGCTGCGGCGGTTGTTCCTTGCAGCATCTCGCCGCGCCGGCGCAGGTCCGCGCCAAGCAAAAGATACTCGCGGAAACGTTGGAACACGTCGGGCGCGTAGAACCGCGCCAATGGTTGGCGCCGATCGAGGGCCCGCCGACCGGCTATCGGCGGCGCGCGCGGCTCGGCGTGCGCTTTGTCCCGAAGAAGGGCGGCGTGCTTGTCGGTTTTCGCGAACGACGCCACTCTTATATTACGCCGCTCGATAGCTGCCTCACGCTGGACCCACGCCTGGGAGCACTGCTGCCGCCGTTGCGCGACACCATTGGCAGGCTCTCTCGTCCCGATCGCATGCCGCAGGTGGAACTCTCGGCCGCGGACAGCGGGTGCGCGGCGGTCTTTCGGCACCTGGAGCCGCTCACGCCGGCGGATCTCGAGCATCTGCGCCTGTTCGCTGAAACGAACGCGATAACCGCGTATTTGCAGCCGGGGAATCCAAGCACCGTTCATGCCCTCTGGCCGCGTCCCGCGCCGGTATTGTCGTACTATCTTCCCGATTTCGACGTGAATCTGGCGGTCGCGCCGACCGATTTCATACAAGTGAACGGCGCGGTTAACCGTCAATTGGTGACGCAGGCGGTTACGCTGCTCGAGTTGATCCCTGCCGATCGTGCGCTCGATCTTTTTTGCGGTCTCGGGAACTTCACCCTGGCGCTGGCGCGCCACGCGGGATATGTGTTCGGCGTAGAAGCCGACGCCGGCCTGATCGAGCGGGCGCGGGCCAATGCGCGCACCAACGCCTTGGCGAACGTCGAGTTCCAGGCGGCCGATCTTTATGGCGACGACGGTCTGGAGTTTCTGAGTGGGCGCTGGACCAAGCTGCTGCTCGATCCGCCGCGTGCCGGCGCCATGGAAGTGATCAAAGCCTTACCCGCCGACGGGCCCCAGCGCATTGTCTATGTCAGCTGCAACCCGGCGACCCTCGCGCGCGACAGCGAATATCTGGTGCGTGTACTAGGATATCGCTTGGAGGCTGCGGGTGTTGCCGACATGTTCCCGCAGACGAGCCACGTCGAATCCATCGCCCTCTTTGTGCGCGCATGACCGCTTTGGCAGAGCATCAAATCCACGTCGATGTAGAGAAGCAAAGCCTCGTGCTGCGCGACCGCGGAGGGCGCGTGCTTCTGGAAACGCGCATTTCCACGGCACGCAAGGGCGTCGGCGAGCGGATAAACAGCGAATGCACCCCCCGCGGGCGCCATATCATTCGCGCCAAGATAGGGGCGGGCCAGCCGCCGAACGCGGTCTTCGTGTCCCGGCGCCCGACCGGTGAAATTTACACCCCGCAGCTGCGCGCGGCTTATCCCGGCCGGGACTGGATACTGACGCGCATTCTTTGGCTGTCGGGGCTCGAACCCGGCCGCAATCGCCGGGGCGAGGTCGACACCATGCGGCGCTACATCTACATCCACGGCTGTCCGGACGAGGACCCCATGGGAGTTCCCGGTTCGCGCGGCTGCATCAAGATGCGCAACCAAGAAATAATCTGGCTCTTCGACGTCGTGCAGCCGGGTACCTCGGTCACCATCCAGGAATAACGATGACCCTCGGGCCCGTTATGCTCGATGTTTCCGGCACCGCGTTGACGGCCGAGGAACGGCATCGGTTGCGCCATCCGCTGGTCGGCGGGGTCATTCTGTTTACGCGTAACTATCAATCTCCCGCGCAAATCGCCGCGCTCGTGGGGGAAATACACGAGCTGCGCGAACCGCAGTTACTCGTGGCGGTGGATCACGAAGGCGGGCGGGTGCAGCGTTTTCGCGACGGATTCACCGTTTTACCGCCGGCGCGCCGGCTCGGGGATCTTTATGACGAAAATCCCCGGCGCGCTCGGCGCGTCGCCCACATGGCCGGCTGGCTCATGGCCGCGGAATTGCGGGCGGTCGGGGTGGATTTCAGTTTCGCCCCCGTGCTCGACTTGGATTTCGGCGTGAGCGAGATCATCGGGAACCGCGCCTTTCACTCCAATCCCGATGCGGTCGCCGATTTAGCCGGATCCTATGTCGCCGGCATGGCGGAAGCCGGAATGGCGGCGACCGGCAAGCATTTTCCCGGCCACGGCGCGTGCGCCGCGGACTCGCACTTGACGCTGCCCGTCGACAACCGCACGTACGCGGACATTTACGTGCAGGATCTCGTGCCTTTCGAGCGGCTAATCGAACAGGGCCTGGCCGGAATCATGCCGGCGCACGTGCTTTATCCCAATGTCGATGCGCAACCGGCCGGGTTTTCCCGTTTCTGGCTCCAGGAAGTGCTGCGCGGACGGTTGAAATTCCAGGGAATTATCTTTAGCGACGATTTGTCGATGGAAGGCGCCAAAGGGGCGGGCGGCATCGTCGAGCGGGCCGAGCTGGCGCTCGCGGCCGGTTGCGACATGGTGCTCGTTTGCAACGATCCGACCGCGGCCGGCGACGTGTTACAGCGCCTGAAACCTCATGAGGACGCCGCCTCGCGACTGCGCCGGGTGCGCATGCGCGGCCGTCCGGCTCCCGAACGGGCCGAGCTCGCCTCGGCGGTGGCGTATCGTGAAGCGGCGCGAGCGATCGCCAAGCTCGCGTAAAATTTTTTCCCGATTTTATTGATTCATCCGCCGAATGACCGATAATAATGTTCAGCAGTGCTCCGTCATCGATGTTGTAGAGAGGGTAGAGTAAGTTGGCAGATCCGATCCGACCGCTGAAGTTAAAGCTCGAGAGCTTCAACAATCTCACGAAGACGCTCAGCTTCAACATCTACGATATTGCCTATGCCCCGAGCGAACAGGCCCAGAAGGAATACATCGCGTACATTGACGAGGCGTACAACGCCGAGCGCCTGAAGAGCATCTTGACCGAGGTGGCCCATATTATCGGGGCCAACATTCTTAATATTGCGCACCAGGACTACGATCCGGAAGGCGCGAGCGTGACCATGCTCATCTCCGAGCTGCCGTTGAGCGAGGAGCCGCTCAACCCCGAAGCGCCGGGCCCGTTGCCGGAGCTGCACCACCGCCAGGCGCGCGTGCATCCGGACGCGGTCGTCGCGCATCTCGACAAGAGCCACATCACGGTTCATACGTATCCGGAGAGCCATCCGGACAACGGCATCAGCACCTTCCGCGCGGACATAGACGTCTCGACCTGCGGGAAAATCTCGCCGCTGCGCGCGTTGAACTACTTGATCCACACGTTCGAGTCGGACATCGTCATCATCGATTACCGCGTGCGCGGCTTCACGCGCGACGTCAAGGGCACCAAGCATTACATCGATCACAAGATCAACTCGATCCAGAACTTCGTGGACAAGCCGACGTTGAACCGCTATCAGGCGATCGACGTCAACGTGTATCAGGAAAACATCTTCCACACGAAACTGATGCTGAAGGAGTTCAAGCTCGACAACTACCTTTTCGGCGTGAAGGAAACGGAGCTGGTGCCGGCCGACACCAAAGCCGTTCCGCAACGCCTGAAGCACGAGATGTCGGAAATCTTTTACGGGACCAATATCGTCCGCGTGAACTAGGCGTTCCTCGCTTCCCGTACGCGTTTCCTTTCCTACGTCGCCTTTTCGGCCCCGCGCGCCTGATACCGGGGCCCGGCCAGCCGCGGGCTCAACCGATCTTTCTTAATCTGGTATCGTCTAAGGTTGACCATGAGCCCCGCGTTCAACCCAGTCTGCCGCGCCTGTCCGCGGCTGTCGCGCCATCTCGCGACCGTGCGCAGCGAGTACCCCGGCTACCATGCTCGCCCGGTGGCGCCCTTCGGCGATGCGCGGGCGCGCCTGTTGATCGTCGGCCTTGCGCCGGGCATGCACGGCGCGAATCGCACGGGCCGTCCGTTTACGGGCGACTACGCGGGCATCCTGCTTTATCGCACGCTCCACCGGTACCGGTTCGCCAATCAGCCGAAAGGAGACGATCCGGACGACGGATTGAGGCTGATCGGCTGCCGCATCACCAATGCGGTCAAATGTCTGCCGCCGGAAAATAAACCGCTGCCGGAAGAAGTCGCCCGCTGTAATCGGTATTTGGAATTCGAGCTGCGGGGACTGCG
>JAJPKH010000074.1 GCA_021323795.1 Acidiferrobacteraceae bacterium | reverse complement strand
GGCAAGCGTTTCGACTGCGGCAGCAAGCTCGGTTATTTGCAGGCGACCATCGAATTCGGGCTCGATCACCCGGAGCTCAATTCGAAGTTTCGTTCGTATTTGAAGAATCTGAAGCTTTAAACCTCGCTTTCGCCCACTCGACGCGGCCGATATAATCCCATGCCCAATGGGATCGCCGAGTGGCAGCATTTCGTCTCCCGCCACGACCACGGTTCCGTTTACTAATTGTTATCGGAACCGATCCTTCAATTGAAACCCATAAGTCCCCAGCAAGCCTGGGAAGTATTGCGCAAAGCCGATCGGCTCTACGCGCCGGACGCGGTTGAAGCGGCGCTCGATCGCATGGCGCATGAGATCGGGCAGCGATTGGCGAACGCCGATCCTTTGCTCGTTTGCATCATGACGGGCGGTGTCGTTCCCTTCGGCAAGCTGCTGCCGCGCTTGCAGTTCCCGTTGGAAATCGACTACGTGCACGCGACGCGGTACGGCGAGAAGCTGCGCGGCGGCGAGCTCGACTGGCGCGTCGGACCGACCGAGGAAGCGCGCGGACGGACGGTACTGCTCGTGGACGACATCCTTGATGAAGGCGACACGCTCGCGGCGATCGAGGCGCGCTATCGCGCGGACGGCGCTCGCGACGTCCACAAAGCGGTGCTCGTGGTAAAGAACCGGGCGCGCGCGAGGAACATCTCCGTCGATTTCAGCGGGCTCGACGTGCCGGACCGCTACATCTTTGGATACGGGATGGATTACAAAGGCTATTTGCGTAACGCGCCCGGCATCTACGCGGAGGCGGAACCCCAGTGACGACGGCGGCGATCATCGGCGGCAGCGGTCTGACCGATCTCAAGAACCTGAGCATCACGCGGCGCGAAGTCGTGCGCACGCCGTATGGAGAACCGTCGGCGCCGATGGTGTACGGCCGGCTGAGCGGGAAAGAAGTGGTTTTCCTGCCGCGCCACGGCCCGAGCCACACGATTCCGCCGCACCAGATCAACTACCGCGCGAACCTCTGGGCGCTCAAACAGGCGGGCATCCGCCGGGTTATCGCCGTCGCCGCGGTCGGCGGCATCGCCGCGTCGCTGCAGGCCGGCGACTTGGTGTTTCCCGATCAAATCATCGATTACACCTACGGTCGCGCTCACACGTTCTTCGACGGCGAGCATAAGAAAGTCACGCACGTCGACTTTACCTATCCCTATTGCACGGAGCTGCGCGGCGTTTTAAACGAAGCCGCGCGCCGCGCGAAAATCGCCGCCACCGATCGCGGGACTTACGGCGCCACCCAGGGACCGCGCTTTGAAAGCGCCGCGGAGATTGTGCGTATGGAGCGCGACGGCTGCGATATCGTCGGCATGACCGGGATGCCCGAAGCCGCGCTGGCGCGCGAGCTCGATCTACGCTACGCGACGATCGCGGTGGTCGCCAACCGCGCGGCGGGGAAAGAGCGAAGCTTGATCAGCCTCAAGGAAATCGAGGCGCACCTCGAGGAAGGCATGACAAAAGTGCGGCTCCTGCTCGAGCACGCCATTCCGCTGATCGCCGCGGATTGATCGTCGTCCGCGTCAACCCGCGACCGGTGAGATCCGCACCAACACCCCGAACTTGGGGTGATCGAAGTAGTTCATGTCGTTACTCTTGACGCGTCGCTGCTCGCTGATCAGATAGGCGGGGGCGCCATCGTTGGTCGATACGGCAGCGCCGATTGCCCCGCTCTGGGGTTGATACAGCACGTTCAGCTCGACATGCAGAAAACGGCTCAGATAGAACTTGAGGGTGCCGTTCACTTCGTTGTTGTCCGTGCTCAGCAGGACCGCGGGTCCGGTGGATTTCGACTCCGCGGACTGCATCCAATGCTTATGGAGCAGCACGTGATAGTGGCTATCCGACCGTAGCGCATCCATGACCGAGGCAAAATCCCCGCTCGGGGGCATGCTTTCGACCGTAATCGCCGTCGGGTCGGTCGGTTTTCCGGCGCGGGTCCACAGCTCCGAGCCTTCGAGGTCCGGCAGGCGCGTTTCGAACACGAGCACCTCCACCTCGTAATTGGCGCTGGCGACGTTCGGCGCGGCGCCGAAGGCCGGCGCCGTCATCAGCCATCCCAGCAAAAAAATACCGATAGCACGCTTCATCAGTTTTTCCATCGCAGTCGCTTCGCTATAGTATGTCGTAAACCCTCATTCGATTCGAGAACGAAGCGATGACCGTGCGAACGGTGCTGAAGATGGGCGATCCGGTGCTTTACCGCAAGGCCGATCCGGTGACGGCGTTCAACACGCCGGAGCTCGATCGACTGATCGAAGACATGTTCGACACCATGGCGGCCTATCACGGCGCCGGTCTCGCCGCGCCGCAGATCGGCGTTTCAACGCGGGTCGTTATTTTCGGCGTGCAGGCCAACCCGCGCTATCCGGACGCGGAGGTCGTACCGACGACGATTCTCGTCAATCCGGTGCTGCAACCGATCGGCATGGAGATGGAGGAGGGGTGGGAGGGGTGCCTCAGCGTGCCCGGGCTGCGCGGACTGGTGAACCGTTATCGCCAGCTGCGTTATACCGGGTACGATCAACGCGGCAACCCGATCGATCGAACGGTGTCCGGCTTCCATGCGCGCGTCGTGCAGCACGAATGCGATCATCTCGACGGCATTCTCTACCCGATGCGGATGAACGACTTGCGGCGGCTCGGTTACGAGGACGTGTTGTTTCCCGGTCTCGCCAAATCGTCGGCGCAAATGGCGGCGTCTGAAGATTTGTAAGTCTGATTAGTTCTCGCCGTTCATGGTGAGCCGGTCGAACCATGAACGGCGGCCCATGCAATCAACACCGGGTGCCGGTCGTCCTTCGACAAGCTCAGGACGAATGGAATTCATCAGACCTTCCCTGTAGCGTCTAGAGGCGTACGGCGTGCGTCGCTTGTTCCGCTCCCGGCACGCCGAGCGCCGCGGCCGGTGGCTTAGGAAACCTCTGAGCAGAATAATTCGATGTGGGGTGCGTTCCACGCACCATCTCATCGAGCGGTGCGCACGGCGCACCCTACATTTTTCCTTCCCTGAAAATTTACCGGCGTCTAAACGCGCACGCGCGCGTTGCGCGTCACTTGTTCCGTCCCCGGCACGCCGAGCGCCGCGACCAGTTCATTGATCGCCTTCACGCGGCTTTCCGTGTCCGAAAATTCTCCCAGTATCCGCAGCCGGTTCGAGCCGTCCAGGCGGTAGCGCCGCGGCGCGGATTGCAGCAGCCGCAAAACACTCCCCGGATCGATCGGCGGTTTCTCAATGAATTCGATGCGGATGCCCTTGGCGCCCGCATCGACCTTCCGCACGCCCAGTCGTTTCACGCGCACTTTCAGCGCGGCGGCTTTGAAAAGCAGCCGGCCGGCTTCGGGCAACGTACCGAAGCGATCGACGACTTCTTCCTGCAGCGCCTCGAGCGCCTCCTCGGTCTCCGTGCCCGCGATGCGTTTATACAGCATCAGCCGTAAATGAATGTCGGGCAGGTAAGAATCCGGAAACAGCGCGGGCGCATGGAGATTGATCTCGGTTTCGCGCGACTCCATTTCGGTCGGCATCGGTTGCCCGCTCTTCAGCGAGCGCACGGCGCGTTCCAGCAGCTCGGAATAAAGCGCGAAACCGACCTCGTCGATTTCCCCGCTCTGCGCCTCGCCGAGGAGATCGCCGGCGCCGCGTATTTCGAGATCGTGCGACGCGAGCGCAAATCCGGCTCCTAGCTCCTCGAGCGATGCGATGGCTTCCAGGCGCTTGCGCGCGTCGGCGCTGATCGCGTTAATCCCGGGAATGAGCAAATAGGCGTAGGCGCGGTGGTGCGACCGGCCGACGCGGCCGCGCAGCTGATGCAGCTGCGCCAGCCCGAGCTTGTCGGCGCGCTCGATGACGATGGTATTGGCGGTCGGAATGTCGATGCCCGACTCGATGATGGTCGAGCACACGAGGATATTGAACCGCCGGTGATAGAAGTCGAGCATCACCTGTTCCAGCTCGCGTTCCGGCATTTGACCGTGCGCGACGCGGATTTCGGCTTCGGGCAGAAGCTCTTTCAGCTCGCGCGCGGCGCGCTCGATCGTGCGCACCTCGTTGTGCAGAAAATAAACCTGCCCGCCGCGGCGAATCTCGCGCAGGCACGCCTCGCGGATCAGGTCGCGGTTGCGCTCCGCCACCAGCGTCTTGATGGAAAGCCGGCCCTCCGGCGCCGTGCCGATGATGGTGACGTCGCGCAGTCCGGCGAGCGCCATATTGAGGGTGCGCGGAATCGGCGTGGCGGTGAGCGTCAGGATATCGACCTCGGCGCGCAACCGTTTCAGCCGTTCTTTCTGGCGCACGCCGAACCGGTGCTCCTCGTCGAGGATCAGCAGCCCGAGATCCTTGAAGCGCACATCGTCCTGCAACAGGCGATGGGTGCCGATGACGATATGCACCTTTCCTTGCGCGATATCCTTCAAGGTTTCCGCCAGTTCGGTCTTGCTGCGAAAGCGCGACAGCAGCTCCACACGATACGGCGTGCCGGCAAAGCGGTCGTGAAAATTCTGATAGTGCTGTTGCGCGAGCAGTGTCGTCGGGACCAGCACGGCCACTTGTGCATTGCTGTGTACCGCGAGGAAGGCGGCGCGCATGGCGACTTCGGTTTTGCCGAAACCGACGTCGCCGCACACCAGGCGATCCATCGGCCGCTCGGTCTCCATGTCGCGCATGACTTCCTCGATGGCGCGCATCTGGTCCGGCGTCTCTTCGAAAGGGAAGCCTTCGGCGAATCCCTGGTACGCGCTTCCGCCCGGAAGGAACGCGCGACCGCTGCGCGCCGCCCGCAGCGCCTGAACTTCGAGCAGCTCGGCGGCGGCATCGTGGGCTTTTTGTTGTGCGCGTCGTTTCGCTTTCTCCCACGCGTCGCCCCCGAGTGTGTGCAGCGGCGCGTGCTCGGGATCGGTGCCGGTGTAGCGCGTGATGAGATGCAGCGACAACACCGGAATATAAAGCTTGTCGCCGCCGGCGTACTCCAGGCACAAAAACTCATTCGGCCCGTCGCCGGTATCGATCGTTTCCAGGCCGCGATAGCGGCCGACGCCGTGCTCCTCGTGCACGACGGCATCGCCGAGCTTGAGCTCCGCGAGGCTGCGGATAATGGCGGCCGGATCGCGATCGGCCGGCTTGCGGCGGCGACGCTGCACCGCGCGCTCGCCGTAGAGCTGCGGTTCAGTGATCACCGCGATCGACGGCGACCGAAGCATCAGGCCGCGGTCGAGGTTGGCCGTGGTGATGGCGAGCGGCATCGTGCCGTTCAGGAAATCGGCCCAGCCGCCGACGTCGCCGGGCGTGTAACCGCGTTCGCTCAACAGCGCGCGCAGTGTTTCGCGCCGGCCGGCCGTTTCGGCGACGAGCAAGGCACGGCCCGAGTAGTTCTTCAGATAGTCGAACAGCGCATGGTGCGGAACATCGGCGTGATAGTCGACCGGCAGGCTCGGTGGACCGGAGAGCTCGTAGTCGATCACCGCCGCGCCGTCCGTGTCACCGGCGGGCGACATCTCGAGCAGCTCGACGCGCGGCCACTTCTCGAGGGCGGATGTTACGGTCGCGACGTCGAGGAAGAGTTCCTGCGGCGTCAGCAGCGGGCGTTCGACATCGTGGCGCAGTTGTTCGTAGCGCGCCTGGACATCGCGCACGAAGTTGCGCGCGGATAGTTCGACGCCTTCTTCGGCCACCCATAGCGCGTTGCTTGGGACGTAGTCGAAGAACGTCGCCGTCGCGTCGAAGAACAGCGGCAGATAGAACTCCACGCCCGCGGGCGCGAGGCCTTTGCTGACATCGCGATACAGCGGCACTTTCTGCGGATCGCCTTCGAAGCGGGCGCGAAACGCCTGGCGGAAGCGCTGAATCGCTTCTTCGGTCAACGGGTATTCGCGCGCCGGCAACAGCTGCACGCGGCGCAGCTGTTGTCCCGATCGTTGGTTCTCGGGATCGAATTGACGGATCGATTCGACGGTGTCGCCGAAGAGCTCGATCCGGTAGGGGTGATGCGCGCCGACCGGAAAGAGATCGATGAGCCCGCCGCGCACCGCGTATTCGGCGGGCTCCATGACTTGGGAAACCGCGCGATAGCCGCCCTCGGTCAGCTGTCTGCGCAGCGCGTCGATCTCGATGTCATCGCCGACGTCGAGCAGGAAGCTATGCGCGGTGACGTAGTCTTGCGGCGGCAGGCGGTAGAGCGCGGTCGACGTCGCGACGAGCACGATGCCGTGCGCGAGGTTCGGAAGCCTGTATAGCGTTTCCAGGCGCTCGGCGACCAATCCCTGATGCGGCGAGAAAACGTCGTACGGCAGGCATTCGCAGTCGGGAAACGCGAGCACCGGACACGAGCCGGCCGCGTAGAAGCGAATTTCATCGCCGAGCTGATCCGCCATCTCGACGCTGCGTACCAGAACGATCACCGGTCCCGGGTGTTTGGCGGCCGCCGCGGCGATGGCTAACCCCCGCGCGCTGCCGAGGAGACGACTCCATTTCATCGGAGCGCCGAGACCATCCGGCAGAGCCGGTTTAAGTGGCGAGGGAGAAAGGAATTTCTCCGTGGCCGAGTGCGAAAAACTCATCAAGCGGAAGGAGGTCGAAAAAGAGAGCCCGCGCATTCTACCTTAGCAACGCCGCGAGGGTTTAAATCATTAAACACTTGTCAGAGTGGGGACTTGCCGGCATAATTTCAAGAAAATCAAGAATAGATCCCACTAAGTCGCCTGAGGGTGCGGCAAACGAACAAGAGAGAAGAGGAGACTTAATGGCAAAGCGTCCGCGCTTCAAACCCGGCGACACCATTTTCTACCCTTCCGCCGGCGTCGGGGTGATCCAAGCGATCGAAGAGTTGTACGTCGGCGGCGAATTCACCGCCTGCTTGGTGATTCATATCGCCGAAACCCGCATGACCGTGCGCGTGCCCCAGTCGAACGTCGAGAAATGCGGTATCCGTCCGCTGCTGACCAACCGCAAGTTGAAGGAGTTGTTCAAAATCTTATCCGCCAAGAGCCGGCGGCGCGTGACGGGCGGCAACTGGACCGAGCGCTGCAAAGAGATCGAGCGCAAGATCAATTCCGGTTCCTGTCTCGAGCTCGGCGAAGTCGTGCGCGATCTGATGCGCTGGAAGAAGCAGTCGGGCCTCTCGTTCGAAGAGTCGATGCTGCTCGAACAGGCCAGCGGTTATCTGGCGCGTGAAGTCGCGGCGATCGAGGGAATCGCTACCGAAGCGGCGATCGATCGTATTCGTTCCTGCGTGGGCGTGCAGATATAGTCACGATCGTGGTGTTACGCCCGCCGTAGGGTGTATTCCATGCACCAAGAGCCTTAGCTCAAAAACGGAGGGTGCTCTGTGCGCGCCGGTTGAAGACATGGCGCGTGGAACGCGCCCGACGACGGCGCGTCCCATGCGCCTTTTCCCGTGCCATAGCGCAACTGCTGGATTCGTTCGTTAGGGTTCGGCAGCCTTCGCGCGGCTCTTTTCGACGTCGGCGGCCTTTTCGGCGCCGGCCCGCTATAGGCAATTCCACAGCGGCCACGATGCGCCTCACGCCCCGTGGTTGTCTTTTCCTTACGCAGAAGCGCACGCTACAATCCCTCACGAACGCGCGCACTCACTTCGTGGCGCGGAGCCGCGAACATTGATCTAAAGTCGGATGCCGTCTTCGGCCGGAGAAGGGCCGATGGCAACGACGCTGCTCGCTGCGGAACTCGTCCTTCACTCTCGTCGTCTGCTGAAGGGAGAGGCAATTGTTCGACGTCTTCGTAAACGGTTACTAAACATCGTTGGCTGCCGAGGCAAACATCTGGGCCATCGTTCCCGCGGCGGGTACCGGCACGCGCATGCAGGCCCATCTCCCAAAGCAGTATCTCCAGTTGCTCGGCCGTCCCGTCATTCTCCATACCCTCGAGCGCCTGTGCGGCTACCCGCCCATGCGCGGCGTGCTCGTCGGGATCGCGCCAGACGACGACTACTGGCATACCTTATCCACGTCGCATCTCAAGAAATTCCTGGGCACGTTCGCCGGCGGACCGCTGCGCGCGCAGACCGTGCTCAAGGGGCTGGTCGCGCTCGCGCGTCACGCGCGCGGGGACGACTGGGTGATGGTGCACGACGCCGTACGTCCGTGTATCCGGCACGTGGACCTCGACAAGCTCACCACCGCCGTCGGCTCTTCGGCGGACGGCGCGCTCCTGGCGATCCCCGCCACTGATACCATGAAGCGAGCGGACGATGAAGGGAAGGTGGAGGAAACGGTTTCGCGCATGGGGCTCTGGCGTGCGTTGACGCCGCAGATATTTCGGTTGGATGCGTTGCGGGCGGCGCTTGAAGCGGCGCTGACCGGAAACGAAGACATCACCGACGACAGTTTCGCGATGGAGCGCACGGGCGCGCGCCCGCGCCTGGTCGAAGGGTTCCCCGACAATATCAAGATCACGCGCCCCGCGGATCTGATGCTCGCCGAACGCTTCTTGCGGCAACAGGCAGGAGAGACGTGATGATGCGTGTCGGCCAAGGCTTCGATCTACATGCGCTCGTCCCCGGGCGCCCGCTGATTCTGGGCGGCGTGCGAATTGCGCATGGCAAGGGACTGGAAGGGCATTCCGACGCCGATGCGCTGATCCATGCCATTTGCGACGCCTGTCTAGGCGCGGCCGGCCTCGGGGACATCGGTCATCACTTTCCCGACACCGACGCGCAATACAAGAATATCGACAGCCGCCTGCTGCTCCGTAAAGTATACGCAAGCGTGCAACAGCGCGGTTGGCAAGTCGTTAACGTCGATGCAACGGTGATCGCGCAGGCACCGAAGCTCGCGCCGTATAGGGAAGCGATGCGCGCGAATATCGCGAACGATCTCAAGATCGCCGTGGACCAGGTAAACGTCAAAGCCACGACAACCGAGCGGTTAGGATTGATCGGTCGCGAGGAGGGTATTGCCGCTCAAGCCGTCGTATTGTTGAGCAAATAGCGTGTAGTTGTTCTCGCCGTTTGCTATCGTGCTTCTTTTTATTTAGATAGGCACTTGGAGAATTCAAAAAATGTAGGTGCGTCATGCGCAGCAAAAAGGGGTTAGAGTTCGGTATGTAGCTGGGCGGTAGAGCGCCGATGTACGTGGGTAGAGCCGAACATTATTCATCAACCGCCAGGTTGCGCCACTCAGGCCACACTTTTCGCATACGTTAAGGAGAACGCACATGACCAACCATATTTACAAGCACATCGAGCTGACCGGAAGTTCCGCCACCAGCATAGAAGACGCGATCAGCCGCGCCATCGCCAAAGCGTCGGAGACGGTACGCAACATCCGCTGGTTCGAAGTCATGGACACGCGCGGCCAGGTGGAGAAGGGCAAAGTGGCGCACTGGCAGGTCACCTTGAAAGTCGGATTTACGCTGGAAGGGTAGCCGGCGTTCCTTCCGCTTTTTCCTGAATTATTACCCTCTCCCTTTGGGAGAGGGCGAG
>JAJPKH010000301.1 GCA_021323795.1 Acidiferrobacteraceae bacterium | reverse complement strand
GCCGCCTATTTTTCGCGATCCGTCGATGCGGCGGCGATCCGGCGCAAGCTCATTGCGCTGCCGCGCGGTCTCGCGCCTTGCCCGCACCGCGTCCGCGTGATCGTCCCGCTGCACGGGGAGCCCATCGTCGAATCCCGGGCGATCTCGCAGACGACGGGCGTTTACCGCCTCTGTCTGGCGCCGGCGCCCGTTAGCTCGCACGACCCGTTCCTGTACCACAAGACCACCCACCGACAGGTATATGAACGCGCGTTGGCCGCCTGCCCCGGCTACGACGACGTGCTGCTCTGGAACGAGAAGCGGGAGATCACCGAATCCTGCATTGCCAATGTCGCGATCGAGAGCGACGGCCGGCTGCTGACACCGCCGGTCGCGTGCGGCCTTCTGGCGGGCACGTATCGCGCCCTGCTCCTCGAGCAAAAAAAGATCGAAGAGGCGGTTATCCGCGTCGACGATCTACGGGCCGGTATGAAGGTCTACTTGATCAACTCCGTGCGCGGGATGGGGGAAGCGTCCCTCACGCTCGAGGCCGAACGAAAGCAGGCAGCTCCCTGACGCGCGCGAGAGCGAGCACGCCTTGCGTAAAAAGACGCCGACCGCCGTGGCCTTAAGGAACAAGCTATGAGGCCGAACCGCGTCCAGCCCCTCGCCGCCCAGCGCGGCGCCTGGCGCAAGGCGATGCCACCACCGCGCTCTACAACCCCTTTCCCGATAAGTACCGTAGTCCCGCGGTTCTGAACGCCGCGTGGCCCGAGACCGTGGTCAAGAAGGACGGCAAGAGCGAGTACGACGCCGCGAGCGCTACCGCCATTGTACGGTAAGGACAATCTTGTGCTTGCTTGGTTGCCTTCCGATATATGCCGAAGGAACGCCGGCACGCCGCGGGTACGCGCGAGCATCGAAACAGATTCGGCGACGGCTTTATGATTACGACTGCGAATTCCCGCGCCGTGGGGCGTGCGGCTTCGTTGCGGTTGCCGTGTGCCGGCTACGACCGGACACGCTCGGCAACGGCCAAGCGAGGTGCACTTGCTCAGGGAGCTGTGCCGGCGGGACCGGCGCGCTGAAGTAATAGCCCTGCACGGCATCACAGCCGTGCTCGGCGAGAAAGCGCAACTGCTCCTCCGTCTCTACACCTTCCGCAATCACGCGGATCTCGAGCGCGTGCGCCATGGCGATCATCGCGCTGGTCAACGCCGCCGTGTCGGGGTCGCTCGCGGCGTCACGCACGAACGAGCGGTCGATCTTGAGCGTGTCGATCGGGAAGCGTTTCAAATAACTGAGGGCGGAGTAGCCGGTGCCGAAGTCATCGATGGAGAGCTGAATGCCCTGAGCGGCGAGCGCGTTCAACGTCGCGAGTATCTCGGTGTCGGCCAACAGGCTCTCGGTCAGCTCGAGTTCGAGATCGGCCGCGTCGAACCCGGTACGCGCGAGCACCGCGGCAATGGCCTCGCTTAAGCCTTTTTGCCGGAACTGGCGCGCCGACACGTTCACGGCGAGCGTGAGCCGCGGCAATCCTTGCGCGCGCCAGGCGCGCACCTGCCGGCAGGCCTGTTCGAGCACCCATTCCCCGAGCGGGACGATCAGTCCGGTCTCCTCGGCGAGCGGGATGAAGTCGGCGGGCGAGACCATGCCGCGCTCCGGATGGCGCCAGCGCACCAGTGCCTCGACGCCCTCGACCGCGCGCGCGCCGATGTCGACCACCGGCTGATAGTGGATCTCGAATTCCCCGCGCTCGAGCGCGTAGCGCAGCGCATTTTCGAGAGAGAGGCGCTCGCGCGACTTGGCGGTCATCTCCGGCGCGTAGAACTGGTAGTTGTTGCGTCCCGCCTCCTTCGCCCGGTACATCGCGATGTCGGCGTTGCGCAGCAGCCCCTCGGCGCCGCTGTCATCGAGGGGATAGAGCGTGAGGCCGACGCTGGCGGTCACGAACAGCTCCTGGGCCGCGACGGGGAAAGGCAGGGTGAAGGCGCCGAGGATCTTCTGCACGACGCGGGCGGCGTCGTCCGCGTGCGCCATGCCGGCGAGTACCACGGCGAATTCGTCGCCCGAGAGCCGCGCCACGGTGTCCCCGGGTCGCAGACAGTCGGACAGGCGTTGCGCCACGGCGCGCAACAGTTGATCACCGATCTCATGGCCCAGGCTGTCGTTGATGGTCTTGAAACGATCGAGATCGAGAAAGGCGACGCCGACGATGCGGTGGTGGCGCGCCGCCTCATACATTGCCTGGCGCAAGCGGTCATGCAGCAACGCACGGTTGGGCAGCCCCGTGAGGACGTCGTGGTGCGCCAGGTACTTGAGCTGCTCCTCGGAGCGCTTGCGTACGATCACCGCGCCGAGCTGGTTCGCCACCGCCGAAACCAGATCGATCAAGTGCCGGTCCTCCGCGCGCGGCTCGCGCAGGAAGAATTCGAGGACCACGATTACTTCGTCGTTGGCGAGCACCGGGAGGGCCATTCCGGCCCGCAAGCCCGCGGCGGCGGCTTGTGAGGCGCGCGGGAAATTCACATCATGCGTCACGTCCGGCACCCAGGCCGGCTGTTTCGACGACCACACGCGACCGGGCAGCCCCTCGCCGGGCGCAAAGCGGGCCTCGAGGCTCGCGGCCCGGAACGACTCGAACCCGGTGGCGGCGGTGTGCCACGCCGGACAGCAGACGAGGCAGCCGCTGCCGGATTCAGGGAGCCACGCCTGACCGAGGTTCCAGCCGGTGACCTCGCAGACTTTTTGCAGAACGACGCCGATCGCCGCCGGCAGATCCGGCGCCGCGCTCACGGCCAGGGTGATGGT
>JAJPKH010000236.1 GCA_021323795.1 Acidiferrobacteraceae bacterium | reverse complement strand
GGATTCAATGGGTTAAGCACGCACCGACCTGGGCATATTTCGTGCACTAAGCCGATGGTCAAAATTGTGCGTTAAGCTGACACACCGCGTTTGCCACTTTTGGAGGAATACCAGATGTCTCCCGCCGAAGTACTCAAGACCATTAAAGAGAATAAGGTGAAGTTCGTGGACTACCGCTTCACCGACACCAAGGGTAAGGAACAGCACGTCACCGTCCCTTCGAGCCAAGTGAGTGCCGAGACGTTCGAAGAAGGCAAGATGTTCGACGGTTCTTCTATCGCCGGTTGGAAGGGCATCCAGGAGTCGGACATGATCCTGATGCCGGAAGCGGCCACCGCCGTGATGGACCCGTTTATGGAAGAGCCGACACTGATCTTGCGCTGCGACGTCATCGAACCGAATACCATGCAGGGCTACGAGCGCGACCCGCGTTCGCTCGCCAAGCGCGCCGAAGCCTACCTCAAGAGCACCGGTGTTGCCGATACGGCGTTCTTTGGCCCCGAAGCCGAATTCTTCATCTTCGACGACGTGCGCTGGGGGTCCGACATCAGCGGCAGCTTTGTAAAAGTCGACTCCGAAGAAGCATCATGGAATACCGAGAAAGTTTATGAAGGCGGCAATCTCGGCCATCGCCCGAGCGTGAAGGGCGGCTACTTCCCGGTTCCGCCGGTCGACTCGCAGCAGGACATTCGCTCCGCCATGTGCTTGGCGATGATGGAAATGGGCCTAGAGATCGAGACGCATCATCACGAAGTGGCGACCGCCGGCCAGAATGAAATCGGCATGAAGTTCGCGACGCTCGTAAAGAAGGCCGACGAGCTACAGATCTACAAGTACTGCGTGCATAACGTGGCCCACAGCTACGGCAAGACCGCGACGTTCATGCCGAAGCCGATCGTAGGCGATAACGGCTCGGGCATGCACGTGCACCAGTCGCTCGCCAAAGAGGGCAAGAACCTCTTCACCGGGAACGAGTACGGCGGCTTGTCGCAGACCGCGCTCTACTACATCGGCGGCATCATCAAGCACGCCCGGGCGTTGAACGCGATCACCAACTCGCTGACCAACTCCTACAAGCGTCTGGTGCCCGGTTTCGAAGCGCCGGTCATGCTGGCCTATTCCGGCCGTAATCGCTCCGCCTCGATCCGTATCCCGTATGTCGCGAACCCGAAAGGACGTCGCATCGAAGTGCGCTTCCCCGATGCCGGCAGCAATCCGTACCTGGCGTTCGCCGCCATGATGATGGCGGGCTTGGACGGCATCCTGAACAAGATCCATCCGGGCGAGGCAATGGACAAGGATCTGTACGATTTGCCGCCCGAGGAAGAGAAGAAGATCCCGACCGTGTGTCACTCGCTCGACATGGCGCTTGACTATCTCGACAAGGATCGCGCGTTCCTGAAGGCGGGCGGCGTATTCACGGACGACGTGATCGACGCCTACATCGGGCTCAAGATGCAGGAGGTCACGCGCCTGCGCATGACCACGCATCCGGTGGAGTTCGACATGTACTATAGCGTTTGATCGCAGCGCTTATGCGGCCCGAAAAACGCCCCCACGTTCGGGGGCGTTTTTTGTTTACGCCGCCACCGGCCACGCGGTTCGCGCGCATGCATCCCTCCGAATCTCCTCAGTCGATCCTCGACAACCTCACCATCGCGGTGGTGACGCTCGACCGCGAGCTGCGCCTGACGGCGATCAACCCGGCCGGCGAGATGATGTTCGAGGCGAGCACGAAGAAAATGGTGGGGCAGCGCTTCGAGGAGCTGTTCGCCGGCGGCGAAGCTTTGTTGCAGGCGTTACGCGAGTCGCTCGGGGCCGGACATCCGATCACCGTACGCGGCGTGAGCCTCGAACTGCCGGGTACCCGGTCCTTGACGCTCGATTGCGTGATCACCCCGCTCGCCGACGGATCGGTGCAAAAGAACGGCGCCGCGGCGGTGACGACGCTGCTCGTTGAGCTGACGCAGATCGACCGCCTGCTGCGTCGCACGCGCGACGAGAACCTGCTCGACCGCCAGGCCGCCAACCGCGCCGTCATGCGCGGTCTGGCGCACGAGATCAAAAATCCGCTTGGCGGCCTGCGCGGGGCGGCGCAGCTGCTGGAACGCGAATTGGTGCCGAAGGGGTTGAAGGAGTACACGCGCATCATCATCCACGAAGCGGATCGGTTGCGAAATCTGGTCGACCGCATGATCGGTCCCCACAAGCCTCTCGCCAAGCAACCGGCGAACATTCACACGATACTCGAACACGTGCGGCTGCTCATGCTCGCGGAAGTACCCGGAGGCTTGCACGTTCAACGCGATTACGACCCGTCTATCCCCGAGTTCGAAGGCGACTCCGAGCAACTCATCCAAGCAGTGCTCAATATCGTGCGCAACGCCGTGCAGGCCATCGATGGTCGGGGCACGATCGTACTGCGCACGCGCGTGGATCGCGGATTTTCGATCGGGCAGCGGCGCCATCGTCTGGTGTTGCGCGCGGAGATCGAAGACCACGGACCGGGTATACCTCCCGAACTTCGGGAACACATCTTCTATCCGATGGTCACCGGCCGCGCGGATGGTACCGGACTCGGCCTGTCGATCGCGCAGGATATCGTCACCAAACACGGTGGACTGATCGAGTGCGAAAGCCAACCGGGTCGTACCGTGTTCCGCCTGTATTTACCCCTGGAGAACGGCAATGGCTAAGCAGGACTTGGTTTGGATCATCGACGACGATCAATCGATCCGATGGGTCCTGCAAAAAGCGCTCGAACAGGCGGGGTTCTCGGTGCGCACCTTTGAATCGGCCAATGACATCGGTGCGCTGCTCGATCGCATGCAACCGAATGTCATCCTGACCGACATCCGCATGCCCGGCATCGACGGCCTCGCGCTGCTTTCGCTGATCCAGGAAAAGGCATCCGACATCCCGGTCATCGTCACGACGGCGTACACCGATCTCGACAGTGCGGTCGCCTCCTACCGCCGCGGCGCGTTCGAATATCTGCCGAAGCCCTTCGATGTCGATGAAGCCGTCAGTCTGGTCCGCCGCGCCATCGAGCACCGGCGGCGGCGGCGCGTGGAAGCGCCCGCCAACGAGCGCGTTCCGGAGATCATCGGCGCCGCCGCCTCCATGCAGGAGGTATTCCGCGCGATCGGCCGGCTCTCCAACTCGAATCTGAGCGTGCTTATTAACGGCGAGTCGGGCACCGGCAAGGAGCTGGTGGCGCGCGCTCTGCACAATCACAGCCCGCGCGCCGACAAACCCTTTATCGCCATCAATATCGCCGCCGTCCCGAGCGAACTGCTCGAGTCCGAGCTCTTCGGGCACGAACGCGGCGCCTTCACCGGCGCGACCGGACAGCGCCAAGGCCGCTTCGAACAAGCGAACGGCGGCACTCTGTTCCTGGACGAAATCGGCGACATGCCGACCGAGCTGCAGACGCGGCTGCTGCGCGTGCTGTCGGACGGCAAGTTTTACCGCGTGGGCGGGCACGAGCAAATCGCGACCGACGTGCGCATTATCGCCGCCACCAACCAAAATCTCGAAGAACGCGTGAAACAAGGCCGGTTTCGCGAGGATCTGTTCCATCGTCTGAACGTGATACGCGTTCACTTACCGCCGTTGCGCGAGCGGCGCGAGGATGTTCCCGTACTGGCCGGCTACTTTCTCAAACGCTCGGCCGCCGAACTCAATGTCGAGCCGAAGCAGCTGGCTCCCGAAACCGAGCAACACCTCACGCAACTACCTTGGCCCGGCAACGTGCGCCAGCTCGAAAACGTCTGCCGCTGGCTGACGGTAATGGCGCCGGGGCAGGTCATTCGCGTTGACGACTTGCCGCCGGAACTGCGCGGTGCCAACGCCGGACGCGAGGACGGCCGCTGGGAGACGACCCTCAAGCAGGTCGTCGAGCACCGGCTGATGCGCGGGGAGGGAAAAATTTACCAGGACATGAACGAGAGCTTCGAGCGCATCCTCATACAGGCGGCGCTCAAGTACACCGGCGGCCGTAAACAGGAGGCCGCCAAGAAGCTCGGCTGGGGCCGCAATACCCTCACCCGCAAGTTGAAGGAGCTCGGTCTCGACGCTTAGCGACGCCTCGCGGGCGCCGTGCCGGTGCGGCTATTCGTAGCCGGGTTGTACTTCGCGTTCCGCTGAGTTGCTGTTGCCGGAAATCCGACGACCCACATGCTCGTACCGTCCACTCTAGCGAAACTACCGCCAATCGGCTGCGGGTGGGGAATGTTTCGCGATGGCGTGGACACGATGACGCGCGTAGCTATGATCTGAAACTGCGGCCGGCGGAGGGTCCGCCGCACCTAACAACAATAACCCTGGAGAATCTGACAAGGAGTTGTCATGCGAAGCTTCAGTAAGCTGTCCTATCTGCTGTTCGGTCTCGGGTTGCTTGGCGCCGCGCTATACGCGGCGGCCGGCGCCGCCGACAAAGCGACAAATACCAAAGTGGCGTTCAACCCGCCGGAACGACGAGTGTCGGCGCCGCTCAGCGCGGCAGCGGCCATCGCGGCCAAGGACGCGGGGACTTTCTATTTCAGCGCACCCCCGGGCGGTTCTTACCGAGAAGACGTGGCCAAGTATCAGCCGATTGCCGACCACCTTTCCCGCGTCACCGGCAAGCGCTTCATTTATCAGTACTCGGACAACTGGCTGAGTTACAGCAAGAATATGACCGCAGGGATATATGACGTCGTCTTTGACGGTCCCGCTTTCAACGGCTGGCGCATTGAACGCATGAACCATGCGCCTCTCGTCAAATTGACGGACGAGGTCGTCTTTGTCGTCGTTGCGCGCAGCGATGCTCCGATCACGCAGCTCAAACAGCTCGCCGGACATCGGGTGTGCGCTATCCCGGCGCCCGACGCCGGGGCGCTCAGCCTGTTGTCGCAGTTCGATAATCCGGCACGCCAGCCGGTGATTGCTGAAGCGAAAGATTGGCAGGACAGCTATAAGCGGCTCATGGAAGGCAAGTGCGCCGGAAGCGTCATGCCGCAAAAAGTGCTTTCGACCCTCGACCGCAAGGCCGTGAAAGTGATCTATCAGCACAAGCCGCTGCCTAATCAGACATTCTCGGCGGGTCCGCGGCTATCGCAGGAGCTTAAAGACAGGGTCCGCGACGCGCTGTTGTCTGCG
>JAJPKH010000138.1 GCA_021323795.1 Acidiferrobacteraceae bacterium | reverse complement strand
CTCGTGATCCTTCCCGAGCGCGAGCTGCACTACCCCAAAGCCGCCTGCTTGCCGCGGCGCGACCGTACAAAGCCAACCGCCCGGCCCAAAAAAGGGCCGGCACTTATCTCTTGGGCGAGCAGACAGCAAAAGCGCACAGAGGGATAACGGCAAGCAAAAGATACCTCACGCTGCTAGGACCAAGCTGGCCTTCTTTTCGGAAACCCGGATAGTTGCGGTCAGGCCAGTGGTGAAGGCGAGATAATCCGCCCGAACGCCGTCGCTAAAGACTACGCCGTTCCCTACCATTCGCGACGTAACTGTCAGAAGCGCCGTCGCACGTGCTGCTTCCGGTGGTACCGCGGTTCTAAGCAACCACCGGAAATTTCCGGGCTGGAACGAAATCCTGAGACGCAAAACCAAGGGCGGTACCGTTCCGAGTTCGCCGGCCCATCCTCGCCGGCAGGCTTTAACTCTTCGGCTTGGCGCGCAAGTACTGTTTCGGCCATGCGATATCGACGCCGAGCTGTTGCGCGGCGTGCATCGGCCAGTAAGGATCGCGCAGCATCGCGCGCGCGATGAATACACAGTCGGCTTCACCGCTCGCGACGATGCGCTCGGCCTGATCCGCTTCGGTAATGAGGCCGACGGCCGCGGTTGCGATGCCGACTTCCTTGCGGATCGCCGCCGCGAACGGCACCTGGTAGCCCGGCGTGTGGGGAATCTGGGCGTCCGGGACAAGACCGCCGCTCGAACAATCGATGAGATCGGCGCCGACTGCTTTGAGCCGACGCGAAAGCTCGATCGACTGCGGCAGGTCCCAACCGCCCGCTGCCCAGTCGGTCGCCGAGATACGCACGAACAGCGGGCGATCCGCCGGCCAGACGGCGCGCATCGTGCGCGCCACGGCGAGCGGCAGCCGCATGCGGTTCTCGAGACTTCCGCCGTATTCGTCCGTGCGCCGGTTCGAAAGCGGCGAAAGAAATTCATGCAGTAAGTAGCCATGCGCCATGTGCGCCTCGATGACCTCAAAGCCGGCGGCAAGCGCGCGGCGCGCGGCGGCGGCGAAGGCTTCCACGGCGGCGTCGATGTCGGATCGGGTCATGGCATGCGGGACGGGATAGTCCGGCGCGAACGGCAGCGCGCTCGGCGCCAGCGGTTGCCATCCGCCCGCCGCCGGCGCAAGCGGCGCACCGCCCGACCACGGCGCGGCGGTCGAGGCTTTGCGGCCCGCGTGGCAGAGCTGCATACCGGGAACCGCGCCCTGCTCTTTGATGAACCGCGCGATCGGCGCGAACGCCTCGGTATGCGCGTCCGACCAGATGCCGCTGTCCTGCGGCGAGATACGCCCTTGCGGCGTCACCGCCGTCGCTTCCACCATCACCAGCCCCGCGCCACCCACGGCGCGGCTGCCAAGATGCACCATGTGCCAATCGCCCGGAAAACCGTCGGTGGACGAGTATTCGCACATCGGCGAGACGAAAATGCGGTTGCGCATTTCGATATCGCGGAAACGGATGGGCGTAAATAGCTTGGACATGCGAATTCCTTAGTGTAGCCGCAGTTCGAGGCGTGCATCCCGCCGTCTTAGGCAGGATACAGTAAATGCTACCCAGCGGGGATCGATGAAGAGTTTTACCGGTGCCAAACGGGCCGTGCGTGCCGACGCCGCACGTGCGCAAGTGCTGCCTCAAATACGTCGGTAAATCGCCAGGCGGACGTATTCGGCTTCAACGGCCGAGCGCCGCGCCCGGCAGGGCGGTTCGCAGTCGACGCTCGAAGGCCTCGGCGGCCGGATCGCCTTCGGCGGGAGCCCACGGCGCGTAATCCGCCGGGACGGAAGGGTCGTACGGTCCGCGCTTGACCTCGAAGAGCACCGTGCCGGCCGCGAACGAAACCAGCGAGTGCCAGGTGGAGGCGGGAATCTCGACCACGCGCGCGCCGTCCGCCGCGTTCAATTCGACGCGATCGCGCACGCGACCGTCATCGTCGAAGGTGAGCGCCACCGCCGCGCCTTGCACGAGCACGAACAGCTCCCACTTGCCGGCATGGCGATGCGGACGCACGTAGGTGCCCGGCTCGAAATCGTTGAGCAAGCGCTGAATAGCGTCGTCCGGCGACTCGTGCAAGTTCAAATTTTTCCGCCGCCGCGGACTGGCCGCGGCCTGCGCAATGAGCTCGCGCAATGCGGCGGCATCGACTTTCTTTATATGGGCGGACATAAGTCTCTAAGCGCCGGTAAGTCGAGCGGTAATAAAAGCAAAAACAGTGCTTCAGCTTGGCCCGGACCTGGCGCGACGCCGCGTCCAGGCATTTTATTTTGCGCGATGCGCGATGCGCTGCTCAGTACCTGGCGTAGACCGCCTTGTTTCCGGCTTTGTCGAACGCGATCACGTTGTAAGCCTGCTTGGTGTCGCTCTCCATGCCCGGCGAACCGAGCGGCATCCCAGGCACGGCGAGTCCGGTTACCTTCGGTCTCTCGCTGAGCAGGCGTTTGATATCCCGCGCCGGCACATGCCCCTCGATCACATAGCCTTCGACCAGCGCGGTATGACAGGAAGCAAGCTCGGAGGGAACGCCATGGCGAGTTTTGTAAGGAGTGACGTCGGGTACCTCGCGGGTCTTCACATCGAACCCGTTGGCGCGCAAGTGATCGACCCACTGGCTGCAGCAGCCGCAGGTCGGGCTCTTGTAAACGATAACTTCCGCGGCGCTCGCGACCGATAACGTCCCGACGGAAAGAACCAGCAGAAAAAATGTCGCCCATGCCCGTTGCTTCATCATTCAACTCCTACACCATTTACTTGTATGGATCGCGCTCAAAGCCTGGCGCGCACGTTATTTCGAGCGCCTGCGACTTTATATGAATCTCCGCGCCCTGTTGCCGGAATTCCTGCTCTGCTCTTCAGTCCTCGCTCAGCATAATCGCGCACGGTCGCTCCGGGCTTCGCCTTCTCGTGCCGCACAGGGATGTGCCAATGTCGCGGGAGACAGGGTGTCGGGAGCGACCGACATCCGTAGCGCGACTAGGACTTGAGATAAATCTCGGCACCCTGTTGGCGGAATTCCTCCGCTTTGCTCTTGAGCCCTTGTTCAGCATAGTCGCGCACGTCCTGGGTAATCTTCATGGAGCAGAAATGCGGGCCGCACATGGAGCAGAAATGGGCGAGCTTCGCGCCTTCCTGCGGCAACGTCGCGTCGTGGAATTCCTTCGCCTTCTCGGGATCGAGACCCAGGTTGAATTGATCTTCCCAGCGAAACTCGAAGCGCGCTTTCGACAACGCGTTGTCGCGCAGCTGCGCGCCCGGATGTCCTTTGGCGAGGTCCGCGGCGTGGGCGGCGATCTTGTAGGCGATGATGCCGTCGCGTACGTCCTGTCTGTCCGGCAAGCCCAGATGTTCCTTGGGCGTGACATAGCAGAGCATCGCCGTGCCGTACCAGCCGATCTGCGCCGCGCCGATGGCGGAGGTGATGTGATCGTATCCCGGCGCGATATCGGTCGTCAGCGGGCCGAGCGTATAGAACGGCGCTTCGAAGCAGTCCTGCAGCTCCTTGTCCATGTTCTCCTTGATAAGCTGCATCGGCACGTGGCCGGGGCCCTCGATCATTACCTGCACGTCGTGCTGCCACGCGATCTTCGTCAGCTCGCCCAGGGTTTCGAGCTCGGCGAACTGCGCGCGGTCGTTGGCGTCGGCGATCGAACCGGGGCGCAGGCCGTCGCCTAGCGAGAACGAAACGTCATACGCTTTCATGATCTCGCAGATTTCCTCGAAACGGGTATAGAGGAAATTTTCCTGATGATGGGCGAGACACCACTTCGCCATGATCGACCCGCCGCGCGACACGATGCCCGTGACGCGCTCCGCCGTGAGCGGAATGTAGGCGAGGCGCACGCCGGCATGAATCGTGAAGTAATCCACGCCCTGCTCGGCCTGCTCGATCAGCGTGTCGCGGAACATTTCCCAGGTCAGCTCTTCCGCCTTGCCGTTCACTTTTTCGAGCGCCTGATAAATCGGCACCGTGCCGATCGGCATCGGCGCGTTGCGCAAAATCCATTCGCGCGTCTCGTGGATGTTCTTGCCGGTGGAAAGATCCATCAGCGTGTCGCCGCCCCAGCGCGCCGACCATACCATCTTTTCCACTTCCTCCTCGATGCTCGACGTCACCGCCGAGTTGCCGATGTTGGTGTTGATCTTCACGCGGAAGTTGCGGCCGATGATCATCGGCTCGAGCTCGAGGTGATTGATATTCGCGGGAATGATGGCGCGGCCGCGCGCCACTTCGTCGCGCACGAACTCGGGCGTAATCGCTTCCGGAATCGCCGCCCCGAAACTCCGCCCGCGATGGCGCTTGAGCAGCTTCGCGTAACGCGGATCGTCGCGCAACTCGTTCAGCCGCAATGTCTCGCGTATCGCGACGTACTCCATCTCCGGCGTCACGACGCCTTTGCGCGCGTAATGCATTTGCGTGACGTTGCAACCCGGTCTTGCGCGCCGCGGTTTGCGGATGTGCTCGAAACGCAGATGCGCAAGCGCACTATCCGCAAGCCGCGTGCGCGCGTAGTCCGACGTGAAGTCGCTCAGTTGCTCGGTGTCGTCGCGCCGAAGGAGCCACGGCAGGCGCACGGGCGCTAAACCTTTTATGAGATCGATCTTCGCCGTCGGATCGGAGTAAGGCCCGGACGTGTCGTATATATAGACGGGCGGGTTCTCCTCGAGACCCTTCGCGGTGCGCGTCGGCGTTTGACGCACTTCGCGCATACCGACGCGGATGTCGGCCTTCGAACCTTCCACGTGGATCTTGCGGGAGTTCGGATAAGGCCGCGTCACTTCGTCCGACAGCGCCGCGGCCTTGTTCAGGAATTCCTTGGGAATAGCGCTCATCACTCAACTCCTCGCCCTCGCGGGCGCTCGCTGAGGCGTAGGCGCGTCTCGGATTTTTTGGAGAGGCAGCTTTCCTACGCCGGTACTAACCGGACCAGGTTCAAAGGGTATTTTCTCAGCCCCCGTTTCTTAGGGGCACCCCTAGCCGTGTTTCAGCCGTCCCTGGCGTCGCCGCATGGGCTTCGAGAACACCAGCCCGGCCTTCCGTGGCCGGGCGTTCAGCGGCGCGAACAGACGTTAAGTCT
>JAJPKH010000230.1 GCA_021323795.1 Acidiferrobacteraceae bacterium | reverse complement strand
GTGCGCGGTTCGATGTTCTCGGTGAACGTCATGTGAAACTGCCGCGGCAACAGAAACGCGGCGGCGAAAGCGAGCACCATGAGCGTCATCCAGGGACCGTGCTGCACCGGCTGGTACAACATCGCGAGCGCCTGCGGATTGCGCTCCACCCATTGCGCCAAACCGCCGATATCGCCGAACAGGCCGAACACCGCGAACAAAGCCACGGCGGCGAGCGCGAGCAGCTTCACCGCCGACTCGAAGGCGATCGCCACGACCAACCCTTCGTGCTTCTCGCGCGCCGAGGCGTGCCGCGCGCCGAAGAGGATGGCGAAGACGATCAACGTCAGGCAAAAACCAAAAGCGAGCAGCGACGGCGTCGCCGACTGCGTAAGCGCGCGAATCGACTCCGTGACCGCGAGGATCTGCAGCGAGATGTACGGCAGTATGCCGACCAGCATGAAGAGCGTGACCAGCACGCCGGTCGCCTGATGGCGATAGCGAAAGGCGAGCAGATCCGCGAGCGAGGTCAGCTGAAAATCGCGGGTGAGGCGCAGGATCGGCATGAGCAACACCGGCGTCAGCGCGAAGGCGAGCGTGACGCCGAGGTAGATCGTGAGGAAGGCGTAGCCTTGCGTCTTCGCGAAACCGACGCTCCCGTAATAGCTCCAGGAAGTCGCGTATACGCCGAGCGAGAGCACGTAGGTCAGCGGGTGGCGCGCGACCTTGCTCGGGATGAAACCCCGTTCCGCCGCATAGGCGATCAGAAACAACACCAGCAGATAGGCGACGCCCGCGAGGAACAGTATCCACAGCTCAAAGGTCATGGTGCGACCGGCGTACCGCCCAGACGATCAAACCGATCAGCCCGAGCCAAAGCAGATAGGGCAGATACCAGACATTGGCCGCCCCCGCCCACCAGAACGTAAAAGGCGAAAAAAACAGGAACAATCCGAACAGGAACAGCAGCACGACGCTGTCCAAGTTGCGGCCGCTATCCGGGCGAAAGGCCATGAATTTAGCCTAACAGGAATTGTTACAAACCGTAACACTGTGCCTATGCGCTCTCAACTCCCGGGTAGGAGGAGCGCCGGTACCACGCCGCTTCCGGCGCCGGCGGAGTCGCCGCACCGTGCCGCCGCCACGCATGAGATACTGCTGCTTTATGCGTTTGAACGTCGAGCACCGTTCAAAGTCCCTGCCCCGAGAGTCCGCATGCGGATATTGGTGACGGGCAGCGCCTCGCCGCTGGCCATGGCGCTGCTGCCGACGCTCAGCGCCGATGAGCGTATCGAGCAGATCATCGGTCTCGACGATCGTGAGACGGGGTTTAATCACGGGCATTTCACGCAGGTTCTGCTCGATATGCGCTCTCCCCAGGTGACCCGCGTGGTGGCCGGCATGGATGCGATCGTGCATCTCGCCACCGCGGCGTCGCTCGATGCCGGCGCCGAGCGGCTTGCCGATCGCGCCCTGCTCAACGACTTCACCGTGCACGGCGCCGAAAACGTGTTTCGTTGCGCCGCCGAACAAGGCGTCCGCTGCCTCGTGCATGTCTCCAGCGCCGCGGTCTATGCGCTCCCCGCACGTCAGCGCCCGATCACGGAACAACACCCGCGCGGCGCGCTTCCGGGATTTGCCTGGGCCGAGGACCAGGTGGCGCTGGAAGATTGGCTCGATGTCTTCCAAACCGAGAACGCGGCCGTTCGTCTCGTGCGCCTGCGCCCGCACCTCCTCGTCGGCCGAGGCGCCTCGCCGCGCGTCCGCGCGCTGCTGCGCGCGCCTTTCTCCATTCGGCTCGCCGGCAAACCGCCGCGGCTTCAGTGCGTGCACGTCGATGACCTCGCGCGCGCCATCCTGCACGCGCTGTTTCGCAAGGATGCCGACGGCGTCTTCAACCTCGCTTGCGCCAACGCGGCGACGCTCACCGAGATGCAGCGCTGGCACGCGCGCGGCCTGGTGCCGCTGCCGTTTCCCCTGGCGTATCGACTGTTGCGGCTCGGCTGGCGACTCGGATTCTCTGCGGAACCCACTTGGATGGAGGCGCTGCGTCATGAAATCGTGCTCGACACGACGCGCGCACGGCGGCGCCTCGGCTGGAAGCCGCACTACGATTCGGTTGAAACCTGTTTAAAGGCCACCGACTGAGAGCGCCGTCATGGGTGACGTGATCAAGTTCAAACGACCTTCGCCACGCGCCAAAAGCGACGGCCGCACCCTTTGCCAAAGCGGGTTCCACAAATGGAAAGTCGTCACCGCGCGACGTTTCGACGTCAAGCGCGGAAAGCTCGTGACCGTCGAGCGCTGCACGCGCTGCGGCGCGGAGCGCACGCAATACACCTGACCCGCGCCGCCCTTTAACGATCCGACCGTTTACCGACGCGCAGGGACAACGACCACGTAACGAGGCGCGCTGATGCGGCGCCGCCCCAGGCGAGGCGCAGCGGATCGCGGATGACATCGAGCGGATCGCGCCCGTGCGCTTGCACATAACGGCGGGTGGCCGACCAGGTGCCCAGATATCCCACAAGGTCCTCCAAGGTCCATTGCACGCTTAACGCGAAGGGCGGCGCGTCGATTGCCGCGAACGGAAATGGAACCGTTTGGTAGTTTTGATCGACGTACTTTCGTTCCGGGGGCCAATAAGGACCGACGATCTCCGTGTAATAGCGCCGCACGATCGCGTCCACCTCCGCCGACACCCGGGTCAGGCCGTAGGTCCATGCCGCGATAACGCCGTCCGCCTTGAGCACGCGATTCGCTTCCGCGTAAAAACGCTCGAAGTCGAACCAATGCAGCGCCTGCGCCACGGTAACGAGATCGACGCCGCCGTCGGCCAGATCGGTGTGTTCCGCGGGCATGACCTTATATGTGATCCGTTCGTGCGGGGCGGCATTGCGGATTTGCGGGGCGGCGGCATCGCTCGCGATGACGCGCCGGAAATGGCGCGCCAACCCGCGCGCCGCCTGCCCGCTCCCCGTGCCGACGTCCCATGCCAGATCATGGACGCGCACGCGAGAGGCCAACCACTCGAAAAGCTCCTCGGGATATCCCGGCCGGTATTTGGCGTAATCGGCCGAATGGCCCGAGAAATGATCTTTGAATTCAGCCATGCTTCATCCCTCCAACAGAACGCGCTCGGCGCCTTCGAGCGCTTCCGGCGTGCCGTAGAGCACCAGCACGTCACCCGCCATGAAGCGCGTGTGGGGCGAAGGCTTGTGCGACTGCTTGCCGTCGCGGCGCACGGCGCTCACGCTGACGCCGAGGGTATCGAGGCGCAGCTCGCGCAGTTCCTTGTCGATCGCATAGGCTTCGGGCGGCAGCGTCACCGAATGCAGCCGCTCACGGTAGGCGCCGGGCGGAACTTCCTCCAGCAACGCCTCGCCGTGGAAGAACCCGCGCAACATGCGATAGCGGTCGCGGCGCACTTGCCGCGCGTGGCGATCGACGCGCTCGGGCGCCGCGCCGAGCAACAGCAGCACGTGCGCACCCATCATGAGGCTGCCTTCGAGACTCTCCGGCACGACCTCGGTGGCGCCCGCCCGCATGAGCCGCTCGAGGTCGACGTCATCCATCGTGCGCACGATAACCGGCATGGCCGGCCGCAGACCGTGCGTCACCTCGAGAATCTTGAGCGCCACCGGCACGTCGTTGAAGCTGATGACGAGCGCGCGCGCGTCGTTCAGCCCGGCGGCCTCCAGCACGTCGCGCCGCGTCGCGTCGCCATACACCACCGGCTTGCCGGCATCGCGCGCCTCGCGCACGCGGCCCGGATCGAGATCGAGCGCGAGGCTCGCGATGCCTTCCTGCTCGAGCATCCACACCAGGTTCTGGCCGCTGCGTCCGTAACCGCAGACGATGACGTGGCCGCCGCGCGGCACCTCGGCGCGGATCGCCTCGACGTTGCTGTCGGGCGCGCGCATGTAACCGGGGACGAGGCGGCGCGCCACGCGGCCGTTGTACCAGACGATCACCGGCGCGAGCAGCATCGACAGCACCACGGTCGCGAGCACGATCTGCGCCGCCGGGCCTTCCAATACCCGGAACTGCTGCGCCTGCAGCAGCAACGCGAGCCCGAATTCGCCGCCTTGGGAGAGCACCAAGCCGGTACGCAGCGCCACTGCGCTTTCCATCTTGAACATCCTGCCGAGCGCATAGATGAGGAGCGTCTTGAAGACGATCGTGCCGAGCACCCCCGCGCCGATGAGCGGCCAATAGACGGCGAGGACGGCGAGGTCGAGTTGCATGCCGACGGTGATGAAAAAGAGCCCGAGCAGAACGTCGCGAAACGGCAGAATGTCCGCTTCCACTTGATGCCGATATTCCGTCTCGCCGAGCGTCATGCCGGCGAGAAACGCGCCGAGGGCGAGCGAGAGTCCGGCGAGCTCGGTGAGCCACGCCGCGGCAAGCGTCAGCAACAACACCGTGAGCATGAAGTATTCGCGCAGGCGCATGGCGGCGACGCGCTGGAACAACGCCCGCAACAACCAGCGTCCGGTCAGGAACATCGCGCCGAGCACGACGACGCTCTTCACGAGCACGACGGCGAGCGTCGTGACGACGGAATCCGAGGCGCCGCCGAGGGCGGGCACGAGGATCAGGAACGGCACGACGATGAGATCCTGGAACAGCAGCACGGCGACCGCGTAGCGGCCGTGGCGCGTATTCTGCTCGAGCTGCTCGATCAGGAGTTTCATCACGATCGCGGTGGACGACATGGCGAGTATGCCGCCGATCACGAGCGCGCCTTCGACGTTCACGCCGAGCCACCACGCGATCCCACCGAAGACCGCCGCGCTCACGAGAACCTGCGCGCCGCCCAGACCGAAAACCATCGCGCGCATCGCGACGAGCTTCGGCAGCGAAAACTCCAGGCCGATGGTGAACATCAGGAACACGAGACCGAACTGCGCGAGCGCCTGCCACACCGGCGCCGCCGGCACCCAGCCGAGCGCGTGCGGGCCGACGAGTATTCCGGCGCAGAGGTAAGCCAGGATCTGCGGCAGGCGCAGGCTGCGAAAAACCGCGACCAGCACGACGGCCGCGCCGAGCAGAATCAATATGCTCTGAAAACCGACCGCGTTCATGGATAATAGATAGCGTCTGTTATACGCTCGGAATTATGCCAGACAGCCGCGAACGCCGAAGCATGAACGACGAGGAGATGTCCTTCGAGCAGCTCGGGCGCGAAACGCTCGAGATCGAAGCACAGGCACTGAAGGCGCTGGTCAAGCACGTCGATCAGAGCTTTCACCGCAGCTGCGAGCTTATCTTGCAGACCAAGGGCCGCGTCGTGATCGTCGGCATGGGCAAGTCCGGCCACATCGGCGGCAAGATTGCCGCCACGCTCGCCTCCACCGGCACGCCGGCCTTTTTCGTGCATCCCGGCGAAGCGTCGCACGGCGACCTCGGCATGATCATGCCGGAGGACCTGATGCTCGCGATTTCCAATTCCGGCGAAACCGACGAGGTCCTGATTATCCTTCCGATCATCAAGCGCATGGGCGTGAAGCTGATCGCGCTCACCGGTAACCGCGATTCGACGCTCGCGCGCCAGGCCGACGCGGTGCTTTACTGCGGCGTCGAGAAGGAAGCGTGCCCGCTCGATCTCGCGCCGACGGCGAGCACCACCGCCGCGCTCGCGATGGGCGACGCCTTGGCCGTCGCGCTCCTCAAGCATCGCCGCTTCACGCGCGAGCAGTTCGCGCGCGCGCATCCCGCGGGAAGCCTCGGGCGCCGGCTGCTGCTGTACGTGCGCGATATCATGCACACGGGCGCCGACGTCCCGGTCGTGAACGAGACGGCGACGCTGCGCGAAGCGCTGCTCGAAATGACGAGCAAGCGCCTCGGCATGACCGCGATCGTCGACGCGAACGACAAGCTCGTCGGAATTCTAACCGACGGCGATTTGCGGCGGCTGCTGCAGAAAAACGTCGACGTCTACTCGGCGAAGGTGACGGACGTGATGATACGCAACCCCAAAGTCACGCACGAGAACCGGCTCGCGGCCGAAACGATCGAGCTCATGCGCTCGCAGAACATCAACGGCCTGATCGTCGTCGACGAACAACATCGCGTGGTCGGGGCGCTCAACATGCTCGACCTGCTGCGCCGGCGGATCGTTTAAGCGCTTCCCGATGGCGGGCACTCCTCTTCTGGTCCCGGGGTTCGCGCTGTCCGATGCATTGATGGCGCGCGCGCCGCGCGTGCGCCTCCTCCTGCTCGATGTCGACGGGGTCCTGACCGACGGCCGCGTGATCCTCGGCAACGAAGACGAACACAAGGCGTTCGACATCAAGGACGGGCACGGCATCAAGATGCTGCAGCGCCACGGCGTCGCCGTCGGCATCATCACCGGGCGCACGTCGCGGGCGGTCGAGCGGCGCGCCCGCGAGCTCGATATCGCGCATCTGTACCAGGGTTGCAGCGAGAAGCTCCCGCGGTGCCGGCAACTTCTCGAGGAACTCGAGCTCTCCCCCGACCAAGCGGCGTATGTCGGCGATGACGTCGTCGATCTGCCGATTCTGCTTCATGTCGGTCTCGGCATCGCCGTGCAGGACGCGCATCCGCTCGTCAAGCGCTACGCGCATTGGATCACGCCGAGCCCCGGCGGACGCGGCGCGGTGCGCGAGGCGTGCGAAGCCATCCTGCACGCGCACGGCCGCTATAGCGACGAAATGGAACGCTACGTGAACGCCCCGGCCGATGGCTGACGCGCGCAAGCTGGTACTCGGCGTTATTCTCGTCGCCGTCGCGGCCGCGTCGTGGTGGTTCACGCGTGAGGCGGCGCAGCCGATCGGTATCATCAGTCCGAAGGCGCGCCACGATCCCGACTATATCGTGGAAAATTTCACGGCGACCGAGATGGACGAGCAAGGAACGCCGAAATACGTCTTGACCGCGGAACGGCTGACCCACTACCCCGACGACGACACCGCACACTACGTCAAACCCGTGCTGGTGCAATATCAACCGAACGAAGTGCGCGTGACGACGCGCGGCGATGAAGGCGTCATGCCGGGCGATGGCAAGGAAATCATAATGACCGGCAATGTGCACATGACCCGCACGGGCACGACGGCCGCGGCGCCCGGGGAAATCACTTCCGAGCGCCTGCGCGTGGAGCTCGACCGATAATATGAACCGCGCCGGCGAACATGCGCTCCCGCTCCCCAATCGCTACGGAGATTCCCGCCAACTCCCCCTCTCCCCAGGCGGTAGAGGGCACCGGGAAGGGGGGAACCGCGCGAGCGAACGTCCCTCGCCCTCGACACACCGAAGGTCGGCCCGCCTCCTCATCGGCGTGGTCGCCATGATGCTCGGCATGGCGTGCAGCGTCGCCCATGCCCTCAAGAGCGACGCCGATCAGCCGATGAACATCCGCGCGCGCAGCGTCGAGGCGAACGAAAAAACCGGGGTCTCGATTTATCGCGGCAACGTCGTCGCGATGCAAGGGAGCCTGCGCCTCGAGGCGGATCGGCTGGAAGTCACGGTACGCGACGGCCGGATGACCCTGGCGCGCGCCTGGGGACAGCCGGTGCGCGTGCAAAGCCGCTCGGACAAGGGCGAAGAACTGAAAGCGCGCGCCGCCCGCGCGGTCTATCGCGCGAGCGAGCGGCGGATCGATCTCTACGACAACGTGGAAATCAACCGCGACCGCGATGTCTTCACCGGAGCGGTCGCGCATTACGCCCTCGATGACCAGACGTTCGTCGCGCAAGGCGGCGACGGCCAAGTGTCGGCGGTTATCCAGCCGGCGAGACCGGAGCCCGCACGATGACGGAACGCCGCAAGCAGCAACGCCGCCACGGCGTTCGCCGGGAGGCGATCCTCGCGGAGCAAACCGCCGCCGGCGCGGTCATACGCGCCGACGGGCTGACCAAGCACTACAATAACCGGCGCGTGGTGGACGACGTTTCGCTCGAGGTGCGCGGCGGAGAGATCGTCGGGCTCCTCGGACCGAACGGCGCCGGAAAAACAACCTGCTTCTACATGATCGTGGGGCTCGTCCCTGTGGATCGGGGAAGCATCGTGCTCGACGGCGTGGACGTGACGCAACTACCGATGCATAAGCGCGCGCGCCTCGGGATCGGCTACCTGCCGCAGGAACCGTCGGTATTCCGCCAGTTGACCGCCGCGGACAACGTGCGCGCCATCCTTGAAACGCGCACGGACCTCACGTCCGCGCAGCAGCGGGACGCGCTGGAAGAGTTGTTGCGCGACCTGCAAATCACCGAGCGCCGGGACACGCTCGGCATCAGTCTTTCGGGCGGCGAGCGCCGGCGCGTGGAAATCGCGCGCGCGCTCGCGACGCGCCCGCGCTTCATGCTGCTCGATGAGCCGTTCGCCGGCGTCGACCCGATTTCAGTGATCGAGATACAACAACTGATCAAGCACCTGCAGGATCGCGGAATCGGCGTGCTCATCACCGATCATAATGTGCGGGAAACGCTCAAGATATGCGACCGCGCTTACATACTGAGCGAAGGACGGGTGTTGACGGCAGGCGAGCCCGCGGCGATTCTGTATAATGAGGACGTGAGAAGAGTCTATTTGGGTAAGGATTTTCGGCTGTAGACGGGTTTTCCATCCCGCCCGACGTCGCCGGTGCCGTTAAAAAGTGGGCTAGACTTGTGGATACCAGGCGATTCCCGGGGAGCGGGATCCAAATCAATTTAAAGCGCCGCTTTCTATGAAGCAGTCACTTGACCTGAGGCTGGGTCAGCATCTCACCATCACGCCCCAACTTCAGCAGGCGATACGCCTGCTCCAGCTTTCCACGATCGAGCTGCAACAGGAAATACGCGAGGCGCTCGAGACCAATCCCCTGCTCGAAGAAGCGGGCGACGAGTCGGAAACGCGCGGAGAAACCGGTGCCGATGAAGAGGCCGTCCCGGAGACCACCCCCGCCGACGCCGAGAGCGGCGAACCGGCCGATCTCGACATGGAGGGAGCCTCTCTCTCGGAAGCGGCAGGCGACGGCGAGTGGGAAGAAAGCTACGACGGCGGCGCCTCGTCTGCGGTAAGCCGCGGCGACGGCGAGCGGCCGGATATCGACGCCCGCAACGCCCGGCCGCAAACGCTGCGCGATCATCTGCTCTGGCAAATGCAGATGACGCCGTTCTCGCCCACCGATCGGCGCATCGCCGAGGCGCTCATCGACGCCATCAACGAAGACGGCTACCTCACGTCGAAGCTTGACGAGATCCAGCAGATTCTCGCGCGCGGCGCCGAGGGGATCCCCGGCCTGAACGTCGAGCCGGACGAAATCGCCTCCGTGCTGCACCACATTCAGCAGTTCGACCCGGTCGGCGTCGGCGCGCGCGATCTCGCCGAGTGCCTGGGGTTGCAGCTCAAAGCGCTCGATCCGAGCACGCCGTTTCTGAACGAGGCGCTGGCGCTCGCTACGCCGGAGCACTTGGCGGCGCTCGGCAGCCGCGATTACAACCAGCTGCGACGCAATCTGAAGATCAGCCCCGAGACGCTGCACGAAGCGGTGCAGCTCATTCAGCGGCTGAATCCCCGCCCGGGCGGCACCGTGCAGTCCACGCAGTCGAACTATATCGCCCCCGACATCATCGTGCGCAAAACCCGCGGCGTATGGCGCGCCGATTTGAACGGCGAGGTGGCGCCGCGGCTTCGCATCAACGGCGTCTACGAGCGCATGATCCAGCGCGGGAACTCGAGCGCCGACAATCGCTACTTGCAGGACCAACTGCAGCAAGCGCGCTGGTTCATCAAGAGTCTCAACAGCCGCAACGAAACGCTGCTCAAGGTCGCGCGCACGATCGTCGATCGCCAGCGCGCCTTCTTCGATCACGGACCGGAAGCCATGAAACCGCTCGTGCTGCACGACATCGCCGAAGCCGTCGGCATGCACGAGTCGACCATCTCGCGCGTCACCACCAACAAGTACATGCTCACGCCGCGCGGCATCTTTGAGCTCAAATACTTCTTCTCGAGCCACGTTGCGACCGCCGACGGCGGCGCCTGTTCCGCGACCGCCATCCGTTCGATGATCAAGAAGCTGATCGAGGGCGAGCCCCCGAATCGGCCGATCAGCGACAGCAAGATCGCCGAGATCCTGGCCGGCCAAGGCATCCATGTGGCGCGGCGCACCGTCGCCAAGTACCGCGAATCGATCAGCATCCCCCCGTCCAATCAGCGCAAATCCATTCTGTAACAACCGTCGGAGGCAACCCTATGCAAATCACGGTGAGCGGTCATCAAATGGATGTCACTGAACCTCTGCGCAACTACGCGTCCGAGAAAATCGGACGCCTGCAACGGCACTTCGACAACATGACGACCGGCACGGTGGTATTGCACGTCGAGAAGAACCGGCACAAGGCCGAGGCGACGATACACGCCAAAGGCGTGACGTTGCACGCCGACGCCGAGGACGGCGACATGTACGCCGCCATCGATTCGCTCGCCGACAAGCTCGACCGCCAGGTGCTCAAACACAAGGAAAAAGCCACGAACCGCCATCGCGACGGAACGCTGAAGCGGCCGTCGGCATAACTTCCCGCCCGGGCCGCGAGCCGGGCGCCCAACCATGTACATCGAAACCTTACTGTCGCAACCGCGCGTCTCTCTGCGGGTGGCGGCCACCAGCAAATTGCGCCTGTTCGAGCACGTCGGAGCGCTGCTCCACGAAGGCACCGAGGGACTGACCCCGCTCCAGGCCGCCGAGGCGCTGCTCGAGCGCGAGCGCCTCGGCTCGACCGGCATCGGCTCCGGCGTGGCGCTGCCCCACGGCCGCCTGAAGGGGCTCGCGAATGCACTCGGCGCGTTCTGCACGCTCGAGCGGGCGCTCGACTACGACGCGATCGACCACAAACCCGTCACCATGGTCTTCGCCTTGCTGGTTCCCGCCGAAGCGAGCGACGAGCACCTGAAGATCCTCGCCGAACTGGCCGGCCTGTTCAGCAATAAAGCGTGGCGTGAGCGACTGCTCTCGGCACCAACCGCCGAGGAGTTGTACAATCGGTTGACACATCCGCCCGCTGCTCACGACTCGCATGGCCCGCCGACTCACCGCGCAAGAACTGTTTGACGCACAAGCGAACCGCCTCAAGCTGAAATGGGCGGCGGGACGCGCCGGCGGCGACCGTCTGCTCGAGCCGGCGACCGCGAAATACCCGGGGATGGCCCTGGTCGGGCACCTCAACTTCGTCCACCCGAATCGGGTACAGGTGATCGGCGACGCCGAGGTCGATTACTTGAAGCGGCTGGGACGCAAAGAAAGAGCCGCCCAGGTGCGCGCGCTGTTCGGCTGCGCCACGACCGCGGCGGTGGTGCTGGCGAATAACGCGAAGCCCGCGCAGGACCTGATCCGGGCGGCGGACGAAGCCGGGCTTCCCTTCTTCACCTCGGCTCTGCCGAGTCCGGTGTTCATCGATCGTTTGCAATACCACCTGACGCGCGTGCTCGCGCCGAGCGTCACCGTGCACGGCGTCTACATGGAAGTGCTCGGCATGGGCGTGCTGCTGACCGGTGAATCGGGCATCGGCAAGAGCGAGCTCGCGCTCGAGCTGCTCTCGCGCAACCACCGGCTGATCGCCGATGACGCGGTCGAGTTCGTCCACATCGGCCCCGATGTGCTCGTCGGTCAGAGCCCGAGCGGCGCGCTTTCCGATTATCTCGAAGTGCGGGGCTTGGGCATTCTCGACGTGCGCACCATGTTCGGGGAAACCGCGGTGCGCCACAAAAAGCGGCTGCATCTCATCGTGCGCATGGAGAAAATGGGCAAGCGCCGCATGCGCAAGCTCGACCGGCTGCAGGCGCAGCAACTGACGCGCACGATCCTCGACGTCGAGATCCCGGAAGTCGTGCTCTTCGTCGGCGCCGGCCGCAACCTCGCGGTACTGGTCGAAGCCGCCGTGCGCTCCTATATTCTGCGCATGTGGGGGATCGATACCCTCAAGGACTTCATGCAACGACAACAAACGCTGATCGATCGTTCCGTCACATGAATTTCCTGATCGTTAGCGGACTGTCGGGATCGGGAAAGACGATCGCGCTGCAGGCGCTGGAAGACGGCGGTTTCTATTGCATCGACAACCTGCCGGCCGCCCTCGTGCCCCAGTTCGCCGAGCATTTGCAGCGCTCGGGCGAGAAGAACGCCGCCATCGGCCTCGATGCGCGCAATCGCGCTTTTCTCGCCGACGTGCCGCAAGCGCTCCAGCAACTGGAACGGCTCGGCATCCGCTACCGGGTTATTTTCCTCGACGCGGACGAGGATGTGCTGGTAAAGCGCTACAAGGAGACCCGCCGCCGCCATCCGATGGCGAGCGAGGACACGTCGCTCATCGAAGCGATCCAGCTGGAACGGCAACTGCTCGAGCCGCTCGCGCACGCGGCGAGCGTGCGCATCGACACGACGCGCACCACCCCGCACGACCTGCGCAACCAGCTGCGCGACTTCGTGCGCGGCTCGGAAACCGCCGGCATGACGCTCTTGTTCGAGTCTTTCGGCTACAAGAACGGCACTCCGCTCGACGCCGACTTCGTGTTCGACGTACGCTGCCTGCCGAATCCGCATTGGGAACCGGCGCTGCGCCATCGCACCGGCCAGGAAGAACCGGTCATCCGCTACATGGAACAGCACGCCGAGGTGCACGCCATGTACGAGGAGCTCAGGCGCTTTCTCGAGACCTGGCTGCCGCGCTTCGAGCGCGAGGACCGCAGTTACGTCACCGTCGCCCTCGGCTGCACCGGCGGCTTGCACCGCTCGGTCTATCTCGTCAATCGGCTTGCGGAATACTTCGCCGGCCGCGGTTACAAGACGCAAGTGCGCCACCGGGAGCTGAAATGATCGGAGTGCTCATCTTGGGGCAGAAGGATTTCGCCGAGGGCTTGATCCAGGCGGCCGAACACACCTTCGGCACGCGACCGCCCGCCATGGAGGCGGTCGGTATCGATTATCACGAAGCGCCCGAGCAGATCGCCGAGCTGATCAAACAGCGCCTCGCCCGCATCGACCAGGGGGACGGGGTGCTGATCCTCGCCGACGTTTTTGGCACCACCCATACCAACGTGGCGCGGCACCTGCTGAAGCGGGGCCGCGTGGAACTGATCAGCGGCGCGAGTCTGCCGATGGTGCTGCGCACCCTCACCTACCGCAACCTCAAAATGGACGAGCTCATCGACCGCGCGCTGACGGGCGGTTTCAATGGCATTATCTGCGCGACCAATCCCGCGCCGCCGGAGCGAAAACGCCGATGAAATGCGTAGACGTCGCCATTATCAATAAGCTCGGGCTGCACGCGCGCGCGGCCGCGAAGCTCGTAAGTCTGGCCGCCGAGTTCAAGAGCGAGATCACCGTCGCGCGCGAGGGCCAGCAGGTGAACGCCAAAAGCATCATGGGCGTGATGATGCTCGCGGCGGCGAAGGGCACCACGCTCAAGATTTGCGCGCACGGCAAGGACGAGGCCAAAGCGATCGACGCGCTGGCGCGGCTCATCGGCAACCGTTTCGGCGAGGGGGAATAGTGCTGTCACTGCATGGAGCCGGGGTCAGCGACGGGATCAGCATCGGCGCGGCGTTCGTGCTGTCGCGCGAGCTGCCGGATATCACCCCGCAGACCCTGACGCCGGAGAATGTCGAGCAGGAAGTGGAACGCTTCATCGGCGCGGTCAAGGCGGCGCGTGAACAACTCCTCAAGATCCGCGAGCAGATTCCGCGCGACGCGCCGCTCGAGGCCGCGAGCTTCATCGATACGCACGTCCTGATCCTCGACGACAAAATGATTTCGGCGGCGCCGATCGAGATCATCCGCAAGGAGCGGCGTAACGCCGAATGGGCGCTCAAGATCCAGAGCGACCGCCTCTCGGAGATTTTCGAGAAGATGGAGGACGCCTACCTGCGCAACAAGCAGACCGACGTGCGCCAGGTGGTCGAGCGCGTGCTGCGCAATCTGCTGCGCGGGCCGGACGAGGACGACAAGCTCGACCCGGGCGAAATCGTCGTCGCCACGGACCTCACCCCGGCCGACACCGTCGTCCTCAAGCACAAACGCATACACGCTTTCGTCACCACCATGGGCGGGCCGATCTCGCACACGGCCATCCTCGCGCGCAGCCTCGGCATTCCGGCGATCGTCGGCGTGCATAACGCGACGCGCTACGTGCGCGGCGGCGAGGAGATCATCGTCGACGGCAAGCGCGGCGTGCTCATCATCGCGCCCGACGCGAATACCGTCGCCGAATACCGCAAGCGCCAGCGCGATATCCTGCGCCGCCGCGAGGAGCTAGCGCGCCTGCGCCGCAGCCGCGCGATAACGCTCGACAAGCAGGACATCGTGCTGCTGGCCAACATCGAGCTGCCCGCCGACGTCAAAGCCGCGATCGACGCGCATGCCGCCGGCATCGGGCTTTACCGCACCGAATTCCTGTTCATGAATCGAGCGTCGCCGCCGGGCGAGGAAGAGCAGTTCCGCGCTTATGTGCGCGTCGTGCGCGCGCTTCCGAACAAGCCCGTCACCATCCGCACCATCGACATCGGCGCCGACAAACAGGTCGACGGAGCCGCGCATTCCGTCGGCCGCCTGCCGGTCAACCCCGCGCTGGGGTTGCGGGCGGTGCGCCTGTGCTTGAGCGATCCGTCGATGTTTCGCCCGCAGCTGCGCGCCATCCTGCGCGCGTCCGCCTACGGGCGGGTGCGCATGATGATTCCGATGCTGTCGAGCCAGGACGAGCTGTTTCGCGTGCTGGATTTGGTCGAGGAAACAAAATCGCAACTGAAGCGCCAAGGACACAAGTTCAATCCGCGCATCCCGATCGGCGGGATGGTGGAAGTGCCGGCGACGGCCATATCGGCCGATTTGTTCGCGCCGCATCTCGACTTCTTTTCTATCGGCACCAACGACTTGATTCAATATACGCTGGCGATCGACCGCACCGACGATGCGGTCAGCTACCTGTACGACCCGCTGCATCCCGCCGTGCTGCGGCTGATCTCGCTGACTATCGAAGCCGGCCGCAAGGCGCGCATACCGGTCGCCATGTGCGGTGAAATGGCGGGGGACGCGCGCTACACCAAGCTACTGCTCGGGCTCGGCTTGCGCGAATTCAGCATGCACCCGGCGACATTGCTTATGGTGAAGCGCAACGTGCGCATAAGCCATGCCGCGAAACTCGCGAAGCTCGCGCGCCGCGCGCTCGCGAGCCGCGACACGGAAGCGGTGCATGAGCTGATCGATTACGAGAACGGGGACGACGCGGCGTAGCGTCGACGCCTTAAAGCGGTCGTCGAGGCGGCGCGGCGCTATGAACGTAGGTGAGAGCTACGCCGGGCGGCGCAGTTGTTCCGGGCGCGGCGGTCCCATTTCGAGCGCGGCCTCGGGATACGCGAAGGAGGTGCTCGGCACTTCCACGATGGCGATCAGGCCGTTCTTGTACTTCAAGCGCGCGGCGCTGAAGCCTTCGGCCGTCCGCGGCATGAAGACTTCCTTCAAAACCTCCACATCGGAAATTTTCTTGATACGGAACGGGCGCCAGAACGGCAGCGGGCGCCCGGAAGACGAAAACCCCCGCACCTGATAGGCATCCAACATCAGTTGCGAATGCTCGTCGGAGTAGATCGCGTGGGGCTCCACTACGCGGACCGCCCGTTGATCCTGGTAACGCAAAGCGACGCACCGGCGCTCTTTAATCGCCTTGGTGAGCACTTGCAGGATGTTAGGTTGCGCCACGTCCGGACCCTCTCCCCTTGGCAAAAATAATCGCACAAAGGCGAAAGAGCGCAACTTAGGGAAGACGAAGGGTCGTTTTCGGTGTATCTGCGGCCGATTTTCCGGTTCGCCGCGTTACATTAGCACCAGCGTGGCGAGGCCGAGGAAGATGAAAAATCCGCCGCTGTCCGTGATCGCCGTGATCATGACGCTCGACCCCTGCGCCGGGTCGCGCCCGAGCCGATGGCGCACGAGCGGGATCGCCACGCCGGCGACCGCCGCCAGCATAAGGTTCAAGATCATCGCGGCGGTCATGACCAGCGCCAGCGGAACGCTGCGGTACAGCAGGTAAGCGATAACGCCGAGCAGGCCGCCCCACACGACGCCGTTCATCAGGCTCACGCCGATCTCCTTGGCGAAGAGCGCGCGCGCGTTGGTTTCGCTGATTCGGCCGAGCGCGAGCGCGCGCACGATCATGGTAATCGTCTGGTTGCCGGTATTGCCGCCGACGCCGGCCACGATCGGCATGAGCGAGGCGAGCGCGACCAGCCGCTCGATGGTCCCCTCGAAGAGACCGATCACGCGCGAGGCGATGAACGCCGTGACAAGATTGATCGCGATCCAGGTCCAGCGGTTGCGCACCGTTTGCCGGACGGTGGCGAATAAATCCTCTTCGGCGCGAAGGCCCGCGAGGCTCAAGATCTCGCGATCCGCCTCTTCGCGGATGACGTCGACCACGTCGTCGACCGTGATGCGCCCGAGGAGGCGATTGTTTTCATCGACCACCGGCGCCGACAACAGATTGTAGCGCTCGAATGCCGCGGCGACCTCCTTATCCGGCGTCGTCGCCACAAACTTGATGATGTCCCGGTACATGATCTGCGAAACGCGCTGACCCGGATCGGTGGTCAAAACTTTCGAAAGCGACAACACGCCGAGCAGGCGATCCGTGCGATCCACGACGAACAGGCTGTTCGTGTGCTCCGGCAGCTCGCCGCGCCGGCGCAAATAGCGCAGCACCACCTCGATCGTTATGTTCTCGCGCACCGTCACCGCGTCGAGGTTCATCAGGCCGCCGGCGGTGTCTTCGGCGAAGGAAAGCGCCGTATCCAGCCGCTGCCGGTCCTGTTTGTCGAGCGCGAACAGGATCTCGGAAATCAAATCGTCCGAGAGATCGGGAATGAGGTCCGCGATATCGTCCGTGTCGAGGCTCCGAACCGCCGCGATGACGGTCTGGTCGTCGAGCTGAGCGAGCAAGTCCGTGCGAACGGTTTCGGGCAGCTCGAGCAGCACTTCGCCCATTTTTTCGGTGTCGACTTGCCGCCAAACCGCCACGCGGCTCTCGGGCGGCAAGCCTTCCAGCAGGGCGGCGATATCGGCCGGGTGCAGCTCGGCGAGGACGGCGCGCACGCGCGCCAGATCGTTCGACTCGAGGGCCGCGAGCGTGAGCTTCAGGGGATCGGGTTTTTTTGCTTTGCGCGCTCTTGCCATGGCAAGCCTCTCTGGCGGCGGGCCAAGTTTATGCGCGCGCGCCTCAATCGCAAAGCGTTTTATGAACCCATCTCAAAATAGATTGCTTCGCTTCGCTCGCAACGACCAGCCTTTGTTTGTCATTGCGAGCAGCGCTATTTGCGACGAAGCAATCTCAACCTACGTGATTTTTTTACAGCGAAGACCGGGAACGAAGAGACAAGCGTGCGCCCGGTCTCGGCGTCCACGCGACCGGCGACGACTAGCTGCCCGCGATCGTCACACCCTCGATCCAGATCGAACCGGTGCGTATGTTGCCGCGCACATCGACATCGCTGCCGACGGCAACGATGCCGCGATACATGTCGCGCAGGTTGCCGGCAATCGTTATTTCTTCCACCGGATAAGCGATCTCGCCGTTCTCCACCCAGAAACCGGCGGCGCCACGCGAATAGTCGCCCGTGATAATGTTGACGCCGAAGCCGATCAGCTCGGTCACGAGCAGCCCCGTCCCCATCTGCTTCAGCAGCTCTTGCAAGCCGCGCGGGCCCGGGTCGATGGTGAGGTTGTGCACGCCGCCCGCGTTTCCCGTCGTCTGCATCTTGAGCTTGCGCGCGGAATAGGAATCGAGCACGTAGCCCTGCAGCACGCCGGCGCGCACCAGATCGCGCGGCGCGGTCGCCACGCCCTCGTTGTCGAACGGGGCGCTGCCGAGCGCGCCCTTGAGATGCGGTTGCTCGTGAATGCGTACGTGCGGCGGAAAGATTTCCTTGCCGAGATGGTCGATCAAAAACGACGCGCCGCGATAGAGGCTCTCGCCGCGGACGGCGCCGACGAAGTGCGACAACAGACTCGCCGCGACGGGCGCCTCGTAAATCACGGGCGCACGCCGCGTCGTGAGCTTACGCGCACCGAGACGCCGCAGCGCTCGCTGCGCAGACCGCTCGCCCACGGCGGCCGCCGATTCGAGGCCGTCGGGGCGACGCGAGACGGTAAACCAGTAGTCCCGCTGCATGCCGCTTTCGTCCTGCGCGATAACGGCGGCCGACAAATTGTGCCGGGTCCCGGCGGACGTGCCGATGAACCCGTGGGTGTTCGCATACACCTCGACACCCTCGTAGCTCGACAGCGACCCACCCTCGGAATTGGTGATGCGCGGATCGACCGCAAGCGCCGCCGCTTCACACTCCCGGGCCAACTCGATGGCACGCTCGACCGGTGGGTTCCAGGGGTGTAACAGGTCGAGATCGGGAATGGAACGCGCCAAGCGCTCGGGATCGGCGAGTCCGGCGCAAGGGTCTTCCGCCGTATAACGCGCGATGGTGCAGGCCGCGCGCACGGTGTCGCGTACCGCGGCCGGAGAAAGATCGGTCGTGCTCGCGGAACCGCTGCGCTTTCCGAAATAGACGGTGACGCTGAGACCCTTGTCGCGCGTCTGCTCGAGCGTCTCGACCTCGCCCATGCGCACGGTCACCGCAAGCCCTTGGGACAAGTGGGCTGCCGCCTCCGCGGCGCCGACGCCCTGTTCGCGCGCGGCGGCAAGCGCCGACTCCGCTATGCCGCTCAAACGCGCGCGCGCATCCGCGCCGAATACCGGCGCGTCGCTTTC
>JAJPKH010000264.1 GCA_021323795.1 Acidiferrobacteraceae bacterium | reverse complement strand
GTCCCGGCGTCGCTCACTTCGTACTTCCCCGGCTCCTCCAGATTGACCGCCTTCACCACGCCGTCATCGACGTACAGGGAGTAGCGTCGCGAGCGCAGGCCCATGCCCTGATCGGAACGGTCGCTGACGAGCCCGAGCGCTTTGGTGAATTCGGCGTTGCCGTCGGCCAGCATGCGGATCTTGCCGCCGGCACCGAGCGCCTTGCCCCACTCTCTCATCACCCAAGCATCGTTGACGGACACGCAGAGAATTTCATCGATGCCGCGGTCCTTGAGCTCGGGGTAGCGCTCCAGGAAACTCGGAACGTGACGTGTCGAGCACGTGGGCGTGAAAGCCCCGGGCAAACCGATAATCGCCACGCGTCGACCGTGGGTAAGGTCCGGGACGGAACGTCGCTGCAGGCCGTTATCGGTAAGTTCATAAAGTGTCGACGCCGGAAGACGATCTCCTACCTTAATAATCATGCAAACCTCCTCTTGTGCAAACGGCCTCACCGGCGCTTCTGACGCGCGGGCGTGAACTTGCTAGTGTATAGAAGGACCGGGAAAGCAAACCAGGGAGGACGCGTGCGGCGGCAATGGGTGCTTGGCTTAGGCCTTTTTCTTGCGATCGCTGTCACGAACGCTTCCGCCGTTGAACAGCGCTTCGACGTCGATGCCGGTTTTCGCAATGACGCCCTGCGCTGGAACATCGCCGCCGATGCGAGCGGTAACGCGACGCCCAACATTCTTTCCGAGCTGACATGGGAAGACGTGCACATCGTCCAACTCCGTCTCGGCTGGCAAACGACGGCGCCCGGTTGGCACGCGCGCGCCTCCGCGGGATACGGCTTGATCTACAACGGGCGCAATCAGGATTCCGACTATGGGGGCGACGATCGCACGTTCGAGTTTTCGCGCTCGAACAACGACACCAACGGAGACGATGTGTGGGACGCGTCGGCCGCGGCCGGTTATCGCTTCACCGTCGGCGACGGTCCATTCTACCTAACGCCGCTGCTCGGCGTTTCGCGTCACGCCCAGAACCTGCGCATTACAAACGGCCGGCAAACCGTTCCTGATCTGGGATCCTTCTCGGGACTGAATAGCACGTATCAAACCGGTTGGTCGAGCCGTTGGCTCGGCATCGAATTGGAGTGGCAGTTGGCGCCGGACACGCGCGCCTTCTTTCGTCACGAGTACCACTTCAATGCAGACTACTACGCGCAAGCCGATTGGAATCTGCGCAACAACTTCGCGCATCCCAAGAGTTTCGAGCATCGGGCGGACGGCAAAGGCAACGTTTTCGCGTTCGGCGCCTACGCCCCTATCGGCGCGAAATGGCGGGGCACGTTCAGCATCGACTATCTAACGTGGAAAACCGACCCGGGCACCGATCAGACGTACTTCAGCAACGGCACGACCGGCGTGACCCGCCTCAACGAAGTGGAGTGGAAATCGTGGTCGATCAACGCCGGCGCCGAGCTTCGCTTCTAAGCGTCCTTTTCAGCGGAGCATGGTCTTCGCCGGCGCGCCCGGCGCTTCTCGCACCAGGCGCGGCACGAGGTAGCCGGGCAACCGCAAGCGCAGCTCTTCCCACAAGCGCATCGCTACCTGCTCCTCGACGTCGAAGTGCGCGGCTCCCTGCACCCTGTCGAGCAGATGCACGTAGTACGGCAGGACGCCGGCGGCGAACAGCGTCTCGCTGAGCGCGCACAAAACGTCGGCATCGTCGTTGACGCCTTCCAGCAGCACCGACTGATTCAGCAGTATCGCCCCGGCATCACGCAGCCGGCGCATGGCGTCGATGACGGCGCTGTCGATCTCGTTCGGATGATTGACGTGAACCACGACGACCGATTGAAGCCGCGTGTCCGCCAGCAGCCGGCACAGCGCCTCCGTCACGCGCGAGGGCAGTACGACCGGCAGGCGCGTATGCAAACGCACGCGCTGCACGTGGGGCAATTCCGCGAGCGGCTCGACCAGACCCGCCAAGCGCGCGTCGGAAAGCGCGAGCGGATCGCCGCCGCTCAAAATGACTTCCCGGATGGACGAGTCCTCGGCGACGTACGCGAGCGCGGCGCGCCAGCCGTCGGCGGTGGGGTTTTCATCCGCATACGGAAAGTGGCGGCGAAAACAGTAGCGGCAATGGACGGCGCACGCGCCCGTCGTCGTTAATAAGACGCGCCCGCGGTACTTATGCAGCACGCCCGGCGCAACGGCGGCAGCGCGGTCGCCGACCGGGTCGTGTCCGAACCCGAGGACGGTCAGGCCTTCGGCGGCGAGCGGCAACACCTGGCGTAACAAGGGGTCATGCGGATCGCCGGGCCGCATGCGCGCGACGTAACCGCGCGGCACCCGCAGACTGAACTGCCGCGCGACCGCGCGGGCGGGTTCGATGAGAGCAGGATCGAGGTTCAAGAGGCGGATCAATTCCGCCGGGTCGGAAATCGCCTGCGCCAGTTCATGTTGCCAGCGCGCCGGGGCGGTGATTTCGGTCCCGGGAGACGCCGCTCCTCCTCTTCCCTTGTCCTCTCCCGCGAAGGGAGAGGGGAAGTGCGTGAGATTCTTCATTTCGGTCGGTATCATAGCGCGCTCGGCGATGCGCAGGATGCACAAGTGTCGCGAAAGACCATGGATGGTCGTAAGCGGCCTCGCCCTTCCTCTCATTCCGCGAGAGGAATGAGGGAGAGGGGATAGCTGCTTCGACAACACCCCTCTCCCCTTGCCTTCTCCCCCAAGGGGAGGTGAGCCGGAGTGTTCACGAACACACTTAACGTGTGTTCGTGCCGGCGAACGGGTGCACGTGGTTCTCGTGCACCCCGGCGAGAATGAGGAGTGGTTGAGAATCTCCATTTTTGGTTGAAGGTGTTTTATGGCGACTTACAGTACCAACGAGTTCCGTGCCGGCCTCAAAGTGATGCTGGACGGAGACCCGGCGTCGATCGTGGAAAACGAATTCGTGAAGCCCGGCAAAGGCCAGGCGTTCAATCGGGTGAAGATACGCAATTTGAAAACCGGCCGCGTCATCGAGCGCACGTTCAAATCGGGCGACACGATTGAAGCGGCCGATGTCGTGGACGTCGAAATGCAGTACCTCTACAACGACGGCCAGTTCTGGCATTTCATGCAGCCGGAAAACTACGAGCAAGTCCAGGCCGACAGCACCGCGGTCGGCGACAACGCCAAGTGGCTCAAAGAACAGGACACCTGCATCGTGACGCTGTGGAACGGATCGCCGCTGGCGGTGGAACCCCCGCATACCGTGTTGCTGACCATCGTCGAAACCGATCCCGGCGTGCGCGGCGATACCAGCGGCGGCGGCGGTAAGCCCGCGAAGCTCGAAACCGGCGCCGTCGTGCGCGTGCCGCTCTTCGTGCAACAAGGCGAGCGCATCAAGGTGAACACGCGCACGGGCGAATACATTTCCCGGGCCTAGTTTCCTACTCTTGCGACCTCGCATGGCGCCGGACTCTGACAACGACTGGCGCCCCACCGCTTCCTTCGCCACGCTCAAGCTGCGCGCGCAACTCATTGCGCGCGTGCGCGAGTTTTTTGCGAAACGCGACGTGCTCGAGGTCGACACGCCGATTCTTTCGCAGGCCGGCGCCACCGACCCGCACCTGCACAGCCTCGCCGCCCGCTCGCTCGCGCCGGGCGACGATCGTCTGCGTGGATTCCTGCACACCTCGCCCGAGTTCGCCATGAAGCGGCTGCTCGCGGCCGGCAGCGGATCGATCTATCAAATCTGCAAAGTGTTTCGCGGCGGCGAGAGCGGGCGACGGCATAACCCGGAATTCACCATGATCGAATGGTACCGCGTCGGCTTCGATCATCATCGGTTAATGGACGAAGTCGCCGCGCTGGTCACCGAAGCGTTGACCGGGTTCAGGGCGCTGGATGAAGTCGAGAAACTCAGCTATCGCGACGCGTTTCTACGCCACGCTCGGATCGACCCCCACCGGGCGAGCGCCGCCGAGTTCCGCGCGTGCGCGCAAACGCGCGGTGTCACGGCCTCGGGCCTGGCGCCGGACGATCTCGACGGCTGGCGCGACCTGCTGCTCACGCACTTCGTCGAACCGCACCTCGGCGTCAATCGGCTCACCTTTCTCTACGACTATCCCGCCGCCGCGGCCGCCCTCGCCCGCCTGCGCGCGGACAATCCGGCGATTGCCGAACGCTTCGAGCTGTACATCGACGGAGTCGAGCTCGCGAACGGCTTTCATGAGCTTGCCGACGCGCCCGAACAGTACCGGAGATTCGAGGCCGATAAGAATGCTCGTGCGCAACTCGATTTACCGCCGGTACCGCGCGACGAACGCCTGCTCGCCGCGCTCGCCCACGGGTTACCCGATTGCAGCGGCGTGGCCCTGGGATTCGACCGGCTGGTAATGCTTGCCGCCGGCGCCGCTTCGATTGATGAGGTAATAGCTTTCCCGTCAGCGCGGGCGTAAGAAACCGCGCCGCCGATATGACGCGGCCGCTGCCAGGATCGGCCGATCAAGACGTCAACCAGAACGTGACGGGACCGTCATTAGTGAGCGTCACCTGCATCTCGGCGCCGAATACACCGGTGGCGACGCGCGGGTGTTCGCGTCGAACGACGCCGCAAAAATAATCGAACAACCGCGAGGCGACCTCGGGCGCGGCCGCCGGCGTAAAGCTCGGCCGCGTGCCCCTTGCGGTGTCGGCGGCAAGCGTGAACTGGGGCACCAATAACAGCGCGCCGCCTATCTCCTGAACGCTCAAGTTCATTCTTCCGTCCGTGTCGGGGAAGACCCGATAGGTGAGCACGCGGGAAGCGAGACGTTCGGCTTTCGTTTCGTCATCGCCGCGCTCGACGCCGACGAAGACGACCAAACCGGACGCGATCGCGCCCACCACTTCTCCCGACACCGCCACGGAGGCCCGACTTACGCGTTGCAGCAAGGCGATCATTGGACTCCAGCCGCCGTGGCGAACGGAAGCTCAACCGACAACATCACGCAAAACTCGAAAGACGGAGGGACGACTAGAAGCCGGAGACCGCGCGCTCATCCGTTGCCGCGGACCGGCCGGTAAGGGCGGTATGCACCGGCAAGGTGACGTCCATGGCGATGGGCAGGTGATCGGAAATGGCATGATTGAGCACGCGCACACTGTCGACCTGAATCGAGGCGGACACGAGAATGTGATCGATATTGCGGCGCGGGCGCCAACTCGGGAACGTGTAAAGACCGTGGATCGGCTCGCTTAAGTCGGTGCGCCGCAACAGCCACTGCAGTTCCTTGCTTTCGGAACGGCAATTGAGATCGCCCATCAGAATAACGTGACGCTGGCTCGCAATCAGCTCGGCAAGGCTTCCGAGCTGGCGCTCGCGCGCGCGGCGTCCGAGCGCGAGATGCACGATCAAGAGGAGCAACGACTGCTCGCCGCTGCCGAAACGCATGCACAACGCGCCCCGGCCCGGGATCATGCCGGGCAAGCGCACCTCGGTCGTTTCGCTCGGGCGGAAACGGCTGAGCAGCCCCAGGCTGTGTTGTCCGAAATGGCCGAGATTGCGATTGGTCTGGTCGTACCAATAGGGAAAGCCGGCCCGGTCGGCGAGATATTCCGTTTGATTGATGAACGCGCTGCGCAGACTGCCGGCATCCGATTCTTGCAACCCGACCAAGTCGTAGTCGGCGGCAAGCGCGGCGATACGATCGAGCGTATCGAGGCGCTCGGCGCACGGCAGCACGTGCTTCCAGCTATGGGTCAGATAATGCCGATATTTGCTGCTGCTGATGCCCGCCTGAATGTTAAAGCTGAGCAGCCGCAGCCGACGATGCGTGGAATCCGCAATGGTAGTCGCCGGACAGGAAGGCAGCGGACCAATCACGTGTGCGGATAAGGGAGTGAGCAGTTCTTCGGAATGGGTCATTTCAAAAATAGCCGCTTTACGGCGTCTGGCAAGTCAGACTGCACAGGTCGGCGAAAGATCAAAAGATTATACACGCAATATCCTGCGCATTTGTCTAACCGACGAAGTGCCGATGTAACGCATTCGCACCATCACCGGGAAGTAAGGACCAAGCCACTGGTCACCGGACAATCGGCGGCGTTCTACCGGTCAGCGTCGAACAGACGAAAAACACAATTTCCGGGCACGATTCCGATCGCACAGTCCGTTGCGCCGCCCTGCGCACCGCGGGCCGAAGGCGGCGCGGCCGGCGTAGTTTACGGCTAGACGACTGCTTGCGGTTTCCCAGGCGCCGTGTTAATGAATGGCCATTCATATAGTGATGCTGTGTGCAGCCCCGTGAAACACGCTGCCAAAAAGTCGCCCCATGGCTGACGCCAATTACCTGGCGTGGCCGTTTTTCGACGACGCCCACCGTAAGTTGGCGGAGAACGTCGAATCGTGGGCGCAAACCCACCTCGTACAGAAACATGACCTCGCGGATGTCGACGGGCACTGCAAGGCACTGGTGTCCGCTCTGGGCCAAGCCGGCTGGCTGCGTTACACCGTCGGGCGCGCCTACGGCGGTCGACACGAGGCCATCGATGTTCGTTCGCTCTGCTTGCTGCGGGAAACCCTCGCGCGTCATTCCGCGTTAGCCGATTTTGCATTCGCCATGCAGGGCCTCGGCAGCGGCGCGATTTCCCTCGCCGGCTCGGAAGCCGTAAAACGCAAGTACCTGCCGCAAGTCAGCGCCGGCCAGCTTACCGCGGCTTTTGCCCTCTCGGAGCCGGACGCCGGTTCCGACGTGGGCGCCATCGCCACCACGGCGCGGCGCGACGGCGCGGACTACGTGTTGAGCGGCGTGAAGACCTGGATTTCCAACGGCGGCATCGCCGATTTTTATTGCGTGTTCGCGCGTACCGGCGAAGCGCCGGGAAGCGGCGGCCTGTCCGCGTTTGTCGTGGATGCCGACACTCCCGGTCTGGAAGTTATCGAGCGCATTGCGGCCATCGCGCCGCATCCTCTTGCGACGCTGCGGTTCACCGACTGTCGCGTCGCGGCGGGTAATTTATTAGGCCAAGCCGGCGGCGGCTTTAAGCTGGCGATGCAGACCTTGGATATCTTCCGCACCAGCGTGGCCGCGGCCGCCCTCGGCTTTGCGCGTCACGCGTTGGACGAAGCGATCGCGCGCGCCGCCTCGCGGCGCATGTTCGGTCGAACCTTGGCCGATTTTCAGCTCACGCAAGCCACCCTGGCCGATATGGCGACCGATATCGACGCCAGCGCGTTGCTGACCTACCGCGCCGCCTGGACGCGCGATTGCCTGGGCCTGCCGGCAACGCGCGAGGTGGCGATGGCCAAGATGGTGGCAACCGAAACCGCTCAGCAGGTAATCGACAAAGCGCTGCAAATGTTCGGCGGCCTCGGGGTGAAGTCCGGCATGGCGGTCGAGCGCCTGTATCGCGAGATCCGCGCCTTGCGCATCTACGAGGGAGCGACGGAAGTGCAGAAACTCATCATCGGACGGGAACTGCTGAAACGCGTTCCATCGAACAAGAATCCTTGAGCCCCCGCCTTCACTTCGACAGTTAAGCTCCCGTCGTTGGTGACGTCGCCGCGAGCTCTCGCGGGTCACCGACCAGCTGCTTCGCCGCCTCGCGCAACACGAACTTTTGTACCTTGCCGGTCGGATTGCGCGGCATCTGTTCGATCACCTCGACGTGCTCGGGCCAAAAGTGGCGGCTGAATCCCTCGGCGGCGAGAAATTTTTGCACCCCTTCCAGGGTAATGCGCTTTCCTTGCCGCAGCCGGACGAAGGCACAAGCGCGCTCACCCATGCGCGGATCGGGCATCGCGACGATGGCGACTTCGGCGATTTCCGGCATCCGGTACATGGCGTTCTCGATTTCCACCACCGGAACGTTTTCGCCGCCGCGTATGATGATGTCCTTGGCCCGCCCGCATATCCGGATGTACCCGTCTTCATCCATGCGCGCGATATCGCCGGTGTCGAACCATCCTTGTTCGTCCACCGAGTAAAGCTGCGGTCGCTTGAGATAACCGACGAACAACGCCGCACCGCGAAACTTCAAAATTCCTTCCTGCCCGCGCGGCGCCTCGTTGCCGTGTTCATCGAAAATGCGCACTTCCAGACCGGGAAGCGCGCATCCGTCCGACTCGAGCACCTTGTAGCCGGACGGAAACGTGGTGGTCGCCGCGCAGCATTCGGTCATGCCCCAGGCCGCGACGACGCTGGCGTGCAATTTCTCTTGCGCCTGCCGTACCAATACCGGCGGGACGGCGGCACCCGACGTCACGAATAGGCGAAACGCGCGCAGCTCGCGCTGCTCGATGCCGGGGAAATTAACCAGATCGCTCAGAAACGGCGTCGCCGCAAAAGTGTACGTCACCCGATGCGTCTGCATTAGTTCAACCGCGCGGGCCGGATTCCAGATATCCATGAGCACCAAGGGCGCCCCGAGCAGAATGGACAAGGTGAGGCCATAGGAAAACCCGGCCTGATGAGCCATCGGCGAGGGCATAAACACCACGTCCTGCGCGCTCAACTGCATGCGCTCGATGAATTGCCTGACCGTGCCGATCAACGTGTTGGAGGTATGCAGCACGCCCTTCGGCTCGCCCGTGGTGCCGGAGGTGTACAGGAGCTGCATCACATCGTTGGGACCGAGCGGAGTACCGCTCTCGCTCCGCCGGTTGCGCGCGCCGACGAGAAACTCGCTCTCGAAGGAATGTTCGCCCTTGCCGCCGACCAAGAACACCTCCGCCAACGAAGCGGATTCGCGCTTCAATTGGAGCGCGAGGGCGCCGTGGTCGAAACCTCTGAACCGCGCGGGCGCGATAAGCACTTTCGGTTCGGCGTGCTTCACCATGAAAGACATTTCATGCTGGCGGAAAATCGGCATGAGCGGGTTGCTGACCGCGCCGAGACGCACGCAGGCGAGATGGATCGCGACGAATTCCCACCAGTTTGGCAACTGAAAAGAAACGACGTCGCCCTTTACGACGCCGCGCGCCGCAAGCCCTTCGGCAATGCAGCCAACCGCATCGGCCAGCTCGCGCCAGGTAAGCCGCGTCGTCGTTGCCTCTTCAGCGCGGAAGGCGATGACCGCGACCGCGTTCGGTTTCTCCACCACCCAGCGGTCGAAGTACTCGGTTATCACACGGTCTGTCCAAATGCCGCGCTCCTTTTCGAGCGCGAGCCGATTCGCACTCAACTGCACCCCTTCCATCATGCCCCTGTCTCTGCGTAAAACCGGGGCGGCTCGCTTGGGCGCAGTTCGTTTTTCCAAGAACTCGCGCACCAGCTCTTGCGTTTCGGGCAGAGCCAGCAAGGCGGCGGAATTGAGCAGCTCCTCTTCGAATCCGTTGTAGCTGTCATCGAGCGCCGCCGCGATACAATGCTTGCACGCGATCAGCGCGGTTTTGGGAAGCTTCCCAATCCGCTGCACGGTATCGCGCACGAATGACTCGAGCCGTGCAGCGGGCACCACCCAGTGCGCCAAACCGAGCGCCACTGCTTCAACTCCGTTGATGACTTCCGCGCCCAGAATCAAGCGGCGCGACGTCGCTTCTCCCACGATCCGCGTTAGACGTTGTGTACCGCCGCCCGCCGGCAACAGCCCAAGCCGCGCCTCGGGCAAACCGAGTGTTGCGCCTTCGGCTACCACTCGCAGGTCGCACGCCAATGCGAGCTCGAGGCCGCCGCCGAGCGCCGCCCCGCCGATTTCCGCGAGCGTGACGACGTCCATCGACTCCAAGCGCGCGTACGCCGCCTGCAACCGGCGAGTAAAATCGATCACTTTTTTCCGTCCCTCCGCCGTCGCGAAATGCGCGCGTAAGAAGTCGAGATCCGCGCCCGCGCAAAAATTCGGTTCGCTGCTCCGAATCCAGAGCACGCGCACCTCTTCCGCCCGCTCGACGCTGTCCAAAGCCTGTTCCAGGCACGTCAGCCACTCCTCGTTGACGGCGTTAACCGGCGGCCGCTGTAGCGTCGCGATCGCGACGCCACCTTCGATGGCCAGCGCAAGCGGGCGAGCGGTCACCGTCCGGCGGATGGGAGAAGCGACTGGGCGTTCATTCATTTTGTCGCCAGAAATCAAGAGATAGTCCCTCGAATACGGACGATTATTAGTTATTCCGAGCGCGCGGCCGCGCCGGCTGTTGCTTCGGCCAGCGCTCGGCGGAAAAACCGTTGGTGCGCCGCCGCAAGCTGTCAAGCGCCGTGCGGCCCTTCGCCGTGAGAAACGGTTCAACAAGAAGCGCGATGCCCTCGGAGACATAGTCGCTGAGGGTGAACTTGCCGCGAAACGCCCAACCCTTGAGCGCCCAGGCATGGCAAAAGGTGACGTATTGGTAAACCAGCAGATACTCATTCACCGGGTTCATGTGGCCCTGCTCGATACAGGCATGCAGGCACTCTCCCAACAATCTGTTGGTTTTGGTCTCCTTCTCCTTGATCAGATTCCTGCGATCCGCGCGCAGTGACTTGGTCGAACGATAGGCGAGCACCGTTTCTTCGCGCATCCCATCGACGATCGAGCAATATGCCCATAGGCCCGTGCACAACTGATCGACCGGATGCTCGATGCCCTCGAGGCGACGCGGGATCTCCCTTTCGTACGTCTCGAGTACCCGGTTGAGGGCCAAAAAGAGCACGTCGTCTTTGTCCCCGAAATATTGGTAGATCAGTCCGGTGCTGACTCCCGCCTTCGCGGCGATCTGCTGAACGGTGGTGATGTAGTAACCTTTTTCCGAAAACAGTTTGACGGCCGCTTTGAGGATCTGCCCGCGCCGCTGTTCCACCAACTTGGCATCGGTGACCACGCTCTCGACATGTCCTGGCGACTTCATTCGCTCGCTCCGGTTAACCGTGCATCAAGTATATCGACAACACTGGAACGCAAAAGCAATTTCCTCCACTCCTTCCGGTAGAGCGTCTCCGTCAGTTGCCCTCGAAGCGCGGCTTCGTTTTATCCACGAACGCATGGTAGGCGCGCTCGAAGTCCCGTGTCCGCATACAGATCGCCTGGGCTTCCGCCTCGGTCTCGAGCGCCTGCTCGATGCTCAGGTTCCACTCCTGGTGCAAACACTTCTTGGTGGTGAAATGCGCGAACGCCGGCCCATTGGCCAATTCATGCGCCATGGCGTGCGCCCTTTCGAGCAAGCGGTCGGTCGCCACGATCTCATTGAAATATCCCCAGGCATGGCCTTCCTCGGCCGTCATGACGCGTCCGGTATACAGCAGTTCGGCAGCGCGACCGTGCCCGATGATGCGCGGCAGAATGGCGCATGCGCCCATATCGCAACCGCCCAGACCGACACGCACAAACAGAAATGCCGTTTTGGTTTGCGCAGTCGCGTACCTCAGGTCGCATGCCATCGGAATGATCGCCCCGGCACCCGCGCTGACACCGTCCACCGCCGCAATTATTGGCTGCGGACAGGTACGCATTTCCTTTACCAGGTTACCCGTCATGCGGGTGAACGTGATCAAGCCGTCCATATCCATCTTAACCAGCGGGCCGATGATTTCATGGACATCACCGCCCGAGCAGAAATTGCCGCCTTCCCCGGTGATGATGACCGCCCGCACATCCTCGGCGTACTGCAATCGATGGAACGTATCGCGCAGCTCGGCGTAGCTCTCGAAGGTCAACGGGTTCTTGCGTTCGGGCCGATTCAGCGTAATCGTCGCCACCCGGTCGGCCACCTCCCACTTGAAATGTTCCGGCCGCCAATCCGCCGCTTTCAACTTGTACATGTGATGCTCCTGCTTGTTCGCGATTGGTACGATCAACCGGCCATGGTCAGGCCGCCGCTCACACTCAATACTTGACCGGTAATGAAGTCCGATCGCCGGCTCGCGAAAAATAAAACCGCGTCCGCCACTTCCGACGGCTTCGCCAGGCGCTGCATCGGCGTTGCCCGCACGAACGCTTCCTGAAACTTCGGCGGCGTCGCCGCGAGCAGCGGCGTGTCCGTCGGGCCGGGACAAACGCAATTGACGTTGATGTGGTAGCGCGCGACTTCGCGCGCCAAGCCCTTGGTGAAGGCAATCGCTCCGCCCTTTGCGGCCGAGTACACCGACTCTCCCAGGCTACCCACGCGCCCGGCGTCGCTCGATACCGTAATTATCTTGCCCGCTTTACGCTCTATCATGCGGTCGAGAAAGGCGCGGCTGACCGCCACCGGCCCCATCAGGTTGAGATCAACGACCTTGCGCCAGAAGTCGGGGGTGTTCTCGACGAAGGGCTGAATCTTCCCCCATCCCGCCACGTTCGCCACGATGTCGACGTGTTGGCAGCGGGCGTAAGCCTCGCGCCTGAAGGTGTCGACCGAATCGAGATCGGTCACGTCCATGCGGATGAAATCGGCCTTCTGGCCTTGGGCGCGCAGCGCCTCGGCGGCCGCGCGGCCGCCTTCTTCGGCAATATCCGCGAGCAGCACGTGGGCGCCAGCCGCGGCGAACGCTTCCGCCGTCGCCCGCCCGATCCCCGACGCGGCGCCGGTAACCACCGCTGTCTTGCCGTCTAGTCGCATTTCTGTCTTCCCCTGCGGTTACAACCGTACTAAAATGAATGATCATTCATTCATAAAACTTACCATGAGAAAAAACGAAAGGCAAGCCAAACCGCAGCGGGAAGTGATGAACGGCTCGGCTAGCCGTTGCTGCGCCAAGTCATTGAGGAAACCACGTACTGCGGCATCTGATGCGATGGCGAATTTCGAATATTTCCAGCGTGACGAATCGTTTGTATACCCCCAAGACATACCCGAACAAATCGCTTACGCCTGTCGGATCTTGGTGAACCTCGGGATGGCGGATGCGATATGGGGACATATCTCGATGCGCCAGCCGGGAGACGATGCGTTTTGGATGAAGCCGGCCACGTTCGGTTTCGAAGACGTCATGCCGGGAAACATGATCCGACTCACCTTTGACGGAAAAATATTGACGGGTACTAGCCCCAGACACATGGAGTTTCCGCTACATGCGGAAATCTTCCGGGCGCGCGCGGACGTGACTGCGGTGGTGCACGCCCACCCGGTTCATTCGATAGCATTTTCGGCTACCGGACAGCGTTTGCTTCCGGTAACTCATGAAGGCGTTTTGTTTTGCGACCCCGACATACGCTGCTTCGATAAAACCAGCGACCTGATCGACACGAGGGAACTCGGGGAAGCGGTCGCGCTTTACTTAGGGAACCATAGAGCGATGTTCTTGCGAAACCACGGCATCGTCGCCGTGGGCGGCAACATAATGGAAGCGGTGGCGACCGCCTTTTTCCTCGAGCGCGCGGCACAGGCGCAACTTTTAGCCGGCAGGATGGGCGAGTTTGAAGCGACGTCGGGTGAGGAGATTAAACGGAAACGCGACAAGATATTTTCCAAGTCGCAAATGGAGCGTTGGTGGAAATTCCATTGTCGTCAGGTCGGACCGTTGACTGCTCGCTAGTGGACGATTCTGCTATTCGGAGGCGGTAACCGTGGCAAAAGATCTGCATAGTTTTTTGGGTTCGTTGGCGCGCAAACATCCGGAGCAGTTGCTACGGGTGTCAGACGCGATCGACCCAAACGAATTCGAGACAGCGGCGTTTTTAGAGCATCTCGATCGACGCAATATCCACAAGAGCGTTCTTTTCGAGAATGTAAAAAACCTGCGAGGAGAACGCTCGCGATTCCCGCTGTTATACAACCTGTTCGTCACCCGAGCGATGTGCGCCCTGGCTTTGGATCTGCCGCCGACGCTCGACCGGATTGAACTGACAAAAGAGTTTGCATTGCGCGAGCAAAAACTCGGGGAAACGATCGTTATCCCTGCGAAAGAGGCTCCATGCAAACAGCATGTCCTCCGCGGCGAACGAGCCGATCTGCATATGCTTCCCGTTGGAATGCAGCACAAGCAGGACGTGGGCCCATATCTTACGATGGTGTGCGGCATGAAATCGCCGCACCATGACTTTTACGATTTAACATTTACAAAAAACTTGGTTAAAAATCAAAAGCGCCTGAGCATTTCGGCGCATGCGCACCATCATTTGGGTGTGTTGATCGGCGAGTATGAAGCGCTGCAGCGCCGTGCTCCCGTTATTATCGTCTTGGGACATCATCCTGCTTTTAATCTCTCTACCTGTTGTTTGACGCCATACGGGAACTCCGATTATGCCACCGCGGCCGCGTTCCTTGGCGAGCCATTACGTTTGACTGCATCCGAAACTTGGGGCGACGCGTTTCTGGTTCCTGCCGACGCCGAAATAATTATTGAGGGGGAAATTCCCCCTAACGTCAGAGAAAGCCAGAATCCATTCGGTGAAATACTTGGCTACTATCAACCGCAGGGATTGAAGCCGGTTATCGAAGTCACCGCCGTCACGTACCGCCACGACGCGATCGCGCAGGGAATTTTCCCGGGCCATGCCGAACATTGGACACTTGGCGGCATTCCAAAGGAGGGGAGTATCTACAACGCCATTAAAAAAAATGTACCTGGCGTTTGTGCCGTGCACCTGCCCCCGTCGGGTTGCGGCCGCGTGTCCTGCTATATCTCGCTCAAAAAGGAGTTTGAGAATGACGTGACGAAGGCCGGCATGCAGGCCTTCATCGAGGTGCCTAACTTAAAATTCGTCGTGGTCGTGGACGAAGACGTCGACGTCTACAACGAACGTGAGGTGTTGTGGGCGATGGTAACGCGCACGTGGTGGGACAAGGACGTGCGGATTATCGACAAGGTACAAAGCTTCCGCCGATGGCTGGGGGAAGCCGGCGCGATCGTCGACGCCACTCGTGTCGCCGAGCGAGGGATACCGGCTAAAAACGAGATACCCGCCGAGGCGCTGGATCGGGTCCGAGTGGACCGGTTCCTCTAGGCAAAAAGATGCGCTGACCGCCTCGCGGGTTTTCGAACAGCGCTCGAGGTTCCCGCACAAATAAAAAGCCCCCGGCGGTTAGACCGGGGGCTCACATTCAAAGCCTGGCAGTGTCCTATGCCGTACAGGGACGTACCAATGTCGCGGGAGCACATGGAATGTGCGGAGCGACCTTTCTCATGTAGCCCCACAAAGTAGTAAGCGGGCTTCCCCATCAGAAATAAAAAGCCCCCGGCGGTTAAACCGGGGGCTTCTCATTCAAAGCCTGGCAGTGTCCTACTTTCTCATGGGGAAGCCCCACAATATCATCGGCGCTGAGCGTTTTCACTTCCGAGTTCGGAATGGGATCGGGTGGTTCCCACTCGCTATAGCCGCCAGGCAAACCGTGTATGTCGTCGCAAAATAAAAATTTCGCGCCGACAAAAATTCAGAAAGTTAGAAGTAAGGTTTAGGATTTTAGTTGCGTGGCTTCGACCAAACACCCCCGGCGTCTTGGGTGTTATATGGTCAAGCCTCACGGGCAATTAGTACTCCTTAGCTCAACGCCTTACGGCGCTTACACATGGAGCCTATCAACGTGGTGGTCTACCACGGCCCTTTAGGGGAGTCGAGCTCCCGGGGAGATCTCATCTCGAGGTGGGTTTCACGCTTAGATGCTTTCAGCGTTTATCCCGTCCGAACTTGGCTACCCGGCAATGCCATTGGCATGACAACCGGAACACCAGAGGTTCGTCCATCCCGGTCCTCTCGTACTAAGGACAGATCCTCTCAAATCTCCAACGCCCACCGCAGATAGGGACCGAACTGTCTCACGACGTTCTGAACCCAGCTCGCGTACCACTTTAAATGGCGAACAGCCATACCCTTGGGACCGGCTACAGCCCCAGGATGTGAT
>JAJPKH010000069.1 GCA_021323795.1 Acidiferrobacteraceae bacterium | reverse complement strand
CTCCATAAGATGCGCGATTTACGCGCCCGAGTTTCCTACGGTCCACGCTTGACCGCGCGCAGGCGCCCACTCGGGCGACGCGTCACTTTCGATACGCCCTGGGCATATTCGATGCGATAGCTTTGCCCATCGGCGACAAATTTAGCGAGCAGCGCGCGGTCGTGAATGAAGATCTTTCCGGAACGGGCGTCCGCTTGCCGCGCGTAGTATTTGCCGGATCCGGTGATAACTCCCTCGGTGACGCTCGCCGTGAGATTGGGGAACATCAGGTCGGCGCGCTGCTTTGCCGCTATATAAGAGTCTTCAAGCTCGGCGGCGCGGCCGTTGACCTTCGCGATCAGCTCGCGCACCCACGCCACCGGTTGGGCCACCACGGGACGTAACGTCACGCCTTGCAAGGCCGCTTGGAGTTGCTGCGACGCCGCGGTGCCCCACGCGCTGTTGTCATAGACATAGGCGTAACGCGCGAAGGCGAGCGCCGACGGCGCGAGCGCAAGGCTGCGGGCGTGGCGCGCGCGGATGCGATCCTTGGACACGCCGTGTCCTCCGTCCGCCACCCGCAACGCAACGCGTTCGATGTTGACCGCCGGGTCGCCGGTCGCGATGAAGATGACCGCGATCGTGTAACCGGCGATCGCCGCCGCCTGCAGCTCCGCTATCTTGCTCGGGTGCGACATCACGGTTTCGTAGAGGAAGCTGCGCCCGTCGGCGATCGCCTCCAGCCGCAACGTCTCCGCGAGCTTCTGCGCGGCGCGGTCGTCGAGTCCGCGCTCCTGCTTCAGATCGTCGGCATTGATGTAGTGCTCGGGCAGGACGACGGCGCGCGAGGCGCGCAGCGCGCGGATGAGCGTGGTCTTGCCCGAGCCGTTCGGGCCGGCGACCATGAGCAGCAGCGGCGACGCCGGCGCCACCGTCAGCGACGGCGGGCGGCTCGACGCGTCGGCAGGGAGGCGGGTTGAGCTTGTCGACGGCCCGCGCCTTCATGGGCGCGCGCGGCGTCCGCAAAACCGGCGCCGGAGATCTGCGCCAGGCGAGTGACGCTTACGCCGAGCGGGGTCGCGGATTCGCCCGGCGCGCCGTGATCCTGCGCCGGCGCTTTCATATCGAAGGGGAACCCGCGCTCGGCCAGGAAGCGCTTGAACATGACTTTCATGGCGGTATTGGTGTCCATGCCGACGCTCGCGGCGATGCGGTCGGCTTGCGCCTTCTCGGCGGGGTCGACGCGGAATTTGATTTCCGCCGGCGTCTTGCGGGCGGGGGGCGTGGCCATGGCGTATCTCCCAGGTTGGGCGAGTTAGGGAGATTATAGGCTATTTCGGTGCACCGCCGACAAGCGCGGATTCACCCGTGCCGAAATCGCGCCGCGCCCGGATCTTAGGCACGCCGCTCTTCCCGGTACGCTTGCCGCTCGAAGTGGTTGTGCCAGTACGGATGGCGTCCGCGGAGGAGCGCCCATACGCTCGACGCCACGTAGAGGAGAAAGAAGAGAACACCCCAGCGTTCGTACTGGCGCACGTGAACGCGCTCGTGCCGCCGACATTGTGCGAGAACGCCGTGGCTGACGCCGATGACGACATGACCGAAAGTGATCGCGTTGAATTGCAGCGCCCGCGGGAGCAACGCGATCGCCCGCCCCACCCCGCCTCCGCCGACCTCCACGACGCCGTCGGCAGCTCTGATCGTCGCGCCGCTCGCACGCGCCATCATCGCGAAGATGAACCCGATCATCGTCGCCGGCAGCGGCCATAGGTAGCGCATGACGCAACGCCACCGCTTCATTTCGAAAGGAACACGCGCGCGGACTTCATGCCCCGAGGTCACCGTCACTTCTTCGCGAGACGGTCATAAAGCAAAATGATTTCGAGAGCCAGGTTGATGGCCGAGTTCCGGTCCACCGCCGGGCTTCCGTCGGCGTACATTTTCTCCAGCTCGGCGCGAATGCTCTCGAGCTTCAGGCGGGCATCCTCGGGGAAGTCCAGGGGCTCGAGCGCCCGGATCGAGGAAAGGTACGCGTTGCGCAGCCGCTCCTCGATTCTCCCTTGCTCGGACGCGAGCAGCAACACGGTTTCGTAAAGGTCTTCGAGAACCTCCCTGCTCGCATCCCCCGGCATTGACCTGCTCGTATTATCGCTTGCCGTCCGTCGTGTTCTTAAGAACGCGGTCGTAAAGAGCCACGATGCGCTTCGCCAGAGAGGAAGCCGATTTGCCCTCGACCTCGCTGCCTTGGTTCAACAGTAAAGCAAGATCGAACATAAGCTGCTCGTAGTCCCGGCGCAGATGTCCTGGAAAATGGGCCGCCGGCAGCCGGCTCAAGTGCCGCTCGTAGGCAGTGCGTATGCGCTGCTCGACCGTGCCTTCATTCGCTCCCAGCGAGCATACCGCGGCCAAGAGCTCGCGCTTTGTTGTTTTTGTTTCCATTTCCATTGTGCCACCCAAGCGCATTCCGTTACCAGAGACCTGACGCGCAACGTGCGCGCCCTTTCTCGATTTATGGGTTCGCCCTCGCTGACGCGGGAGAGCTTCACATTCAGTCCACGCAAGACCACTCACCAAGTAGAGGCACCAAGCACCAGGCGCCTGAAGAGAGAGACCGAATTATTCGAAAGAGATTGCCGCGCGGAGCGGGGAGAACTGCCGGGGAGGGATCGGGCTTTCGCTGTAAATGCGCCCTTCCGAAAAATGGGTATCAGTCCATGTCCTCGACGTGAGCAGTGGGATCGCCGTCCGGACGCTGACGAGATGGATACGCCGTTAGCCGGCTGCCGGCGATTCCCCTTGGGATTCGGGCGGCGCCGCTTGCGGGTTGACGGCGTTCGAAAACACCGCGGTCGAATAAGCGCGTTCGACGGTGTCGTACAGCATTTGCGGATCGGCGGGCTTGAGGAGGTGGCAATCGAAACCCGCCGCGGCGCTGCGCTGCAAATCGGCCGGCTGGCCGTATCCGCTCATGGCGATCAGCGCGCACCCGTTAAGCAGCGCGTGCGCGCGAAAGAGGCGAGCAAGCTCGCACCCGTCCATACCCGGAAGACCGATGTCGAGAATCGCGACGTCCGGCCGGAAGGCCAGCGCCTTGTCGAGAGCGCTGCTCGCGTCGTAACAGCTCTCGACTTCGTGGCCGCGCAGATTTAAAAGCGTAGCGACGCTGTCCGCCACGTCCTGGTTGTCGTCCACGACAAGAATACGGCGGCACGGGTGCGCGACGACGGCCTGCGCCGGCGCTTCCCGGCCCGCGCTATCCGCGGCGGCAGGCAGCCCGATGACAAACTCGCTTCCTTGACCCGGACCCCTGCTTGATGCCGTGAGCGTGCCCCCGTGCAGCTCGGCGATGCGCTTCGCGATCGTGAG
>JAJPKH010000154.1 GCA_021323795.1 Acidiferrobacteraceae bacterium | reverse complement strand
GCTCCTCGCCCGCACGAAGAAGAACACTCGAATCCCCACGTCGACGAAGAAAGAGCGGCGCGCAATGTTCGGCCGCCGACCGAGCCGCCCTCCGAAAGCCCGACCGATGAGGGCCGCGCGCCGAAAGAGTAAAACCCCCGGCGTCTACAGCGATCCCCTGACGCCGAAAGAAGACCCGCCGTATCATCGTCTTGTGCGCGCTCCCTGGTCCGCGGGGTCACGTTGTCCTTGATGTCTTAGGTGTTGCGGCGGGGCGCGGCTTGACGAAGACTGGGCGCGCGAACCGGTACTGCAAGCCGGATTCCGCATCGACAACGCGAAGAAAAATGAGGGACACGTTGGCAGGGACGCCTCCTTTTTTCGTCATCGCCGTTCAGCGCGCCGAGTGCCCAGTCGCATCCTGATCGCGAAGTTTCGATCGTCGTTACAATACTCCACCTCGATCACGTTCTGATCGTCCACCGGAGGTTTTCTTGTACGACGCGGTCATCGTCGGGGCCGGCCACAACGGTCTCGTGTGTGCGTGTTATCTCGCCAAGGCCGGGCTCAAAGTAAGGATGCTCGAGCGCCGGAGCGTGGTGGGCGGCGCCGCCGCCACCGAGGAATTTCATCCCGGCTTCCGCAATTCCGTCGCCGCTTACACCGTCAGCCTGCTGCAGCCGAAGATCATTCGCGATCTCAATCTCGCCGGTCACGGTCTGCGCATCGTCGAGCGGCCGTTGTCGAATTTTCTGCCGCTCGCGGAGCGCGGCTATCTCAAAGTGGGCGGCGGCGCGGAAGCGACGCAGCGCGAGGTCGCGAAATTTTCCGCGCGCGACGCGCAACGCCTGCCGGCGTACTGGGCGATGGTCGAGCGGGTCGCCGACGTGTTGCGCGACCTGATATTGCGCACGCCGCCGAACGTGGGCGGCGGGGTGGCCGATGCGCTCGCGGCGCTTAAATTGGGCATGCGTCTGCGTCGCCTCGACATGGAAGCGCGGCGCGATCTGCTCGATTTTTTTGCCAAGAGCGCGGCCGACATGCTCGATCACTGGTTCGAATCCGACGGCATCAAGGCCGCCTTCGGCTTCGACGCGGTGGTCGGGAATTATGCGAGTCCCTACGGCGCCGGTACGGCCTACGTGCTGCTGCACCACAACTTCGGCGAGGTGAACGGCAAGCGCGGCGTTTGGGGCCACGCGATCGGCGGCATGGGTGCGATCAGCGACGCGCTCGCGGCGGAGGCGCGCCGCCTCGGAGTGGAGATCACCTGCGATGCCGCGGTTGCCCGCATCGGGCTGCGCGATGGCCGCGCGCGGCTCGCGGTGCTCGCGGACGGCACGGAGATCGCGGGGCGCGCCGTTATCGCCAACGTCAATCCCAAATTGTTGTACCTAGGAATGGTGGAAGAGCGGCAACTGCCGCCGGAATTCGTGGAGCGCATGCGCGCTTACAAATGCGCCTCGGCGAGTTTTCGCATGAATGTGGCGCTCGCCGAGCTGCCGCGATTCACGTGCTTGCCCGAGCCCGGCCCGCATCACGCGGCGGGGATTATCTTTGCTCCGTCGCTCGCCTATATGGAGCGCGCGTATTTCGACGCGCGCACGCACGGAATGGCGCGCGCGCCGATCGTGGAGATGGTGATTGCCAGCACGCTCGACGCCACGCTCGCGCCGCCCGGCAAGCACGTCGCGAGCCTTTTCTGTCAGCATTTCGATCCGTCGATGGATTGGGCGGCGCGCCGCGGCGAAGCGATCGCCCGTATTTTCGACGTCGTCGAAGCGCAGGCGCCCGGGTTCAAAGCGAGTATCATTGCCCATACCGCGCTCTCGCCCGCTGATCTCGAGCGCGAGTTCGGGCTGATCGGCGGCGACATCTTCCACGGCGCGCTGACGCTCGATCAGCTCTATGCGGCGCGCCCGCTGCTCGGCTACGCGGACTACCGCGGCCCGCTGCGCGGCCTCTATCATGCCGGAGCGGGTGCGCATCCGGGCGGCGGCGTCACCGGCGCGCCGGGACACAATTGCGCGCGCGAAGTGCTCGAGGATTTCCGGCGGCGTATTCTATAGGTGCGAAATCTCAAGATACGAGGTCTTACGAGGACATGAACATGAAAGTTATTTCCCTCCTGATCGCCGCTGCGGCGGCCGCGCTGAGTACCGGGGCCGCGTGGAGCGAAACCCACTCGCCCGCCAGTCCCTACGCCGGGGAGGAGAAACGCGCGGTCAAAGCGTTATCGCCGCAAGACGCCGTGGATCTCCAGGCCGGACATGGCATGGGGCTCGCCAAAGTCGCGGAGCTGAACCATTATCCCGGCCCGAAGCATGTGCTCGATATGGCCAAGCAGCTTGCGTTAACGGAGGCGCAGACGCAGCGGATCAAGCAGGTCCACGCGGCCATGGAGCAAGAGGCGCAACGCCTGGGTAAACAAATCCTCGCGAAGGAATCCGAGTTGGAAAACCTTTTCACCACGCGTCGTGTGGATAGCGCGCGTGCCCGGGCGCTGACGATGGAGATCGGCCAATTGCAGGGAGAGTTCCGATTTGCGCACGTGAACGCCCATCTCGATACGGCGCGCGTGCTGTCCGCCGCGCAAATCGCGTCATACGACGCGCTCCGCGGCTATGCAGGCACCGTAGCGCCGGCGGAGCATCGGCACTAGCAAGGACCGGTGCGCGCTCGCGGAAGCGAAGGCAGGAGGACGCCATGATGTGGGGATACGACGGCTGGTGGTGGTTTGGACTGCTGCACATGCTGCTCTACTGGGGCGTTTTCATTCTCGTTATCGCATTGCTGGTCAGATGGCTTTTCGGTTCGTCGCCGGGGGCCAACTGGGCGCGCAGCGATCGGGCGCTCGATATCCTGAAAGAACGCTACGCGCGCGGCGAGATCGATAAGAATGAATTCGAGCAGAAGCGGCGCGATATTCAAGGCTGAGGCTCGGCCCGCCAATGTCCGTGTTCCCGCCAGGCCGAGCGAACAGGCGTTGCCGCTCAGCGTGCCGTGAATGATTAAAACTGTCCGGCCCGCTCCAGCGCCGCGCGATCCCACCGCCCCGAATTCGCCGCCGCTTCGTACGTGCTCTGCAGAAAATCGAGGAGCGCGCCGTCCGGCGATGCGGCGCTCCTCACCTCGTCGTAGGGCAGTATAAATTCGCCGAGGTCCCGGCTGTAAAACGCGCCTTGCGGCTTCACCGCGGCGCGCGCGAATCCCGCCGGCTCGGGGTACGCGTAGGCGTAGAACAACGGATAGGGCGTCGGGCCGCCCCCCGGCCAGAAACCGCCGCTGCTGACTTCGTGGGAGTACGCTTCGCGCGTCACCCGGTCGGGCAGATTCACCATGCCGCCCGGATGTCGCGGCGCGGGCCGGCCGGAAAAGCGCGTCACCGCGAGATCGCAGCTTCCCCAAAAGTAATGTACCGGGCTGCACTTGCCGATAAAGCGCGCGCGAAAATCGGTGAACACCCGGTTCGATTGCACGAGCACGCGCCAGAAGCGATTGGCGTATTCCGGATCGTAGGAACGATGTTGCTCGTCTTTTTCGAATGGGATCGCCTCCGCGATCTCATTCGGCGTGGCGTAAATTTTCATGGTGATTCCCAAGGCGGCGAGCTCGGCGAAAAGCGCCTTGTAGAAATCAGCCACGGAACGGGATTTGAGCGCAAGCGTGCCGACGGCGCCGTCATCGGTTTGCACCCGCAGCTCGTGATCGATGAAATCGAGATCGATCTGAAATGTCCGCGCGCCGTAAGGTACGGATGAGGTCGTCAATCCGCGCGCTGTTACGTAGAGCGTCACGTGCCAGGAATGATTGATCCAGGGCATCTGGGCGAGGCGGATCTTTCCGACGATCTGCGTCCAGAGGTGCAGTGTCCTGTACGTGTCCTTCCATTCTTCCAGCGGAAGGCTCGGCCACGCGGTATTGTCCCTCGCCATGCATAGCTCCCGAAGATGGCCAGCACATGGTACTCGACGGTACGGCGATGCGTTAGCACTGCGCCACGAATGCGCTTTCACCGGCGCGCGCCGCGGGCGAATAACCATCTTTCTATTGTTGGTCTCGCGCGGAAGATTTATCTCGCCATGGCTCGCCCCGCGCAGCAGCGGCGCTTTAGTGATTGCCCCTCGCGCCGGATTCGCCGTCAGGGAAGTTACTGAGTTCGCGTCTCCGGGACTATCACGCCGATATGCCGCTCTTTAGACTCATCGCAACCCGACCGGGTCAGTCAACGCAAACCTATTCACGAGAGGAAAACCATGGACGCCTTTAAACTACTCAAACAGGATCACAAGGAAGTGAAAGGGATCTTCAAGAAGCTCGAGAGCTCCCGGCCGTCGAAAGCGCGCGAAAAGGGGTTTCAGCAGCTGTATCAGGAACTGTCTCTGCATACGGAAGTGGAGGAGAACATCTTTTATCCGCGCCTGCGCCAGGAGGACAAGTTGCGCGAAACGATCGGCGAGGCGTACGAAGAACACCACGTCGCGAAGCTGCTGCTCGACGAGCTGGCGCAGACGTCCATGGAGGATGGACGCTGGGACGCGAAGCTTTCGGTGTTGAAGGAAATGGTCGAGCATCACGTCGCGGAGGAGGAAGGCGAGCTGTTTCCGAAGGCCGCGAAGGCGCTGGGCAAGGAGGAGTCGAAGGCGCTCGGTCAGCAGATCGAGGCCGCGAAGAAGGAACGGCTGGCCGCGATGCGCAAGGAAAAGCGCGCGTCCCGCGAGACGGCGCGTGGCAACGGGCAGGCGGAGCAGCGCACATCGGCGTAAGCCGGTTTTGCCGTCACGCCACGTAGAATCGAACGGCTGGTCGACGACGGGCCGGCGCGCCGGCCCGTTCTCATGTCGGGTTAGAGCGCGGGTGCCCGGGTCGTTCTTGAAAGGATCGCGTTCAGCGCGCGGATATCGAACGGCTTGACGAGGTGGTGGTCGAAACCGGCGCTGCGGCCTTCCTCGATGTCGGATTGCTGTCCGTAGCCGCTCACTGCGATGAGAAGCATATCTTTCAGGCTTGGTTCCCGACGCAGGCGCCGCGCCAGCTCGTAGCCGTTCAAGCCGGGCAACCCGATATCCAGAATAGCGACGTCGGGCAGAATCTCGAGCGCCTTCGAAAGCCCCTCGCGGCCGTCGTAGACGACATGAACGTCGTGCCCCAGATTGTCCAGCAGTATCGCGAGCGAATCGGCGGCGTCGCGGTTGTCCTCGACGAGCAATACGCGCTTGGGCGCACCGGCATGAGGGTGCGCCTTGGTTTCGGCGTGCCCCGGCACACCCCGCACGCCGGCGGCCGCGAGCGGCAGGCGCACGGTAAAATCCGCGCCCTGGTCGGTTCCGCCGCTCGCGACGCTGACGCTGCCGCCGTGCAGCTCCGTGATTCTCTTGACCAGCGTGAGCCCGATGCCGAGACCGCCTTCGGCGCGGGCGAGCGCGCGCTCGCCTTGGACGAATAGATCGAAGACAAAGGGGAGCAGTTCCGGCTTGATGCCGATGCCGGTGTCGCGCACGTGCACCGCGAGCGTTTCCTTCTCGCGTTCGGCGATGACGTGAATCGCGCCGCCTTCCGGCGTGTACTTGACGGAATTGTTGATCAAGTTCGAAAACACCTGCACCAGCCGCGACGCGTCGCCTTGCAACGGCAATGCCTCCTTAGGTAAGTCGAGGCGCAGCCGCTGGTGTTTCGCCACGATGCCGTGCCGATTCATTTCGATCGCGCGTCGGATCAACTGTATCGGATCGCACGCCTCGACCGTCAACGACACTTTGCCCTGGGTGACGCGGGCGAGGTCGAGCAGATCGCTGACGAGATGGTGCAGATGCTGCACCTGTCGGTCGATCGTATCGGCGGCCCATCGCAGCTGCGGGTTGTCGCCGCCCTTGAGCCGGATGATCTCGACCGATGTGCGGATCGGCGCCAAGGGATTGCGCAATTCGTGAGCCAGGGTCGCGAGGAATTCGTCCTTGCGCCGGTCGGTGGCGGCCAGTTGCCGCGCGCGCTCCTCGAGTTCCTTCTCCATCTGCTTACGCTGTGAAATATCGACGCTCATGCCGGTGAGGCGCACGGGTTTGCCCGCGGCATCGTAGAGGATGCGCCCGCGGCTGCCGATCCAGCGGCGCGTTCCGTCCGGGAGAATCGCGCGAAATTCGCCAACCACCTGGTCGGTGTGCATCTGGATACATTCATGCACCTTGGCCGTGATCGCGGCGGCGTCTTCCAGCACCACGCGCTTCTCCCATCCGTCCCAGGTGTCCTCCATGTCGATGCCGAAGAGCGCGGCCAAGCCCTCGGTCCAAACCAGGCGCCGCGCCGCGAAATCGTAGTCGTAGAAGCCGACGTTGCCCGCTTTCTGCGCGAACTCGATGCGTTCCGCCGCGCGTTTCTGGTCGTCGATGTCGGAACAAATGACGGCCCAGCGCACCGCCTTTTCCGCGCCGGTGCGGACGGGTGCGCCGCGGACGCGGAACCAGCGGTAGGCGCCGTCGTGGCGCCGCAGGCGCGCCTCGATGTCGCAGATATCGACACCCTCCGTGCGCACGCTCCGCGTCCATTGCGCGAGGACGCGCGCGCGATCCTCGGGATGAAATTCGTCCAGCCAACTCATGGCGCGCGCGTGTTCCGAGCCTCGGCCGACATAGTCATGCCATCCGCGGTTCTGGTAGAGCACGACGCCGCCCGGATCGGTCTCCCATAAGATATGCGGAATTGTCTCGGCCAGGCAGCGAAAGCGTTCTTCGCTCTCGCGCAGCGCCGCTTCGGTGCGCCGGCGTTCGGTGACGTCCACGAACGAGACGAGCACACGCGCGAGGCTTTGCTCGAAGCCGGGAACGACCGACAGCCGCACGTCCAGCAGCCGGGGCTGTCCGGCAACGTCGTGAATGGGGATCTCGGCGGCGAAATAGCGGGCGCCGGACCAGAGCGTCGTCATTTCGTTCCGGAAAATGTTCAGTGAATCCGTGTCGAAATAATCGGCGAGCGAGTGCGACAGGTCTTCGACGATCGAGACGTTGAAAGTCTCGAGCGTCGCATGCGACATGTCGATGATCCGCACCGACGCGGCCAGATGCCGCGTTTCTTCGGGATGTTGTTCCAGGTAGGCGCCGAGGTCGGTGACGCCTTGCGCTTTGAGCTCGTCAAAGCGCGCGCGCACCGCGGAGAAATCTTCTTCCCAGATCGGAACCGGGGCGTTTTCAAACAAGGTGCGCCAGCGCGCCTGGTTTTGACGCAGGCCGTCTTCGACGCGCTTGCGATACGTGATGTCGCGTGCGACGAACCACATGCCGGTCGGCGCGTCGTTACGATCCTTGCGCAGCAACGCGCTCACGCTGACGGGAACGATCGAGCCGTCTTTGCGCACATACTCCTTTTCGTATGCCTCGGAATAGCCGCGCGTTAGAACCTGATCGCGCACGATGACGTTTTCCATTTCAAGCCAGCGCGGCGGCGTCAATTGCTCGTAGGTGAGCCGCCGCAGTTCCTCCAGCGTGTAACCCAGCATCTCGATCGCGGCGCGGTTGGCGTCGGTCAGCCGTCCATGCAGGTCGCAGGCGACAATGCCGTCGCGGTTCGACCCGAACAGTTCGCGGTAGCCCGCCTCGCTCTCGGGCAAGCGTTGCCCGGCGCGCCGGCTTTCCGTGACGTCGCGCGCGATTTCGCCGATTGCGACGATCTGTTCTTGGGTATTTCGAATAGGGAAGACCGCGAGCATGATCGACAGCGAGGCGCCGTCTTTGCGGACGCGCACCGCCTCGTGGTCGCGCACGGTTTTGCCGCGCCGCGCCTGGTCGAGAAACGATCGTTCTTCGTCGGCGCGGCCGGGAGGGACGAGGAGGAAGAGCGGCTGTCCGACAATCTCTTTCGCGCTGTAGCCGAACAGGCGCTCGGCGGCGCGGTTGCACGTTTCTACTTCACCATCGAGCGAGACGACGAGGATCGCCTCATCCGCGCCATCGGCCACCGCCGCCAGCCGAGCGCGCGCGCCATCGCTGCTTCGGCGGCCGCCTGCCGGTTGTCGCCGGTTGATCGACGGCCGTTCGTCTTGATGCACCGGCGGACGCGCATCCATTCCGTCACCCCGGAGTATCGAACGGTATGAAAATTTGATCACTCATCGAGCGTTTAGTTTCGTTCCGCCGGGGACACGCAGAGTCGCCGGACGTCACGTCGAAAGTGTCGCTTGTCGGTGCGCTATTTGCGGGGTCTTGCGCTGAAATAGCCGCGTTGTGCGTGTTAGAGTTCGTGCCACGAACGTTTGGCTGATGACCTCTTGCTGCGACTGACCGAAATCAAACTACCGCTCGATCACGCGGCGAGCGCCGTCGAGGCGGTTATTCTTCAACGCCTCAAGATCGGAGCCGACGCGTTGATCCGCTTTTCGATCGTGCGCCGCGGATACGACGCGCGCCGGCCCTCGGCGATCGCGCTCATCTACACGCTCGATGCGGAAGTGAAGAACGAGACGGCCGTGCTCGCGCGCTTGCAAGGCGATCGGCGCGTGTCGATCGCGCCGGATACGAGCTATCAGTTCGTCGCGACGGCGCCCGTGCGGCTGGCGCTCCGCCCGGTGGTGATAGGATTCGGCCCGTGTGGTCTGTTCGCGGCGCTGCTGCTGGCGCAGATGGGTTTTCGTCCGATCGTGCTCGAGCGCGGCAAGGAAGTGCGCGAGCGCACCAAGGATACGTGGGAACTCTGGCGGAAATCGAAGCTCAATCCGGAATCGAACGTGCAATTCGGCGAAGGCGGCGCCGGCACGTTCTCGGACGGCAAGCTGCACAGCCAGATCAAGGACCCGCGCCATCTCGGGCGCAAAGTGTTGACGGAGTTCGTCAAGGCGGGCGCGCCCGAGGAAATTCTCTACCTCGGCAAACCACACATCGGCACGTTCCGGCTGGTGTCGATGGTCGAGAACATGCGCGCGACGATCCGACAGCTGGGCGGAGAGATCCGCTTTCAAAGCAAGATCGTCGATATCGACATTGAACGCAGCGGCGACAGCGGGCAAGTGCGCGGCGTGCGCCTCGCGGGCGGCGATTCCATTGCGACGGATCACGTGGTGCTCGCGGTCGGGCACAGCGCGCGCGACACCTTTGAAATGCTGCACGCGCGCGGCGTTTACATGGAGGCGAAACCATTTTCCATCGGCTTTCGCATCGAGCACCCGCAATCGCTCATCGACCGCGCGCGTTTCGGTAAAAACGCCGGACACCCGCTCCTCGGCGCCGCCGACTACAAGCTGGTGCATCATTGTAAGAACGGGCGCTCGGTGTACAGCTTCTGCATGTGCCCCGGAGGCACCGTGGTCGCCGCCGCTTCGGAACCGGGGCGCGTGGTCACGAACGGCATGAGCCAGTATTCGCGCAACGAAAGAAACGCCAACGCCGGCATCGTCGTCGGCGTTACGCCGACGGATTATCCCGAGGGCCCGCTCGCCGGCGTGGCGTTTCAGCGGCATTGGGAAGCGCGCGCGTTCGAAGCGGGCGGCGGCGATTACCGCGCGCCGGCGCAACGGCTCGGCGACTTTCTCGCCGGCAGACCGTCCACGGCGCTCGGTTCCGTGCAGCCGTCGTACACGCCCGGTGTGCGCCCGACCGACCTCGGCGCCTGCGCGCCCGATTACGTGGTCGAGGCGATCCGCGAGGCGCTGCCGGCTTTCGACAAGCAACTAAAAGGCTTCGCCATGCACGACGCGGTGCTGACCGCGGTCGAAACCCGCACCTCCTCCCCGCTTCGCATCAAGCGCGATGCGGCGTATCAGAGCGTCAATACGCGCGGGCTTTATCCGGCCGGGGAGGGCGCCGGCTACGCCGGCGGCATTCTTTCCGCGGCTGTCGACGGCATTGAAGTGGCGGAAGCGGTCGCGCGCAGCATCGTCGCGCGCGCCCCGGTGCACGGCGTCAATTCCTGACAGCTGGATGCGCGACTCGCCGGATTGTCATTGCGAGGAGCCGCCGGCGACGCAGCAATCTCCCATGGTCTTTGATTCGATGCAAACGAGATTGCTTCGCTGCGCGCGCAATGACACAAAAACCGAGTTCGGTCTCACGAGTTTTCCTTCGAGCATCCGCGCCCGGTTTCCCCTGGCGCGTTCGCCGCGCAGGCAGTGGCGGCGCGCGCTTTTTACTGCTATTTACCATGCAATAAGCGCGCAAGCGCCTCGTTGATAACTGTCGAAGAGCAGGAGGTGGGACCATGGCGTTCATTTCCAACGGTGCGGGAGGAGCGGGCGTGCTGAACCGCTTCGCCGGATTTCCGCGGCTCGTGCTTTCCGCCGCCGTCATTGCCGTGCTACTGCTGTTGCGTCCGTTCGTCATTGTGTCCGCGGGCGAGCGCGGCGTCGTGCTGCGCTGGGGCGCGGTGCAAGAAGGGATTCTCGGCGAAGGTTTTCACTGGCGCGTTCCCGTGATGGATCGCATCGAGATCATCGACGTACGCGTGCAGAAGGCGCAGACGGACGCCGACGCGGCCAGCAAGGATCTGCAGGACACGCATTCGACCATCGCGGTGAACTACCACCTGGACCCGGAAAAGGTGAACTGGATTTTTCAGACGTTGGGCACGGCGTTCAAGGACCGCATCATCGATCCCGCGGTGCAGGAAGTGGTGAAGGCGATAACCGCGCGCTACACGGCGGTCGAGCTGATCACGCAGCGCGAACGCGTACGCCAGGAAATACGCGAGATGCTGAAAACGCGCATGGCCGGCTACCATATATATGTAGATGACTTCGCGATCGTCAATTTCCGCTTCTCGCAGCAGTTCGCCCAGGCCATCGAGGCCAAGCAAACCGCGGAACAGCTCGCGCTCAAGGCGCAGCGCGACCTCGAGCGCGTGAAGATCGAAGCGGAACAGAAGATCACCAACGCGAAAGCCGAGGCGGAAGCGCTAAGGCTGCAAAAAGCGAACGTCACGAGCGAGTTGATCCAGCTGCGCCAGATCGAGGCGTCGATCAAGGCGATCGACAAATGGAACGGCATCCTCCCGCAGGTTACCGGCAGCACCGTTCCGTTCATCGATGTGGCCACGCATGCGAAAGCCATGCGCTGAAGCGGCGCCGGAATCCGGAGCCGCCCCGCATCGGTTCGCTCAACTAAACGGTACGACGAGCGCCGCCATCGGTCCGGTTTGCGTCGACACGATCGCGATGTGCGCTCCGCGGTTGTCTTGGTTTAGTTTTACCACGGTATGACCGACAGTTAGCCCGACCACGGCGCCGCCGGCGATATCTGACGTCCAGTGCGAGAGAGAGGCGCTGAACGAGCGCGACGGCGTGCTGAATGCCATTCGCGACCCCAACGCGCGCGTCGGTGATTGTTCTTTTTAGTCCTGTTGAAAATTCTCGCAACCAGCTCGCGGCTCGGTTCGATATCATCCTCGGCTTCACCCCGGGGAGTTGATACGCGTCGTGCTGACGGTTCGGGCCGAGATTCTGTTCGCGCGCGGCTCATCCGCGGGGAGACCGCGGTAACGCCGTAGGCACCGGCGAGGGCAATCCCGCTGTGTCCAGTAAGAGCCCGGAAAGCGCGCTGCATCGCGCGTGCCGGCCGGTTTCCCGTGCTACGGTAAGGCCGCGCGGAAGTAGCGGAAAGCTGCGGTCGCCGAAGCAACCCGGGTTAACACTGCACAAGGAGATGTGTCATGGAGAGACGCGCGAGGTGGGTCGGGGTGGTTCTGATCGCGATGGTGGTTACCGGTTGCAGCAGCACGCCGGTCGAACGTCAGGAAGCCACGGCGCAATCGCTTGCGGATGTGCGGGACGCGATGAAGGCAACGCGCACGCAGATCGATAAGACGCTCGCTTCGTTGAATGCGCTGCTCGTCGCCCCCGAGACGCAGCTGCGCGACGCGTACACGCGATTCGCGAAGGATGTGGACACCATGGCGAAGCAGGCGAGCGTGGTGACCAGTGAGTCGAGCCAGATGAGGCGTCGGAGCGACGCCTGGCTCGCGACGTGGAAGCAGACATACGGCGAGGTGAAGGATCCGGAGCTCAAGGCCGTGACCGATCGACGGCGCGAACAGGTAATGTTGAATTTCTCCAAGATCGACGGGTCGCTCGCGGCGGCGCGCGACGCGTTCGCGCCGTTCATTGCCAACCTGCAAGACGTCAAGAAGGTGATCGGCGTCGACTTGACGCCGCAAGCGATCGCGGCGGTCTCGAAAACCGCGGTCGTGCAAAACGCGACCGAAAGCGGCGCGGCAGCCGGGCGCGCGATGGGAGTGGCGGTCGTCGATATCGAGGCGCTGATCGAGTCGCTTACCCCGCCGCCATCGGCGTAGCCGCCCGTCGCGGGTAGCGGCGATATCGGTGGAGAAACGACCGGCTCGGGCGCGGCGTAAATCGCGCGCCGTCGAAAAACCACCGCGTGGTTTGCGCTATGTACCGGAGTTCATTTCCGCCGCCGCGGAAGCGGCGCTGCTCTCCGATATCGAGCGACTGCCGTTCGAGTCGGTGCGCATGCATGGCGTCGACGCGCGTCGCGAGGTCGTGCACTTCGGCGTGCGTTATCGGTTCGACGGGGGCGTCCTCGCTCCCGCGCCGCCGATCCTGCCGTTCGGCGCGGTCGTGGCCGGTGTCTCCCTGCACGCTCCGTGATGCGCTTTCGCCGGGGGACGCCGACGAGTTACGACGTGTACCAGCAGGAACTCGCGGCGCGCTCGCTGTACTTCTTCTCGGGTCCCGCGCGTTATCGCTGGCAGCACATGATTCCGCGCGTCGACCTGTTACGGTATTCCGTTACGTTCCGCACCCTCCGCGCGAGCGGTATGAGGTGTTCGCGTAAACGCGTCTGAGCGGCCAAGTGCGAAAACGGAAGGCAGTGCACACTTACGTGCGCGCTTTCCGCGACTTTGCCAATCCCACATTCATAGCAGGGAAAGTCGCAAAGAATATTTCACGTTGGTTTTCGGCGGCACTCTCCAGCGACGACTCCCTGGTGTGTTATCGTGACGTGCCCTCCCTGCCGGCGGCGCTGTCACATCCTGTTTACGCGATGGCCTATGTTGTCGCTGTTGTCTTTTTTGTACTCGCGGTGCTCGTGCGCGTGGTGTTCGATCCGTGGGTCACTAATCCTTCCCTGCTGAGCTTTGTCGCCGTTGTGCTTGCCGCACTGTACGGCGGGCGACGTCCGGCGGCGCTGATGCTGGTGCTC
>JAJPKH010000065.1 GCA_021323795.1 Acidiferrobacteraceae bacterium | reverse complement strand
TTACAGCGAGACGACGACCGACAAAATGAGCGCCGCGACGGCGGGCGCGCTCACGCGCGTGTACGTGCCGAACTTGCGATCGAACGACGTTTACGTCATCGATCCCGTCACGTTTAAGGTGATCGATCGCTTCAAGGTCGGCATCAATCCTCAGCACATCGTGCCGTCGTGGGATTTGCAAACGCTCTGGGTCACCAACAACGCCGAAGGCCGGACCGACGGCAGCCTCACGCCGATCGATCCCAAGACCGGCAAGCCGGGGAAGGCGATCCCCGTGGATGATCCCTATAACATGTATTTCGCGCCGAACGGCGCGCACGCCATCGTCGTTGCGGAAGCCTACAAGCGGCTCGACTTCCGCGATCCGCACACCATGGCGCTGAAGTCCTCCATCCCGACGCCGAAGTGCCCGGGTATCAACCACGCGGACTTCTCGATCGACGGCAAGTACGCCATCTTCACCTGTGAATTCGGCGGCGGCCTCGCGAAGATCGATCTCGTCAACAGCAAGGTCGTCGGTTATTTGAAGCTGTCGAAAGGGCGCATGCCGCAGGACATTCGCGTCTCGCCGGACGGAAAGCTCTTCTACGTGGCCGACATGATGGCCGACGGCATTTTTGTCGTGGACGGCGATAACTTCAAGGAGGTCGGTTTTGTAAAAACCGGCGTCGGAACGCACGGGCTTTATCCGAGCCGCGACGGCAAGAAGCTTTACGTCGTGAACCGCGGCTCGAACAAAGTGCACGGCGCGAAGGGCGGCAAAGGCAGCGTATCGGTCGTCGATTTCGCGACGCGCAAGGTCGAGGCCAATTGGCCGATTCCCGGCGGTGGCAGCCCGGACATGGGCAATGTCAGCGCCGATGGAAAATATTTATGGCTGAGCGGCCGCTATGACGATGTGGTTTACGTGTTCGATACGACGACCGGCGCCGTGAGGAAGATTCCGGTCGGCATGGAGCCGCACGGCCTCACGGTCTGGCCGCAGCCCGGCCGCTATTCGCTCGGCCACACCGGCAACATGCGCTAAACGCCCGGTTAGCGGCGCTCGCTTCGGCGTCCGAGGCCCGGGCCGGGGAGGGGATTTAAGCGTAACCGGCTTGGCTGTTTTGCCGGCGATATTCGGCCACCGAGATGATTCGACGCGCACGAACATCCCAGAGGATGTGCTTCAGAGCTTGCGGAATCTGCGTCAACGTCACGCGCGTGACGTCCGAGAATAGATGCCGGTATTCCGCATGACACTGCGCCAAGCAGTAGTTGGGAATTCTCGCGGACAAATGATGAATGTGATGATAGGCAATATTAGCGGTGAACCAGTTTAGCCAGCGCGGGAAAACCAGAAAGCTCGTGCCCTGTATCGCCGCGGTGTCGTAATCCCAACCGTCGTCAGCGCTCGCGTAGGCGTGCTCGAAGTTATGCTGCACGGTAAAGAGCACGATGCCGGCGCCACCGGCCAGCGATACGCTGATGACGTACTCCGTGAAGAACAGGTCAGGTCCAATCAACCAGGACATCAGCGCCCATGCGCTCAGCAACACCACGTTGTTCCAGAACATGTGCCGGTACTCTCGGGCGGACGCCCAATAAGGCGTTTTGAATCCTGCGGCGTGCACCTTAATAGAGACGTTCGGCTCAGCGAGTTTCTTCTTAAGAATATGGGCCAACAGCCCGATACTGCCCATTAGCCAGGTAAAGCGCGGGTTAAAAATCAAATAGGAAAATCCAGCAAAGGGAGCCAGCCAGATGCTGCGCGCATGCTGGTACTTGCGCTGTTGCTTTGCGGTCATCGCCGCATATTCATCCACGGTGACGACGGCCAACGGCCCGCGGTATTTGGCCCAATTGCCGTTGGTCGCATGGTGAAAGGCGTGATGCTCCGACCAAACGTATTGCGGCATGCCCGACACGACGCCGAAAAGAAAGCCGAATGCCTTATTGAGCCGAGGCGTGCGAAATAAACTGCCGTGACCGCATTCGTGCATCAGCACGAAGACACGCAGCAGGAACAGACTCATCAGCAACGCTACGCTGATGGTCAGCCAGTACGAAATGCCGGTACTCAGCACGGCGACCCACCAGAGGGCCGCGAGCGGTATCAACGTCGTAAGAACTTGAGTAAGCCCTTTGAGGTTATCGGGCCTGGTATGTTGATTGATGATCGTCCGTTTTGTTTGTTTGATGCGAGTTATCGACGACACGAATAGAATACCTCGGCTTTAAGTTATAGGAACCTCTAAAAATTGCTTCTATGCAGGTTGAGTCGAGCCGCGCAAGCGGCGGACCCGATATTGTTCGGCGGGTATCGCTCCGCACATCCGTGTGCTCCCGCGAAATTGGCACATCCTGTGCGGCATCGCTCCGCACATCCGTGTGCTCCCGCGAAGTCGGCACATCCTGTGCGGTATCGGCTGCGCTCAACCCACCCTACATTTGAATTATTAGAGGTTCCTTATCGTTTTATCGGCGGAAGATCGCAAACCATCGTCCCGCCGGCGGAAAGTCTAGCAGATACGAGAGAAACATCGATGGCGGCCCTTCGCGGAAAAACGCTTTTCATCACCGGCGCGAGCCGGGGCATCGGCAAGGCCATCGGCCTGCGGGCGGCGCGGGACGGCGCGAATGTCGTCATCGCGGCCAAGACCGCCGAGCCGAATTCGAAGCTCCCCGGCACCATCTATACGGCGGCGAAGGAGATCGAAGCGGCCGGCGGCAAAGCGCTGCCGCTTATCGTCGATATTCGGTTCGAGGACCAGATCCAAGCCGCCGTCGCGAAAACGGTCGCGACCTTCGGCAGCATCGATATTCTGGTGAACAACGCGAGCGCGATCTTCCTCGCGGGCACGGTCGAAACGCCGATGAAGCGCTTCGACCTGATGCACCAGATCAACACGCGCGGCACCTTCGCGTGCTCGCAAGCCTGCATCCCGCACCTGAAGCAGGCGGACAATCCCCACATCCTGAACCTCTCGCCGCCGCTCAATCTGGATCCCCGCTGGTTCGCGCCGCACCTGGCTTACACGATGGCCAAGTACGGCATGAGCCTGTGCGTGCTCGGCATGAGCGAAGAGCTGCGCCACGACGGCATCGCCGTGAACGCGCTCTGGCCGCGCACGCCGATCGCCACGGCGGCGGTGCAGAATCTCTTAGGCGGCGAGGCGACGATCCGCGGCAGCCGCAAGCCCGAGATCGTGGCCGATGCGGCGCATGTGATTTTGACGAAGGAGAGCGGCACCTGCACGGGCAATTTCTTTATCGACGACGAGGTGCTCGCCAAGGCGGGCGTGACCGACTTCGATCAGTATGCGTGCGCGCCCGGGACGCCGCTGCTGAAAGATTTCTTTATGTAGGACCGAACGACGACGGCGAGAAAAAGTAGGTCAACCCACCCTACATTTGAATTATTAGAGGTTCCCTTAAATGAAAAGCGGTGTAAACGCAGGCGGCATGAACTTCATGCACCGAGAGTCAATGTGCGTAATGACACGCTTTCATCGATAAAGCAGCGCCGACTCGCGTTCTTCGCGCCATGCTTTTTCATCGGCGCCGGCGAGCGCGTCGAGATCGGCCGCACCAGCGGCGGGGTCGTCCACCCACTGGCGTAGCAGTTCGCCGCCGTTGATGACATCGATGGCGAGCCGGTCGCGCTCGTATTCGTACGGGAAATCGCGCCACAAATCATAATCCGGGCGCAATTTCCGTAACGCTTTAAACGCGAGCGCTTGCAACCGCCACGGGCGAAATGCATCGTGCTCGTACGCGCAATCGTCCACGTGAATCTGCACGCCGGCGCAGAGCTTGCCCGCGTGTTTGTGAAACGTCGGTTCGAACCAGCACGCGCGCAGCCGGCAACCGCGCATCCATTGCGGCGCGAGCGATTGCATCGCGGCGATGAGCTTGCGCGGCTCGACGTCCGGCGCGCCGTAAAGCTCGAGCGGCCGCGTGGTGCCGCGGCCTTCGGACAACGTCGTCCCCTCGAGCATCACCGTTCCCGCGTAGCAGCGCGCCATCGACGGGGTCGGGGCGTTCGGGCTCGGGTTCACCCACGCGCGCTCGCCGATCGGCCAGCCGTATCCGGGCGCGGCGGTGGGCTTCCAGCCTTGCATCGTTACCACTTCGCATTCCACATTCAGGCGCAATGTGCGCACGAACCATTTCGCCAGCTCGCCAAGAGTGAGGCCGTGACGCATCGGCAACGGACCGGCGCCGACGAAACTCTCCCAACCCGCGCGCAGCCGGAGACCTTCGGCCGGACGACCCGCCGGATTCGGCCGGTCGAGCACCCATACTTGCTTTCGGTGTTCCGCGGCCGCCTCGAGCACGTAACGCAGCGTGGTAATAAAGGTGTAGACGCGGCAGCCCAAGTCCTGCAGGTCGACGAGCAGCACGTCGAAGCTGTCCATCATCGCCGCCGTGGGCCGGCGTACCTTGCCGTACAAGCTGTACACCGGAATGCCGAGGGTGGAATCGGTGTAGTCCGGCGATTCGATCATGTTGTCCTGCTTGTCGCCGCGCAAGCCGTGCTGCGGACCGAAGGCGGCCGTCAGCTCGATGTCCTTGAGCGCCGCGAGCGCGTCGAGCGCATGCGCGAGATCGTGAGTCACCGACGCCGGATGCGCGAGCAGCGCCACGCGCCGGCCCGCGAGCGGTTGGCGCAGCTTCGGATCTTCCAGCAGGCGATCAATGCCGAACTTCATTCGAGCTCCAAGGCGAATGCATCGGGATGATGGAAGTCCGGTTTACCCGATCGATGCTGCAACGCCCAGTAAGAAAGCGAACCGTCTTGATCCTCGACGACCGCCGACAGCGCCAGCGCTAACGCGCCGCCCGCGTGTGTCGGCGACAGGCGATCGAGAGGTATCAAGGCGTCGAGCTCCAATGTTTTCGCGCGGCGCCGCACGGCGATTTGCGGATCGAGCGCGCTGACGTTAGCGAGCATCGCAGGTTCGCGGTAACGTTCAAACGCATACACGGCCCATTCGCCGGAAGGCGCGAGGTTGAATTCATAGTAGCCCGGCAGACCCTTGCGGGCGATGAAGATTTCGCAGCACGTATGTTGCCAGAGTTTATCAGTGATGCAGCGCGGTCCCGGCGCCGGCACGCGTGCGCGGTCCAGGTCGCCTTCCATAATATAGGTGACGGCCAGTATTCCGTCGGTTCGCGATAGCCGCGCACCGATGCCGCGGACCGCTCGGCTTGGAGTTTCGGGGTGGGACGTCAGGGTAACGGCTCGTACCGGAGAGGAGGGCATCGTTGCGAAGCGTACCAAAATCCAATCTTGTGCGCAGTCGGGCTCGCGGGTTCTAATGGCGATGTGAGCCCCTCGCCAGCCGCAAGCAACTAAGCTATTCGCATGTCCGCTCCGGCCGTCGCCACGCATATCCTCCGTATTCGCGACTTCGGCCTGTTTCTCGGCGGGCGGTTCGTCGCGGTTCTCGCCTCGCAAATGCAGTCCGTGGCGATCGGCTGGTATCTGTACGATCTGACCGGCGACCCGATGACGCTCGGCTGGGCCGGGCTCGCGGCTTTCCTGCCGGTGGCCGCGTTCACGCTGCCGGCGGGCGATCTCGCCGACCATGTGGATCGCCGGCGTCTCTTGGGCACCGCGCATCTCATTCAGGCGACGGCGGCCGCGCTGCTGCTTTACCTCGTGGCCGTGCACACCACCGTGACATGGCCGTTCTACGCGGCGCTGGTGCTCACCGGCACGACGCGCGCGCTTTCCGGTCCCGCGCAGAAATCGTTCGCGCCGCTTCTCGTCCCGCGCGCGCAATTCGCGCAATCGGTCGCCTGGACCACCTCGGCGCAACAGATCGCGACGATCGTCGGCCCGGCGCTCGGCGGCTTCATTTACCTTCTCGGTGCGCCCGTGACCTTTGCGACCTGCCTCGTGCTCGCGCTGCTCGCCGCCGTCGCGATGATCTCCATTCATACGCGCGTGATCGCCAAGCGGGAAGCGGGCACGACGGCGCTCACGCGCTTGATCGCCGGTCTCAAATATCTGCGCGGTCAGCCCGTCGTGTTCGGTTCGATCACGCTCGATCTCTTCGCCGTGCTGATCGGCGGCGTGACGGCGCTGCTGCCCGTGTTCGCCCGCGACATCCTGCACGTCGGCCCCGACGGCCTCGGCATGATGCGCAGCATGGTCGCGGTCGGCGCGGTCAGCACCGGGCTGTTGCTGGCGCATCTGCCGCCGGAGCGCCAGCCGCACGCGGGCGGGGCGTTGTTCGGCGGTGTCGCGCTGTTCGGCGTCGGCGCCATCGTCTTCGGCCTATCGAGCTATTTCGCGCTGTCGCTCGCGGCGCTCGCCGTCATGGGCGCGGCGGACATGTTGAGCGTCTTCGTGCGCGCGACGGTCGTTCAGCTCGGTACGCCGGAGGAAATGCGCGGCCGCGTCAGCGCGGTGCACGTGTTGTTCGTCGGCATGACGAACGAGCTCGGCGAGTTCCGCGCCGGCGTTGTCGCTTCCTTGCTCGGCGCCGTTCCCGCGGCCCTCGCGGGCGGCGTCGGTACGCTGGTGGTCGTCGCCCTGTGGACGCGGCTCTTCCCGCAGCTGCTGCGCGTCGATCGGCTGGCCGATGTTAGTTCGCGTCGTTGACGTCGTCCCGATCAAGCGCGGGTTTGCGAATTCAACGCCAGCACATGAAAATCTCGATACTCGATGACCACCACGACACCCCGCACGCTCCCGTGCTTCAAGAAGCTCGCGGGTCACGAGCACGAGGCGCGGTTTTCCGACGTCTTCGATCAGATTGTCGCGTACGCGTCCGGGCGCCGATCAACGTCGTGAATCCGCAAGCGCTGGCGTCGGCGCGCAAGCGTGGGTGATGGGCCGGCGGCGAACCGCGCGCCGTGGAGATCAATCGCGCCGCTACGGGACTTGGAATCAGTGTCATTGCGAGGAGCCATCGGTGACGACGCAATCTCGACGTGTTGAACGGGACTGCTTCGCTTCGCTCGCAATGACGAGCGTTGGTACTTGTTCAAAGCTTCCCTAGGGAATAACGGCGCTGTTTCGCGGTTGCGACGTCCCCGGCTCGCGATAGGAGCGAGCGAACCCGGCCACGAGCTTCTCCAGCGTCGAATAGTCCACCGGTTTCACCAAGTGGCTATCGAAGCCGACGTCCTTGGATTTTTGCCGGTCGCTGTCCTGACCCCAGCCGGTCAGCGCCACGAGCGTGACGCTTTGGCCCCACGGTTGTTGGCGTATCCAGCGGGCGACTTCGTAGCCATTCAACTTCGGCAGGCCGATGTCGAGCAGGATCAGGTCGGGTTTGAACGCGGCCGCCGCCCGTATCGCCTCGAGACCGTCGTTCGTGACCTGCGTCTCGTGGCCCGCCAGCTCGAGCAGTGCCGCGAGACTGTCCGCCGAATCGATATTGTCATCCACAACGAGAACGCGCAGGGACGTCGTGGTGGCGGCTGCGCTCGCGGCCGGCGCGGGCCGCGGCGCTTCTTCATGCGCGGCGGGGGTCGGAAGGCGCACGATAAACTCGCTGCCGAACCCGGTACCTTCGCTGTACACTTCCACCGTGCCGCCGTGCATCTCGGTTAGCGTTTTCACCAGCGTCAGGCCGATGCCGAGCCCGCTTTGCGTGCGCTCGAGCGACGTATCGAGCTGCGTGAACATTTCGAAGATGCGTCCGAATTCATCGGCGGCGATGCCGACGCCGGTGTCGCGCACGCGGATTACCGCCTCCTCGCCGTCGCGCTCGACGGTGAGCCAAATGTGCCCGCCCTCGTGCGTGAACTTGCAGGCGTTGTTGAGCAGGTTCCCAATGATCTGCACCAACCGCGCCACGTCGGCCTCGACGACGATGCGCTCGGCCGGCATGTCCATGAAGAAGTTCTGGCCGCTCGCCTCGAGCAACGGGCGGTTCGTTTCGACGGCTTGCTGAACGATGGTGGCGAGCTCGGCCCGTTCCTTGCGCAGCTCGACCTTGCCACGGCTGATGCGGCTCACGTCGAGCAGATCGTCGACGAGCCGGACCATGTGTCCGAGCTGGCGTTCCATCATCGAGCGGCAGCGCTCGACGGTCGGCGCGTCGTCGCCCTTGAGCTTCATTACCTGCAACGCGTTGTGCAGCGGCGCCAGGGGATTACGCAATTCATGCGCGAGGGTGGCGAGAAACTCGTCCTTGCGGCGGTCGGTCTCCCTCAATCTTTCTTCGCTCTGGCGCAACGCCTCCTCGATGCGCTTGCGTTCCGTGATGTCGGTAATAGCGGCCACGAAGCCGACGACGTTTCCGTACGCGTCGAGCTCGGGCGCATACGAGCAATGCACGAAGCGTTCGCCTATTCCCGCGTACTGCACTCCGATTTCGAACCGGATCGGTTCGCCGCGCAAAACCCTGGCCACGTATTCGCGGAAAAATTCATACGCGTCTTCGCCGACGATTTCAGAGATGCGTTTGCCGATGCAGTCTTCCGGCTTTAAGCCGAAGCGCGCGGCATAGGGTTTGTTGACGAATTTGAAGCGCGCCTGGGTATCGCAGTAGGCGATGAACACCGGCGCCGCGTCGGTGATCAACGCAAGTTGTTTCGCGTTGTGCTGCAACAGTTCTTCCGCGCGTTTGCGTTCGATCGCGAAGGCGAGCTGGCGCGCGACGGTGGTGCCGAGCTCGACTTCTTCCGGCGTGTAAACGTGAGGCGCGTCGTAGTACGTCATGAATTTGCCGATGAGCTTTCCATTCGAGACGAGCGGGATGAAGGAAAGCGCGCCGATGCCTTCCGCCCGTACCGTGGCCTTGAGCGAGTCGCCCAGGTCGGCCGTGTTGACATCGCTGATGCAAACCGGCTCCGGATCTTTCTGCTCGGGTTTCCACGGCGAATGGCCTTCGACGGCATTACGATAAGCCTCGGACAGGCCATGCGAGCCGACAAACCGCATCACGCCGGTGTCGTCGAAGAGCAGGATCGAGGCGCGATCGCACTGGAGCGCGCCCACGATCGCCTGCAGAGCGGCTTGGTACACGTCATTCAGCAACTTGGTATGCTGCAAGCGGTCGGCGAATTGATACAGCGCGTCTTTTAGGCGCGCGCTTTCCGCCAGCGCTTCCTGGGCGCGCTTGTGCTCCGTAATGTCCGGGCTGCTGCCGACATGGCCGAGAAATTCTCCGCTCACGGAGAACCGCGGGACGCCGTGCGAGGCGATCCAGCGCCAGCTGCCATCCGCATGGCGAACGCGCGCTTCGGCGATAAACGGTTTGCGCTCGCGCAGAGCGGCGAAATAACGGGCGGCGTATTCCTCGACGTCGTCCGGATGGAGCAGCGGCTGCCAGCCGCCCGGTCCTTGGATCTGTTCCTGGCGCACGCCGAAGAACTCGAGGTACGCCCGGTTCACGAACTCAATCGCCCCCCTGTTGTCCGTCACCCAAATCACGATCGGAGAGCTGTCCGCCATCACCCGGAAGCGCCCCTCGCTGTCGCGTAGCGCCTCTTCGGTCTGCCAGCGCTCGGTGACGTCTTGAAAGTAAATGGCGATGCCGCCTTCCTCGACCGGGTAGGCGCGAATCGCATACCAGCGCTGCCACGGCTCATACAAATAATCGAACTCCACGGCGACGCGCTCCGACATCGCGAGCTTGTATTCGCGCTCGATGCGGGTACCGCGCGCGTGCGGGAAGACCTCGTTCCAAAAGTGTTTGCCGATGACATCGTCGGGCTGCATTCCACGCGCTACGAGCGTGCGCCGCGTCGCCGCGTTCATGTAGGTCACGCGCCAATCGGCGTCCAGTACCAGCAGGGAATCGGTGATGCTCTCCAACACGCGCTTGGCGCGCGTTTCGCTGTCGCGCAGCCGCGCCTCGGTCTGGGCGCGCTCGATGAGATCGGCCGCCTGGCGCGCGAGCACGTCGAGGAGGCGCAGCTCGCGCTCGGAAGGTTGATGCGGTTCGCGCCAGTGCGTGGAAAGCATGCCGAGCGCCTGACCGGAGCGGGAAATAAGCGGCGTGGACTGCACGGCGCGGATGTCCGACGCGCGATATTCTTCGAGGTCGCGCGTGCCGACGATAAAATCGCAGGCTTCGACATCCGACACGATCACGCGGCGGGCGGTGCGCAGCGCCTCGCCGCAGGTGCTGCCCGAACCCGCGTGCACCCATTCCCAGAATGCGGCCGACGAGGCGGCGAATCCTTTCGAGGCGATCAGCCGCAGCTCGCCGCGCGTGGGATAGAGCATCTGCAAACTCGCCATATCGGAGTGCATGAGATCGGCGGCGGCGTCGAGGATCTGGTGATACAGCGCGTTCACGTCGCCTTCGCGAATCAGCCGCGTGCTGATGTCCTGCAACCGCCGCGTGGCCGCCAGCTCCTCCGTCTTGTCCGCGCTCGCGCGCGCTTCGCGCTCTTGCGCGGTCAGCACTTGGTAAGCCGTGGAAACGAATGTGCTGAGACTGGTCAGCAGCCGCAGATCTTCCTTGTCGAACCGGCGTGTCTCGTCATGCGCGAGAATCCAGAGCGTCCCGATCGGCTTGCCGGCGACGTGGAAGGGAACCAGCAGCATCTCGGCGATCGGCAGGGCGTCGACCGAAAGCGGGAAATACCGCGCCGGATGCAACAGCAGCAGCGGGGCGTTGTGGTCGAGCACGAGACCGCACGGGCTGCACTCGCGCGGCATCTTGCGCCCAAGGGAACGCGACGACTCTCCCGCGAGCGCCGGCCAAACGAAAACTTGCCGGCGATCCTGTTCTTGCAGGAGGCTGATGCCCGCTGAATGCGCGCGGCACAGGGTCAATGCGGTGTCGGCGAGCTTTTGCAGGACCTTGCTGGACGAGCTGACCAGTTCTTGCATGAGCGACGCGAGCGCCCGGTTCTCGGCTTCGTAATCGGGAGGCCGCGTTCCGCGGCGCTCGAGCTCCTCCGTGCCGATCACCGATTCGAGGGGAAGCATGCTATCGCCCATCGACGATGGCGCGTCGTCATCGGTCCGACACGCGTTTGAGTTTGAAGGGTCGATATTGATTTCGACGGGCATTTTATAATCGGACTTCTCGCCAATAAGGTGAAAACTCGTCGTTGCAACGCAAGCTGTCGCCGATTTGCCGGTGCCCGTCTAAACGCCTGTGGCCGGTTGGTACAAAAGACTGAGGCGCTTCTTTCTTGTTGGCTTTCGCAGCGCCTGCCAACCGCCCGGTCTCGATACAAAACTTGCATCGAGGAAAGGCGATATAGGTTAAGTTGGTAAACTCGGTGCTGCAATGCCGTTTGTCAGCGCGGACGAATGCCAAAGCTCGAAGTAACCCGACCGCTAATAGGGTTTCGTCTCGTGAGCAACTACCACCACGGCACGTTATCGCGTCGCGGAACCTGCGGCACGAGCAGCAGTTCCAATCTGCAACAGCGCTCGTCAGCGAAACGGAGCGATGCGGCCGCTTCCCTGACGCGGGTCTTTTAGAGAACGACGCATGGCGTTATGCCGCGCCACGGTCGCCGTGCGCTGGACAAGGAGGTGTCATGAAGAAATGGTCATCGGTCTGTCTCACGTTCGCACTATTCGCGGTTTCGGCAACAGCTTTCGCGCAGGGCGGCGCGAACGGAACCGGTTCAATCGCAGGCGGGACGTCAACTCCGTCGGGCGCCGCCGGCACGACGACTCCCGCCGGTACCATGAGCACGATGCCGAGCGGAGCGGCAAGCACTGCGCCGAGCGGCGCCACCGGTACGACACCGAACGGTACGGTCGGAATTGGAGACGCTGGTTCGATCTCGAGCGGTATGCCCGCGCAACCGGGCATCGCCGGTGCCACATCGCCCGGAAGTGCGACGAACACTATGCCGGGCGGAGCGGCCGGCACTATACCAAGCGGCGCAACCGCTACAACGCCAAGCGGCGCAACCGCTACAACGCCAAGCGGCGCAACCGCTACAACGCCAAGCGGCGCGGCCGGCACATCGCCGAGCGGCCTCGGCGGGACCACGTCAGGCGCGACCGGCGGAACCGAATCCGGCGCGTCGGTAACAATCGTCCCGTTCCC
>JAJPKH010000063.1 GCA_021323795.1 Acidiferrobacteraceae bacterium | reverse complement strand
GTGAACGTGAAGGGCGAAATCCTCGAGCTCAAGAACACGCTCAACACCATGGTCGACCAATTGAACGCGTTCGCCGCCGAAGTGACGCGCGTCGCGCGCGAAGTCGGCACCGAGGGCAAGCTCGGCGGCCAGGCGGAAGTGAAAGGTGTGGCCGGCACCTGGAAGGACTTAACCGACAACGTGAACGTCATGGCGGCGAACCTCACGAACCAAGTGCGCGGTATCGTGAAGGTGGTAACGGCGGTGGCGAACGGCGATCTCGCGCAGAAGCTCACCGTGGAATCGAAGGGTGAGGTCGCGGCGCTAGCCGACACCATCAACAGCATGACCGACACGCTCGCGACTTTCGCCGACCAGGTCACGACGGTGGCGCGCGAGGTCGGCGTCGAAGGCCGCCTCGGCGGCCAAGCGAACGTGCCGGGCGCCGCCGGAACGTGGAAGCATCTCACGGCGAACGTCAACCTGCTCGCCGCCAACCTCACCACGCAGGTGCGCGCGATCGCCGAGGTGGCGACGGCCGTGACCAAGGGCGACCTGACGCGCTACATCCAGGTGGACGCCAAGGGCGAAGTGGCGGATCTCAAAAACTACATCAACGCCATGATCGGCAATCTGCGCAAGACCACCGATCAGAACACCGAGCAGGACTGGCTCAAGACCAACCTCGCCAAGTTCTCGCGCATGATGCAGGGCCAACGCGACCTTTTTACCGTCGCGCAGATGCTGCTGTCGGAGCTGGCGCCGCTCGTGGAGGCGCATCAGGGCGTCATGTACATGATGGGCGAAACCGAAAAGGGCTTGCGGCTGCGCCAACTCGCGGGCTACGCCAACATGGAGCCGGTCGAAGGCGCGCGCGAGTACGCCGTCGGCGAAGGTCTCGTCGGCCAGTGCGCCTACGAGCGCCACCGCCTGATGATCAGCGACATCCCGCCCGAGGCGGTGCGCATCGCCTCGGGCCTGATGACGGTGCCGCCGCGCACGGTGATCGTGCTGCCGGTGCTGTTCGAAGGCCAGGTCAAGGCGGTCATCGAGCTCGCCTCGCTCAAGGAATTCACGCCCTCGCACATCGCCTTCCTCGAGCAGCTGACCGATATCGTCGGCATCGTGCTCAACACCATCGAGGCGACGATGCGCACCGAGGGGTTGTTGAAGCAATCGCAACAGCTCGCGATCGAGCTACAGACGCAACAACGCGAGCTGCAGCAGACGAACGAAGAGTTGGCGCAGAAGGCACAGCTCCTCGCCGCGCAGAACGCCGAAGTCGAGCGCAAGAACCAGGAAATCGAGCAAGCACGCCGGGCGCTCGAAGAGAAAGCCGCGGAGCTCGCGCTCACCTCGCGCTACAAATCGGAATTTCTCGCCAACATGTCGCACGAGCTGCGCACGCCCCTCAACAGCATCCTGATCCTCGGGCAACAGCTTTCGGAAAACGCCGAAGGCAACTTGAACCCGCGCCAGATTGAATTCGCCAATACCATCCACGCGGCGGGCACCGACCTGCTCAACCTGATCAGCGACATTCTCGACTTGTCAAAGATCGAATCCGGTACGGTCACCGTGGAATGCGAGGACTTGCCGTTTACGACGCTCAAGGAAACCGTCGAGCGCGCGTTCCGTCATGAAGCCGAGGCGCGCAAGCTCGCGTTCAGCGCCGAGGTCAACCCGGAGCTTGGACGCAACCTCTATACCGACCCGAAGCGCCTGCTGCAGGTGTTGAAGAACCTGCTGTCGAACGCCTTCAAGTTCACCGAGCACGGCGGCGTGCATCTGCGCGTCGGCGTCGCGACGGAAGGCTGGAGCCACGGCCATCCGGTGCTCGACGAGGCGCCGACGGTGGTGGCCTTTGCCGTCACCGATACCGGCATCGGCATACCGCCGGAAAAACAAAAGATCGTTTTCGAAGCGTTCCAGCAGGCGGATGCCGGGACGGCGCGCAAATACGGCGGCACCGGACTCGGGCTCGCCATTTCGCGCGAGCTCGCCCAGCTCCTCGGCGGCGAAATCCGCCTGGTCAGTGCGCCCGGCAACGGCAGCACCTTCACGCTTTACCTGCCGCTCAATTACGTCGGCTCCGTGGCGCGCGGTGCGGACGGCCGGCCGGCCGGCGTGCGCACCGAAACCACGTTCCAGCCGATACTGATTCCCGCCACCCAGCCGGAGCAAGTGCGCGACGACCGCGACGATATTGCGCCCGGCGACGCGGTGCTGCTGATCGTCGAAGACGACCCGCACTATGCCAAGGTGCTGCTGGATCTGTCGCGCTCCCATGGCTTCAAAGGGATCGTCGCGATGCGCGGCGCGGATGCGCTGACGCTCGCACGCAAGCACCTGCCGACCGCGATATCGCTCGATGTGTTCCTGCCCGACATGCTCGGCTGGACCGTGTTGAGCCAGCTGAAGCAGGACCCGGCGACGCGCCACATTCCGGTCCAGATCACGACCATCGAGGAAGAACGCCAGCACGGGCTGTCGCGCGGCGCGTTTGCCTACCTGAACAAACCGGCGACGACCGAGCTTCTGGATGACGCGTTCGAGCGCATCAAGGCGTTCACCGAGCCGCGCAAGCGCCGCCTGCTGATTATCGAAGATTCGCCGGCCGAGCAACTGAGCGTCAGCGAGCTCCTCGGCTACGACGACGTGGAGATCACCACGGTCGGCACCGGCGCCGAGGGGCTCACGGCGATGCGCGAAAGCGTCTACGACTGCGTCGTACTCGATTTGCGGCTACCCGACATATCCGGCTTCGATTTGCTCGCCGAGGTGCAGCGCGAACCGCGGCTGCGTGAAGTGCCGATCGTGGTGTTCACCGGCCGCGAGCTCTCCGAAGACGAGGAAGCGAACCTGCGCACCATGGCAAAGAGCATCGTGCTCAAGGGCGCGCAATCGCCCGAGCGGTTGCTCGATGAAACGGCGCTGTTCCTGCATCGCGTCGTCGGCAATCTACCCGAGGCCAAGCAACGCATGCTCGCGCGGCTCTACGAAAGCGACGAAGTGCTCGCGGGCAAGAAAGTGCTGGTGGTGGACGACGACGTGCGCAACATCTTCGCGTTATCGAGCGTGCTCGAGCGGCATAACATGCAGGTTCTCTCCGCGAGCACCGGGCGCGATGCGATCGAGCTGATCGAGCAGACACCCGACCTCTCGCTCGTGCTCATGGACATCATGATGCCGGAGATGGACGGCTACGAGACCATGCGCCAGATACGCAGCCACGCGCACTTGCGGCTGCTGCCGATCATCGCGCTCACGGCCAAAGCGATGAAAGGCGATCGCGAGAAGTGCCTGGAAGCCGGCGCTTCCGACTACATCGCGAAACCGGTCAACAACCAGCAGCTGCTGTCGCTGCTGCGCATGTGGCTGCACCGCTAAGAGCAAGACAACGATGAACGCCGACGACAAGGCCAATATCCTGCTGGTGGACGATCAGCCGGCTCGCCTCTTGAGTTACGAGGCGATTCTCACCGGACTCAAGCAAAACCTGGTGCGCGCCGAATCGGGCACCGAGGCGCTACAGCGCCTCATGGAGATGGAATTCGCCGCCATACTCCTCGACGTCAACATGCCGGGAATGGACGGCTTCGAAACCGCCGCCATGATTCGCGAACATCCGCGTTTCGAGAAAACGCCGATCATCTTCGTCACGGGCGTGCACGTGACGGATTTCGATCGCCTCAAGGGATACCAGATGGGAGCGGTCGATTACGTTTATGTCCCCGTCATCCCGGAGATATTACGCAGCAAAGTGCAGGTGCTGGTTCAGCTCTACTTGCAGCGGCGCGAGCTGGAGCGGCTGAACCAACGCCTGGCGGCGACGAATACCGAGCTCGCGCAGGCGCACGCGGCGTTAAAGGCGGAGAACACGCGCGAGCTGCAAAAACTGAACCGCACGCTGGAGCATGCCAACGCCGAGCTCGCGCAGGCGAACACGCAGTTGAAAGCCGAAATCGGCGAGCGCAAACGCGCGGAAACGGCCCTGCAGGAGGCATCGCGCCGCAAAGACGAGTTTCTCGCGATCCTCGCCCATGAGCTGCGCAATCCGTTGTCGGCCATACACAATGGCGTACAACTGCTGCACGCCCCCGGTCTTTCGGATCATCAATTCGCGTGGGCCCGCGAGCTGCTCGGACGGCAACTGAAGCATCTCACGCGCCTGATCGACGATTTGCTCGACGTCGCCCGCATCACGAGCGGGCGCATCACGTTGCAGCGCGAATCGCTCGAGCTCTCGACCGTGGTGGCGCACGCGGTGGAAACCGTCAAACCGTTGATCGAAGCGCGCCGTCATCGGCTGAGCGTCACCGTACCGCCGGAGCCGATGTATCTCGAAGGCGACTTGGTGCGGTTGACGCAAGTGATCGACAACCTGCTGACGAACGCCGTAAAGTACACCGATGACGGGGGCTCGATCGATCTCGCGGTCGAGATCGAAACGAGCCCGTCGCTGCAAGCTTGCCTGCGCGTGCGCGACAACGGCGTCGGCATACCGCCGGAGATGCTGGAAGGCGTGTTCGGGCTGTTCACGCAGGTCAATTCCTCGATGAACCGCACCCAAGGTGGGCTCGGCATCGGGCTCGCGCTGGTTCGCGGCCTGGTGGAGCTGCACGGCGGGAGCGTGCACGCCAGCAGCGACGGCGTGGGACGCGGCGCGGAATTCACCGTTCGCTTGCCGCTCACGGCGGCCCCGGCGGCGAGCGCGACCGACAAGACCGCGGCGAGCGGGGTGTCGCGGCAGCCCGGATTGCGCATCCTCATCGTGGATGACAACGTCGATTCGGCGCACGGCCTGGCGATGTGGCTCGAGATGGCCGGACACGAAGTGCGGCTCGCGCATGCCGGCGCGGTCGGCGTGGAAACCGCGCTGGAGTTCCGGCCGAACGCGGTGCTCCTCGACATCGGGCTGCCCGACATGAACGGTTACGACGTGGCGAAATGCCTGCGCGAGCACGCGCGCTTCCGCGATGTTCCGCTGATCGCCATCACGGGTTTCGGCGGCGAGTCCGACCGCATGCAGGCGATGGTGTCAGGCTTCGATTTTCATCTGGTGAAGCCGATCGACTACGAAGCGCTGACCAACTTGCTCGCGCGCGAAGCGCGAGCATCGGCGGCATAGGCGGGCCTGAAGCGCTTCAAGGAGTCCAAGGCAGCGGGCGCATTTACCCGCTTTCAGGGAAGGCGTTTAGATTCAGTAAGTCGATACAAAGGGGCGTTACATGTCAGTGTTATTGGTCATTTACGAGATAAGCGATCTGCAAAAACGCTCGAAAATCGTCGGCTCCCTGCGAAAACGTTATCGTATATCCGTAAAGCTCACCGAATCCGTGTATGCGATATATACCGATCTGCTTCCGGTGCGGATCTTCGATCACGTAAAACAATACCTGGACGGCGACGATCAACTGTATGTCGTTCCGATCACACGACCGTTTACCGGATACGGACCCCGCCACACCACGGAGTGGCTGAACGATTGCCTGACGACGGGTTGAGCCCGGCCGGCCGCGACGCGGTGATCGCCGGGGTGCGCGCTAGAACGCCGCGTCGAACCCGACCAAGAAGTAATTTTCCTTCGTCTCGTGACCGACGAAAGTCGGCATCGTCGTCCTTCTTCAGGAAATCCGCGTTGGCTTCGATGATCCCTTCGACATTGCGCAGAAATGTACGAGGCCCCGAGCCATGGCGATGCCTTCGTAAATCGTCCTCGAAGAAATACTTCCGTCACCCATCGGCGTGAACGGCCCGCTAGTTTGACGTCAAGGCAGGACTAGGACCCGACGGCCAAGGTACCGCGGCGTCTCTAACGGGCGGACGGTTCCATACGCCGGAACACAAGATCCCGCACCGGCCTGCCCTCCGCCTGTCCGCGCCGCTCGAAACGCGTCATAGGACGCGAGGCGGGACGCTCGGTGTAGCGGCCGGCCCCGGCGGCGTTCACGAAGCCCGGCGTTGCTTCCAGCACGGCGAGCATGTGCGCCGCGTACTCTTCCCAATCCGTCGCGCAATGCAGATAACCGCCGGGCGCGAGCACCTCACGCAGCCGCGCGGCGAACGCGGGTTGCAGCAATCGGCGCTTGTGGTGACGCTTCTTCGGCCATGGATCAGGGAAGAATAAGTGCACGCCTTGCAGCGTTCCCGGCGTGAGACGGGCGAGGACGTCGTTCGCGTCCGCGACGATCACGCGCACGTTTTCGATCCCCGCGTCGGCGAGCTTGAGCAGCAAACTGCCGACGCCCGGCCGGTGCACTTCGACGCCCAAAAAATCGTGATCGGGTTGAGAGGCCGCGGCTGCCACCAGCGCATCGCCGTTGCCGAAGCCGATTTCGAGTATCACCGGCGCGGCGCGCCGGAACAGCACGGCGGGAACCAGCGGAGCGTCGCCGAGCGCGACGCCGTAACGGGGCCAGAGTCGCGCGAGCGCGCGGCGTTGCGCCTCGGTCATGCGTCCCTGGCGCAGAACGTAACTGCGAACCGGTCTTCTCCCCTCCTCTCTCGCGGGGGAGGGGCGGGGGCGGAGGGGGGACAATGCTTTAATTTCCTCCGTCACTCTCTGCAGCGCAGCGAGGGTATTGCAGTTGCGGTTATGGGAAGAACGTTCCGCCGACCGGCGACGAAGGCGAACCGTACTGCTTGCGCGGCATGCGGCCCGCGAGATAGGCCTCCCGGCCCGCTTCCACCGCCTTCTTCATCGCGCCCGCCATCGCCACCGGATTCTGCGCCGCGGCGATCGCGGTGTTCATGAGCACGCCGTCGCAGCCGAGCTCCATGGCGATCGCGGCATCGCTCGCGGTGCCGACGCCGGCGTCCACCAGGATCGGCACTTTCGCCGCTTCCACGATGAAACGGATATTGTATGGATTGCGGATGCCGAGGCCGGAACCGATCGGCGCGGCGAGCGGCATGACCGCCACACAGCCGAGCTCCTCGAAGCGCCTGGCCATGATCGGGTCGTCGTTGGTGTAGACCATCACTTTGAATCCGTCCTTGACCAGGATCTGCGCCGCCTCGAGCGTCTGCGGGACGTCGGGATAAAGCGTCTTCTCGTCACCCAGCACTTCGAGCTTGACGAGGTCGTGCCCATTCAACAATTCGCGCGCCAGACGGCACGTGCGCACGGCGTCCTCCGCCGTATAGCAGCCGGCGGTATTGGGGAGATAAGTGTACCTCGTCGGCGGCAGCATATCGGTTAGGCTCGGCTCCTTCGGATTCTGCCCGATGTTGGTACGGCGAATCGCGACCGTCACGATCTCGGCCCCGCTCGCTTCGACGGCGCGGCGCGTTTCCTCGAGATCGCGATACTTGCCGGTACCGACGAGCAGTCGCGAGCGGTAACGCACGCCCGCGATGATCAGCGGGTCGCCGTCTGCACGCACGCTGACATCACTTGCGATTGCCGCCATTACCCGCCTCCCACGGCGAACACTACTTCCACGCGATCGCCTTCGCGTAATCGATGCTCGGCGTGCCGGCTGCGCGGCACGATCTCCTGATTGATCTCCACGGCGACCCGCCGCTCGGTGAGGCCGAGCTCGGAGAGCAGTTGCGTCACCGTGAACGCGGAGTCGCAGGTTTTGGCTTCGCCGTTGAGAAAAATTCGCATAGCCACGCAGGCACAGTGGATTGGACCCTGGTACGAGGTGGTATTTTATTGCGAACGCGGGACGAGCGCACGCGGGTCGGCGGCAACGGCAAACACAGCCGGCCGGGAACGACCCACCGCTAAAACAACTCGATATCGCCCTCGGCCACCGTCACCGGCTCGAGCTGGCGGTTGGCGATGAGCGTTTCGTAGCAGCACACCTGGTTGCGCCCGTTGTTCTTGGCGTAGTAGAGCGCCTTGTCGGCGCACATGATGACCTTGTCCGCGCCGAGCTCGACGCTCAACGCCGTGAAACCAATGCTCACCGTCTTCGGCTCCAGGCGGGGGAAGGCGTAACTCTCGACCGCGCGGCGGAAGCGCTCGAGCGTGTGCTCGGCGCTCTCGAGATCGACGTTCACCATCACGGCGGCGAACTCCTCCCCGCCGTAGCGAAACAGCAGATCTTCATGGCGAAACGAGCGCGTCATCAGGCGCGCCAGCAGCAACAGCACCTCATCGCCGTAAAGATGCCCGTAGCGGTCGTTCACCTCTTTAAAATGATCGATATCGAGCAACGCGAAGCAATGTCCCTTCGCTTTGACGCCGCCGTCCCCGGCGCGGCGCTGCGGCGTCGCGCGCTGCGCGACGCGGCGAATGCGTTCGTAAAACGATTGGCGGTTGTAGAGGCCGGTCAGCGGATCGAGCTGGCCGCGCGAGAGAACGAAGGATTGGTTGCTGTACACCCGTAGCAATTTGGTGAGGAGTTCCTGCGGCAGTGACTCGCCGCGCAAGTCTTCGATCACCAGCAGCGCGCACACTTGATGCGCTCCGAAAATCGGGAATATCACGCGGCGGCGGCCGTCGCCGTCGCGCGTGACCGGCGCCTGGCGCTGTACGCACGCGAGCAGATCCGCGTCCGTGGTGAGAAATGCCGGCTCGCCCGATTCGGTGTCGAGCAGGTCGTAAACGATCGCGTTCTCGATATTGCTTTCGCTGAACTCGGTATCGCGATTCTCGTTCGCGATCGCGAGCAGCCGCAAGTTCGCGGCATCGACGACGCCGCGCAGCGTCTCGAGTAGCGCGGTCGCGAGCTCCTGCGGGTCGCGGTAACGCGTCAACTCGACGATCGCTTCTAGATAGCGTCCAAGTTCGACCGTCGAAGCCATGTTCGTCCTCGAGCCTCCTCCGTGGCGATGCAGGGCGCATCCTGCTTGTTGTTGAAGGGTCCCAAGGTGCGATGCCGATCTATCGTTATTCGTTTAAACATAGGCCGCCATGCCGGGAGAGTTCAATGGCAGAACCCGAGCTTCCGGCCCCAGCGGCAAAAATTGGCTGCCTACCACCTGCGATCGCATACCGCTACTCATCGCTCCATTTTTCGGCCAGCCGGGCAGACATTGCTGAGCCGCTCCGTTACTCGGTACAGATAGGGATTGCAAGAAAGGGGCCAGCCTATCTTGCTCGGTTTTATCGGCTTTTCAGGCCGAAAAACGTTGTACGGGAGCCGGGGATTAGGCCCCGGGTGAGCTCGTTCGAGGCACGCTGCTACGGGACAGCCGGCCAGCCGCACCCTCGATCGGGCGCCGATCGGAAAATTAGCAGAAGGAATGCCTAACGCGGTCCAATCGACGGAGCGTTCTGTTGCACCGCGCGGGCAATGTGACGGACTGAGCGAGTCAAACCCGTGGGACATCCTGGTATAGCTGTTCGCCTGTTCCGATGACCGATCAGTGAGATCGCCGTCGGGTCGCGCGTCCCGCCGATGCGATTACCGCAGCAACACGTTAGTGTGTCCCCGGTGTTGTTTGGATCGAACAAGTTTCCGCGGAGGTGGCGTACGGGAAGGAGACGCGTTCGCAAGGTTCATCTTGGCCCGCGCCCTCAGCTGCCCGTATTCCAACAGAGCAGGGATAAAGACCTTGCCAACGGTAGGCGTTTTTCCGCTTTATACCCGTAGAGCGACCGCCCTTCCACCGTCGTCCCGGCTGTGCTGTTCTATTCTTAAAGGGCATCGCTCCCCGCTTTGAACCATGGACTTGGGCCCGGCATGACCGAAGACATCCCTGCTCCTCAACTCGACGTGCTCTTCGTCGAAGACTCGGAGGATGACGCGTTACTTCTGCGGCGGCAGCTGGAACACGCCGGATACCGCGTCAACCTCGAGCGCGTCGATACCCACGATGCGTTGGTGGATGCCCTCGGTCGCAAACACTGGGACGTGGTGTTCTCCGACTTTTCGATGCCTCAGTTCGACGGCGTGCAAGCGCTCGAAATAGTACGGGAACATGATCGCGACCTCCCGTTCATTGTCGTGTCCGGGACGATAGGCGAGGAACGCGCGGTACAACTGATGAAGCTCGGCGCGCAGGATTACGTCATCAAGGGAAACGCGCAGCGCCTGGTTCCCGCGATTGAACGCGAGTTGAGGGAGGCGAAACTACGCCGCGAACATCGGCTCGCCCAAGAGCACATTCGCCACCTCGCCTACTACGACGCCCTTACTCATCTGCCGAACCGTCACCGCCTGATCGAGGACCTGCACCACCAGCTCGGGCGAGGAGCGCCGATGGCGCTGCTCATCGTCAATCTGGTCAACTTGAGCGAGATCAACAGCACGCTCGGCTATAGCAAAGGAGATGAGCTCATCCGCGAGGCGGGATCGCGCCTGCAACAATTGACGGCGCATAACGGCGATCTCTACCATCTGCACCGAAAGGAATTCGCGATCGTGCTGACGACAGACGATAGAGCGCAAATAGAAAAAACAGCCAAGGACGCGCTCAAGGCGCTCGCGGCGCACTTTCCTATCGCCGGGCTGCGCATTCACGTGGGCGCACGCATCGGCATAGTAAGCACGGCAACACCGGCCGCGGAAGCGCATACGTTGCTGCAACAAGCCGACCTCGCGACAAAGCTCGCCAAACATGAGGGGCAAAATTACGCCTGGTACGAGCCGGAACGCGACCCGAGCAGCCCGGAACGGCTCGCGCTGCTCGCCGATTTGCACGACGCCTTGGGCACGGATCAGCTTTATCTCGTGTTCCAACCGAAGGTGCGCTGCGATACGGGCGCTATCACCGGCTGCGAAGCATTGTTGCGCTGGCGCCATCCCGAACACGGCTTGATCGCCCCCGAGGTGTTCGTCCGCATGGCGGAGCGCTCCGGCTTTATCGATGATTTGACCACGCATGTACTCACGCGCACGCTCGATCAAATTCACGCGTGGCGACGGCGCGGTCTGGTGGTCCCCGTCGCGATCAACCTCTCCGTGAGGAATTTGCTGAACCCGCAACTGATGAGCGACATCTTGAGCGCCGATCTGGTGGATAAGGACGGAAAGCGGCAAATCGAAATCGAAATTACCGAAACGGCGTTGATGCTCGACCCCGACAAAGCGATGACGGGCCTGCGCTCGCTTTATGAATCCGGCACCCGCATCTACGTCGATGATTTCGGCACCGGCTTTTCCTCGCTCGGCTATCTGAAGAAGCTGCCCATACACGCGATCAAGATCGACAAGTCATTCGTGCTGGACCTCAATCACAATGCGGACTCCGACACCATCGTGCGCTCCACGATCGGCCTCGCCCACAACTTAGGCTTACGAGTGGTAGCCGAGGGCGTGGAGAATCGCGACATTTGGCAGCGGCTCATCGCCTATAAATGCGACGAAGGTCAAGGTTATTACTTCGCCACGCCGCTTTCCGCGGAAAACCTCGCCGGCCACTTCACGGCCGGCAAGCCGTTGGGCGATGCCTTGGTTAAAGGGAACCGCTAATAAGTAGGGCGGGTTGAGCGCGGCGATGCTGCACAGGATGTGCCAATTTCGCTGGAGCACACGGATGTGCGGAGCGATACCCGCCGAACCATATGCTTTTGTCGGGTCCGCCGCTTGCGCGGCTTGACCAACCTGACTGAGAAGCAATTTTTAGAGGTTCCCTTAAGACCCGCGCGATTCCCTGAACATCAGGCGAGGCCGGCGCCGGGGCGCCCCCAGGCGAAAAACGCAGCCGCCGCGAGAACCGCGAGCGAGATCAGAAGGAAGCTCAGATTCCCGAGAAAACTGGCGGCGGCTTCCAGATCCGCGCCGACGGCGTAACCGAGCCCGAGATACGCCGACGTCCAAACGAAGCGGCCGATAATCGTGAACCCGAGAAATCCGCCCCACGCATAGCGGCCCGCGCCGGCGAGCAGATTCACCACCGAGCTCAGGTGCGAGACGAGCGTGCGCGTCAGGAATATCGTCACACCGCCCAGGCGCTCGAACAGCCGCTCCACACGTTGCCGCCGTGCCGGCGCGTAGCCGATCCAGCGCCCGTGCCGCTCGAGCGCATGCGCACTGAGCAGGCGACCGAGTCCATAGCCGACCGCATCGCCGAGAACCGAGGCGGCAACCGCAACAGTGGTGCTCCAAACCCAGCCCATGCTTCCGTTGCTTATCAGTGAACCGGCGACCGCGGTCGACAGTCCGGTCGGCACCGGTAGTCCGATAGCGCCGACCAGCAGAATCAGCGCCAGCACCGGATAGCCGTAGGCCAGCAACGCCGCCAGCGTTTCGTCACTGAGAGTGCTCAGCCATCCGGTTTTATTGCGGACATCGGAAGCCTCCGGCGCGATATCCGCGACGGCCCGTTGCACTTGCTGCACGTATCGGAACGGAGAAACTCCTCGTTCGTCGGCCAGCGCTTTCAAGCTCGTCGCGGGATCCACGTGCGGCGGCAGGCCGAGGCGTTCGTACAAGGCCGTTTGCGGCACATGATAGTGATCAACGACATAGCGCAGCGTCATCCATGCTCTGATGCTGCTGACCTCCGGGGCGCCTGCGGCGCGGGCGGATTGCAGCAGCGCAAACGTCTGGTAGGTTCGCAACGCGAAGAGCGCGCTCGCGAGCGCCGCGGCGACGACCAGCGCCAGCAAAGCCGCGCGCCGCCAACGGCGTGGAACTCGCGACGCATTCATCGGAAGCAGCGCCTTCGCATCAACTCAACTTTATGGAACCTCTGCCGACGTTACCAGCCTGACGTCGAGAATGGGCCGGAACTACAAGGGTTTGAATGATTCAGCTCAAGACGGGACCGGTTGATCTAAATCCCGCGCGGACAGAACGGCGGATGGGAGCTTCTCCGCAGGGCAGCCGGCTCGGGTGACGTCTGCGGATAAACGTCTTTAGACGTGGCGACTCTCTTCCGACGGTGCGGTTGGTTCGATCGGCCGATTAAAAGGGAGGCCTTCGGCCGGGGAGGATAACGCGGCGCCACCGATAGCGACAGTGTCCCGTCGAGCGCGTCGCGTATTTCCGGGAACGTTTCGGCGTCTCGCGTCATCTTATGGGCGGCACAGGAGACGAACGCCCATGGCACGCATCGTAAAACGAACCGCTACGGAACCCACCCGCGTCGTGATCGACGGCAAGGAACACTGGCTCTGCCGCTGCGGTTTGTCGCAGAACCAGCCGTTTTGCGACGGGTCGCACACCCTCACGCACGGCGAGGAGCCCGATAAGCTCTACTGGTACGATGGGGACGGCGAGCGCCGCGAGGTGGCAGCGCCCGTTCCCGGCATCCGCACGTTCTAGCCGCCAGCATGAATACGGCGGCAAAGCTTGTCCTGCACGACGTCCAATCCCAGCCGGACAACCGCAATCTGCGCATCGATGCGGTCGGCGTGGCGGGCCTGCGCTATCCCGTCGTCATCGCCTCCGGCACGAACGCCGTGCCGACGATTGCGACGTTCTCGATGACCGTGGGCCTCGGCGCCTCCGAGAAAGGAACGCACATGTCGCGTTTCGTGGAGCTGCTGGAAGCGCAAACGCAGCCGTTGAGCATGCGCCGATTCAAACGAATGGTCGTCGATATGCGGAATCGCCTCGCGGCGCCAAGCGGCGAGATCGCCATGCGCTTCTCCTACTTCGTGAATAAGGCGGCGCCGGTTTCCGGCGTCCGCAGTCTGCTCGACTACGAGGTTTGCTGGCGGAGCCGCGTATCCGACGACGGCGAGCATTCCTTCTGGATGCACGTGACCGTGCCCGTCACCAGCCTCTGCCCCTGCTCGAAACAAATCTCGAATTACGGCGCGCACAACCAGCGCTCGCACGTCGCCATTCGCGTTGAGTTGCTGGCCGATCTGCCGATCGAAGACTTGATCGGCATCGCCGAGCGCAACGCCTCTTGCGAGGTGTACGGGCTGCTCAAGCGCCCGGACGAGAAGTACGTGACGGAGCGCGCCTACGACAATCCCAAGTTCGTCGAGGATCTCGTGCGCGACGTGGCGCTATCGCTGAACGAGGACGCGCGCGTCGCACGCTACACGGTCGAAGCGGAGAATTTCGAGTCGATCCACAACCATTCGGCGTTTGCGCGGATCTCCCGTGGCGAGTTATGACGTCGCGCTGCAACGCCGCGAAGAGATCGCGCCAGGCACCTTCGCGTTCCACTTCGCAAGACCAACCGGTTTCGCTTTCAAGGCCGGCCAAGCCGTAAGCCTCGCGCTGCGCGAGCCGCCGGCCGCGGCGAACAGCACCCGCCGGACCTTTTCCTTAGTGAACGCGCCGTTCGAGCCGGAGCTGGTGGTCGCGACGCGCGTACGCGAGGCAAGCGCTTATAAGCGTGCGCTGACGGCGCTGCCCATCGGCGCGACCGTGAAACTTACCGGACCCCTCGGCCGCATGACTCTGCACGAGGACGGCGCCCGCGCCGCCGTGTTCGTCGCCGGCGGCATCGGCATCACGCCGTTCATGAGCATGCTGCGCCAGGCGATTCACGATCGACTGCGCCACCGCCTTTTTCTGCTGTACGCGAACCGCCGTGCCGAAAACGCGGCGTTTCTCGCCGAGCTGCAAGCGCTCGCGCGGGACGACGACAACTTCCGGCTGCACGCAACGATGACCGCCACGGATGGAAGGATCGACGAAGAAACGATAAGGAACTTCGCCGGCGACGCAGCCGCGCCCATCTACTACTTAGCCGGTCCGCCGGAGTTCGTGACCGCGGTCGGAGAAGCGCTGACGCGGCTCAGCGTGCCCAACGACGCGATCCAAAGCGAAATGTTTTACGGCTACTAGACCGGTTCGCGTCCATCAACCCGGGATCTCCGCCTCGACAAGCTGCGCGAGCAGCATGAGCGATTGCTGCCAGCCGAGGTAACAGGCCTCCGGCGGAATCACGTCCGGCACGCCTTCTTGCACGACGTGCAATTCCGTCCCGACGGAGACTTTCTTCAACGTGACGGTGACCTGCATCTCGCCGGGGAGGTTCGGGTCGTCGAACGTGTCGGTGTAGCGAATGCGTTCATGCGGGACCAGCTCGCGATAGGTTCCGCCGAAGGAATGGCTTTGCCCCGTGGTGAAGTTCGTGAACGACATCTTGTACGTGCCGCCGACCTTGGCGTCCAAGTGATGGACCTTCGCGGTAAATCCATGCGGCGGGAGCCATTTGACCTTTGCGTCGGCGTCGAGGAACGCGCGATACACTCTCTCGGGAGGCGCATGCAGGACGCGGTGCAGTCGGATGGTGTTTGGCATGATTCGATTTTCCTTTGCCGTGGGCCTGGTAAGAACAGACACAGTTTATTACTCCGCCCATGCCGTCCAAAGAATGAGCGCCGCACCTTACCGACGCCTTGCGTCAGGCGGCGCGGCCGAGCAGGCGTTTATTCTGCTGAAGCATGAGGAAACGATAATGCTGCCGCAGTAGGCCGAACAGAAACCGTGGCGTGAGCTAGCCCTGTCGCCCTTACGTCTCCTCCGCCGACACGGGCTGCCTCGGAGCGTTTTGACGCTATGACGTTACATCGCTATGATGCCATTTATTGGAGGCATCTCATGAGCGAACAAACGTCCAAGCGCGCTACTGTTTATTTCGAGCCTCGGCTGCATCGAGCCCTCCGGGTCAAGGCGGCGCATACCCACCGGTCTCTGTCGGAAATCGTGAACGACGCGGTGCGCTTAGCCTTGCGGGAGGATCAGGAGGACCTCGCGGCCTTCGAGGATCGCGTCGCGGAACCCGAAATTTCCTACGAAGCATTACTCAAAGACCTGAAGGCGCATGGCCAGCTATAAGCTGGTCTTCAAGAAGTCCGTCGCGAAAGATCTTCGGCCCTTACCGAAACAGGACGTAAAACGAATCCTGCAGCGCATCCGGTCGCTGGCGGACGATCCGCGACCGCCAGGCTGCGAAAAGTTGTCCGGTCAGGAACGCTATCGGGTCCGGCAGGGCGTCTATCGAATCATCTACGAAATCGAGGACGCTCGGCTCGTCGTGCTCGTCGTCAAAGTGGCGCATCGACGCGAAGCCTATCGAAGCGCCTAGCGCGGCATGTGCGCTGAGCACAGCGCCAGAAGCAGACGCTAAAGCATGGGGAAACGAATTCTCTTTAATTCTTTAATTAATCGTGTTCGGCAGGGCGAAAGCGCTCGCGGGCGGAAAACAGCAGCGCATAGGCCAGAAATAAAGGGGCGCGGCGCTCGAAGGTTCCGAGCCCCCAGAAACGATCCCTCGCTCCTTTAGATGGGCGCCTGCCCGAGGCAGGGCGTCACGCCGGCGTGTCTGACCAGCGTTTATCCTGCTCGGGGAACAAATGATCTTGCCGCGTTAGCCGGCGGACAACCTGGCTCCGCCGTTAAAACGGATACAACCAACGGGTAACCCAGCCGGCGGCGTAGAGGCCGAGGCCGAAAATCGCGTGCGTGACGAGACTTTGAACGCGAGCGGCGGCAGGGCGCGGCGTGCGGCTCGCGGCGATGCCGGCGCCCATCCCCGGCTGCATCACCAGGAAGGGCGCCGCGACGCTGCCGATCCCAACGATCAGCGCGGGGCCGAGCGTCGGGTGGCGAACCCAGTCGAGGCCCCAGACAGCGAGCAGCACCGCCGCGAACGCCATGCCGATCAGATAATGGGCGGTCCAGCCGATGAGGCGCTCGCGCCGCACGGGCGGCGCAGCGGCAATGGCATCGTGGCGAAAACGCCCGCGCGCCATATAAGCGAACCAGCGGCCGACCAGACCATAGTTCGGCAACGGAATGCCGAGCAGCGGCTTTCGGGCGATCGCCCAGAGGTCCATCACCGCCGTTGCGCCCGCGCCGACGAGAACCGCGCACATCAGATAATCCATGATCGTCTCCTTTACTTGCCTTCAAGAAGCGGAAGCTGCACTCTGCCACTTCAAGTCAACTTGAGGTCAAGTGTGGTGCGAGACTTGGACATCGCCGAGGTGGCGCAGCGCTCGGGCGTTCCCGCCTCGACGCTCCGGTTCTACGAGGAAAAGGGTCTGATCGCCGCTACCGGCCGGCGCGGCCTGCGTCGTCTCTTCGATCCCGATGTGCTGGAACGCTTGGCGCTGATCGCGCTCGGCGGTGCCGCCGGCTTTTCGCTCGATGAGATAGCGCGCATGTTCGCGCCCGACGGGCGCCCGCGCATAGACCGGCAAATGCTCACGGCGAAGGCGGAAGAACTCGACCGGACGATCCGCAAGCTCAGCGCCATGCGCGACGGCCTACGCCACGCCGCTGCCTGCCGCGCGCCGAGCCACATGGAATGCCCCACCTTCCGCCGCCTCCTGCGCGCCGCCGCGTCTGGAGCTATTGGAGCGCGAAGGAAGAAACAACCGCGGTCGAAGCCGCAGAGGAAAAGTAAAGAAGAAAGGGTTCGGAGTGATTAAAGAACAACACGACTTTGCGACATCGTGGCGGAGATAGAAGCGGCTCAGGGCCTTTTGGCGACTACCCTGCCCTTCTCCCAAACATAGATTGGCGTACCGTGCATCCGGGCGGTTTTTCTTGCCGTACGCGCCGCTTGACGTAGTGCGACACCAACCTCTTTAGCGAAGTCGCACCGAAACAACTTCACCAGCTGTCGAAGAGAATCTCGTTGAGCCGTTCGGGTGCATCGCCGTCTGAAGTTTCAACGTCGAGACGCGCTACATCCTTCAACGACGCCTCGAGCCGGCCACCTGGTACTAACGACGAAGCCCCGTTCGCCGTACTCAGCGTTCCTTCAAAGGTGGGAGTGCTACAACAGCGGCTCGCACCTTCTCGGTCGCTTCGATGAGATTGCGCAGCATCGTCGCATCAGCATCGAAATGCCCCTGGTACTCGGCAATATTGCGGACTTCGTGCGCCTTCGCGAGCACGCGCCATACAGCGGCGGGCGATTGCAGCGTGTGCGGCAACGCCTGAAATACCAAGTAACGGCTATCGGAACGGTAACCATGCCAGCGTAGCGCAGCGAGCGAGAAGGCGTGCGCGGCGTTGTAAGCTAGGTCGAATCGGCTCGACAATGCCAAGTGTTCGTTGCGCGCGTCCTTCAGTCTCTCGCCGCCGGAAGCCAGCAGCCCTTTGATCTCGCCGGCGGTAGCTGGCTCCTCGGCGAGCTTGCCGATACGCGCGAGATTCGTGAGCTCCTTTGGCTTCTCAGCCAAGATCGTCTTCTCCGCCAATCAAGAACACTTTCGGCTGCGCGGCAATTTTCGTCACAAAGGCGTTGCCTTCCTTTCGTTTCTTGCGCCAGTTCGCTGGCGTGTAAACCGTCGGATTCACCGTACGTCCGAGCTTTGCTTCCGCCGACTGCAACGCCTCGAACACATCCGGATAGTCGACGTTGTCGGATATGACGAGCACGTCGATATCGCTGGCTGCGGTATCGCTGCGTTTCGCCACCGAGCCGAAAACGAATGCTGCGGTAATGTCCTTGGCGAGCGGCGCGAGCGCCTCTCGCAATGGCTCCGCCAGCCCCACCGTTTTCTCCGCGATAGCGCAAAGCTCGGCAAAGATGGGCGACTTCGGATTAGCTTGATAATGTTTTTGCGTTCCGATGCGCGTAACCGTCACCAAGCCACTGTCTGCGAGTCGAGCCAGCTCGCGCTGCACGGCCCCGGACGCCCCGCCGGCAAGCTTTATCAGCTCCGTGGCGAAGAAGCTGCGGTGCGGCTGCCCGAATAAGCAAGCCAGAACCCGCTGCTGGACCTTGGAAAATAGTACATCGGCAAGCCCGGCGCGCGCGGGCGCCCTGGTAACTCTTCGCTTCGCTTTCATGCCCATATTAGGCATGTTAGTGCCCAAATTGGGCAT
>JAJPKH010000130.1 GCA_021323795.1 Acidiferrobacteraceae bacterium | reverse complement strand
GACATCCGCGTGGATTTCACGCGGCGCCGGGTCGAACGCGGCGGACAGCCGTTGCACTTGACGCCGATCGAGTTCCGTCTCATGGCGGTGTTGGTCGCCAACGCCAACAAAGTGCTCACGCATCGCCAGCTGCTGAAGGAGGTATGGGGCCCGTCGCATGTCGATAGCAGCCACTATTTACGCATCTATGTCGGCCACCTGCGCCAGAAGTTGGAGGCCGACTCGACGCGCCCCCGCTACATTCTGACTGAAACCGGTATCGGATATCGCCTATGCACAGACCCGCACCCATAGATTCAACGCGAGCGCAGACCGTGGAACCAAAAGACGAACAACCGCGAGAGCGAGCGGCGGCATTGGCCCTCGCCGCGCTCGGCGTGGTTTACGGGGACATCGGGACGAGCCCGCTGTATGCCATCAAGGAAGTGTTCGCGAACAGCGATCATCCGGTACCGATCACCGCCGACAACGTGTTGGGCGCGCTCTCGTTGGTGTTCTGGTCACTCATCGTCGTTGTTTCATTCAAGTACGTCGTGCTGATCATGCGAGCGGACAACAAGGGTGAAGGCGGTATCATGGCGCTCATGGCGTTGGTGCTCGGCCAGCAACGCGTGAGCGCGAAGACGAAAAGGGCGGTCGTCATCTTCGGGTTATTCGGCGCGGCGCTGTTCTATGGGGATGGCGTTATTACGCCGGCGATCTCGGTGTTGTCGGCCGTGGAGGGGTTGGAGGTTGCGACACCCGCCTTTCGGGAATACATCGTTCCCATCACCATCGCCATTTTGGTGGCGCTCTTCATGTTTCAAAAGCGTGGAACGGCAACCGTCGGCGTAGCGTTCGGCCCGATCACCGCGTTATGGTTCGTCACCCTCGCCGCGCTTGGCGTAGCACAGATCGTCGATAACCCTCATGTCCTGCGCGCGTTGTCACCGCGCTACGCTGTCGGCTTTTTAATGGCGGATCCGATGCTCGGCTTTCTTTCGCTGGGCGCTGTTTTCCTCGTGGTCACCGGCGCAGAGGCGCTTTACGCCGACATGGGGCATTTCGGGCGCCGGCCGATTCGGTTGGCATGGTTCGGATTGGTTTTACCTTCGCTGCTGCTGAATTATTTCGGCCAAGGCGCCCTACTCTTGCAAAGCCCCGCGGCCATACAAAACCCGTTCTATTTAATGGCGCCGTCCTGGGCGCTGTATCCCATGGTCGCGCTGGCGACCGCGGCCACGGTAATTGCGTCCCAGGCGGTTATCTCCGGCGCTTATTCCATCACCCACCAAGCCATACAGCTCGGTTATTCACCGCGCATGATCGTGCAACATACGTCGAGCGCTCGGATAGGGCAGATCTACTTGCCGAGCATTAATTGGTCGCTGCTGGGATGCATCATCTTTCTCGTGCTCCTGTTCAAATCATCGACCAATCTGGCAGCGGCTTACGGCATCGCCGTTACCGGCACCATGATCATCACTACCGCTTTTGCCTTCATCATCGCCCGCCAGGAGTGGCGCTGGAGCGCACCGAAGGCGCTCGCCATATTTGGAGGGTTGTTGATCATCGACGTGGCGTTCCTCGCCGCGAATTCCGCGAAGATCCAGAACGGCGGTTGGTTCCCGCTGGTATTCGGTATGGTCGTATTTACGCTGCTTGCAACGTGGAAGCGCGGGCAAGAACTCCTCGGCCACCAGCTCGACGCCCACGCCATGCCGCTGCGCGCTTTCATCGATTCCGTGGAGCAATCGCCGCCGACGACGGTTCCCGGCACCGCGGTGTTCATGGCCGCACAACCGGATCGCACGCCGCACGCGCTGCTGCACAGCCTTAAACACGTTAAGTCGTTGCACGAGCGGGTTGCGGTGGTGACGGTTTCGATACTGCCGATGCCGCGGATAGAGGATACACAGCGTTTGGCGATCGAACGGCTCAGCCGCCGCTTTTTCCGCGTCGAAGTCGCGTTCGGATTTATGGAGGAGCCCGACGTGCCGGCGGCGCTGAAACTCTGTCACGAGAAGGATCTGCCGCTCGATCCGATGCAAACGTCGTTCTTCCTCGGCCGTGAGACGATCCTGCCACGCGTGGCGAAAGGCATGACGTATTGGCGCAAGAAGCTGTTCGTCGCGATGTTCCGCAACGCCGCGGACGCACCCGGTTATTTCAAACTGCCGCCGAACCGCGTGGTGGAGCTCGGCGCGCAGTTCGTGCTGTGATCGTGCGCGCCGGTCGGAACGATTGCGAGCCGCGCATTAGACGTGCCGGAGCTTATAGGCGCCGGGCTACTTTTTGGCCGCTGATGGCGCGAAGTCCGACTTGCGGATCATCGCGTTCACGTCCTTCACCCGATCGACCACCTGCGTCACCTGGAAATCGGCGCCGGCGCTTAAGTACGCAAGCGCCGTGGCGCGATCCATCCCGAGCTTGGTGTTGAGAAACTCGATGGCCTGGCGGGTGGCGTCCTTCATGGCCTCGTTCAGATCCGTGTGCAGCCCGATCGGTATCCAGTACTGCGCCGTTTCGGCGAACGGATTTTTCATCGGCGCTTTCATCGGCAGGCGCGCATCGCCGGGCTTGAGTACCGTGAGCCGGTAGGTCGAGCGCAGCGACCCCTCGATCGCGGTGAGCGCGACTTCGCCGTCGCCCTGCACGAAGTGAGGATCGCCGGCATAGAAGAGCGCGCCGTCGACTTGGATCGGAATATAAAGAATGGCGCCGACGGCAAGCTCGTTGACATCGAGATTGCCGGCGTATTCCCCCGGCGGAACCGAATTCGGCTTGTCCTTGGTGTTGACGGCGACGCCCATCGTGCCGTTGAACGGCCGCAACGGGATGCGCGCTTCCCGGCCGCTCTTGTCTTTGACGATGCCGTACCACTTGTCACCGATGCGGCGGATCGGCGTGAAGATCGAGACATTGGCATAGAGCTGCGGGTGCGCCGCGTCGGCGCCCGGCTGCGGGCCTTTGTTCTCCGGAAATTCTCCGGGCAGCGCGCCTTTGCCGTGACGGTTGCTGATAACGCCGTAAGGAACGCGCGGCTGCAGCGCCAGCATCTCGACCATCAGCACGTCGCCCGCCTTGGCGCCGGCGATCTCGACCGGGCCCGTGATGACATGCGGACCGTCCTTGACGAAATCGTGCTCGAGTTTCGATGCCGCGATGGCTTGCGCGTCGTTGAGCACTTGCTCCGGCTTCACGCCGAACTGCGCGAAGTATTTCACCGGGTCCTTGCCCTGGTCTTCGAGAATGCCTTCGTGCGACACCGTGTCGAAGGTCACGACGCTCCCGGAAGGCACCGAGAGCACCGGCTTCGCGTCCGCATTCGGCAGGTGGCCCCACCGCGCCGTCTGCGGCGTCGTCGGTACGTAATACCCTCCCGCCGGCAACCCGCCCTTTGTGGTTTGCATCGGCTTGTCGCCGAGCGGCTGCAGGATCGTGAAGTCCGCCGCAGCCGCGCCAGGCGCCAGGGTCACGAAAAGCGCGGTGGCGCTTGCGAGGCGAAATAGCGCAGCGGCCATATTATTTTTCATGCGAGCCCCCAGGAAAATTTTTGAAGCGTACGACGCGAGAGCAGAGTAGGTAAAAGCCGGACGACCTCGGCCGGAATTATCTTACTCCTCCGGATCGTACCCCAAATTCGGCGCTAACCAACGCTCGGCCGTCTTGAGGTCCATGCCTTTGCGCCGCGCGTAATCCTCGACCTGATCTTTGCCGACTTGGCCTACGGCGAAGTACGTCGATTCCGGATGTGAAAAGT
>JAJPKH010000144.1 GCA_021323795.1 Acidiferrobacteraceae bacterium | reverse complement strand
CCCGATCGCGTGCGCGAAACGCTGTTCAACTGGCTCGCGCCCCATATCGCGGGCGCATCCTGCCTCGATCTCTTTTCCGGAACGGGTGCGCTTTGCCTGGAGGCGCTGTCGCGCGGTGCGGCGCAGGTGGTCATGGTGGAGCAGAGCGCCGAGGTGGTACGCGAGCTGCGCGCGAACATCGCGCGCCTGGAGGCGCGGGGAGCGGAGGTGGTGCCGGCCGACGCGCTCGAATATCTCGCCGGACGCCCGCGCGCCTTCGATATCGTTTTTCTCGATCCGCCGTTCGCCGTCGCCGAAGCCATGATCCGTCGCTGTGCCGAGCGTCTGGCGCGGGACTGGATGAAGCCGGGCGGGCTTGTCTACATTGAGGCGCCGCGCGCGCTCAAGACGCTGCCGCTGCCGAGCGTCTGGCAAATCGTGAAGAGCGGGGCCGCCGGGCAAGTGAGTTACTCCTTGGTGCGCGCCTCGTAGTTAGCGGCGCGCCGCGCGACCGGGCTATACTGTGCGGCAAATGAAAATTACCGCTATCTATCCCGGCACCTTTGATCCGATCACCAATGGCCATACGGACCTGGTGCGCCGGGCCGCGCGCATTTTCGACGAAGTCGTGGTGGCGGTCGCGGCGAACCCGAAGAAGACGCCGATGTTCTCGCTCGAAGAACGCGTGGCGCTGGCGCAAAGTGTGTTGAGTGACGTCCGCGGCGCGCGCGTCCGGGGTTTCGACACGCTCTTGATCGAGCTCATGAAGCAGGAGCATGCGCGCGTCATTCTGCGCGGCCTGCGTGCGGTGTCGGATTTTGAGTTCGAGTTCCAGATGGCCGGCATGAACCGCCGCCTCGCGCCCGACTTCGAGACGGTGTTTATGACGCCGTCCGAGAACGAAATGTTCATCTCCTCGTCGCTGGTCAAGGAAATCGCGGTTCTGGGCGGCGACGTTTCGACCTTCGTCGCTCCGCGGGTGGCGACGGCCCTCAAGGACAAACTGCGTTAGTGTTGTTGGTTGCGATGGCGCTTTTTATTACCGACGAATGCATCAACTGTGACGTGTGCGAGCCCGAGTGCCCGAACGGCGCGATTTCGCAGGGCGAGGAGTACTACGTCATCGATCCCAAGCTATGCACGGAGTGCGTGGGGCATTTCGACACGCCGCAGTGCGTGGCGGTCTGCCCCGTTAACTGCATCCCGGCCGACCCCAAACATCCCGAGACGAAGGAAGCGTTGTACCGGAAATATCTTTCCCTGACGGGCCGGAATTCCGCCGCCTGACCCGGCTCGCCGCTCGTTCTTGCCAGCGGGCGCTCCTCCTGCGTATCTTCCGACGATGCGCGCCCGCCTGATCGTTGTTCTCCTCTTGTTTGTCAGCGTCACCGCGACGGCGGAGCTTCGGCCGCCGGCCGCCGCCATCGCGAGCGCTCAGCCGTCCGCCACGGCGGCCGGGCGCGAAATTCTCCAAGCGGGCGGGAACGCCTTCGACGCCGCCGTGGCGGTCGCCGCAGCGCTCGCCGTCGTCGAGCCGTACTCGTCCGGCATGGGCGGCGGGGGCTTCTTTTTGTTGCACCGGGCGCGCGATGGTCGCGACGTCATGATCGATGCGCGCGAGCGCGCGCCGGATGCCGCGCGCGCGAACATGTACCTCGATGAGCACGGCCGGCCGATCCCGCGCGCGTCTCTCGACGGGCCGTCGGCCGCGGCGATTCCCGGCCTGCCCGCGGGACTCGTGCACGTCGCGCAGCACTACGGCGTATTGCCGTTGTCGCGCTCGCTGGCGCCGGCGGTGCGGCTCGCGCGCGACGGCTTTGCCGTCACGCCGCGTTATCGACGCCTGGCGCAGATACGCCGCAACGTGCTGCTCAAATGGGGAGGGGCATCCGTTTTTCTCGAGCGCGAGCAGGTGCCGGAGACCGGTTACGTCCTGCGGCAACCCGATCTGGCCCGCACGCTGGAGTTACTCGCCGCCAAAGGCGACGCCGGATTCTATGACGGAGAAACGGCACGACGCCTGGTCGAGGGAATTCGCGCCGCGGGCGGCATCTGGACCGGCGCCGACCTCAAGCAGTACCGCGTGATCGAGCGCACGCCGCTGCGCGGCAGTTATCGCGGCGCGCGCATCGTCACGGCGGCGCTGCCGTCCTCCGGCGGCGTGCTGTTGCTGGAGATGCTCGGCATGCTCGAGCATTTCGATCTCGCGCAAATGGCCGCGGGCGAGCGCGCGCATGTATTGATCGAAGTCATGCGGCGCGCCTATCGCGACCGCGCCGTTTATCTCGGCGATCCCGATTTTCTGCACGTTGACGTGACAAGCCGGCTGCTCGCTTCCAAGCGGCTGACGGACTTGCAAAAGAGTATTGATATGACGCACGCGACGCCGAGCGCGGTGTTGGCGCCGAAGGCTGCGCCGGCTTCCCGCACGGGCACCGACACCACGCACTTTTCGATTATCGACACGGCCGGCAATCGCGTCGCGGCGACGCTCAGCATCAATACGCCGTTTGGGTCGGGGTTCGTCGCGCCGGGCACCGGCGTGATCCTCAACAACGAAATGGACGACTTCGCCATGGCGCCGGACACGCCCAACACCTACGGCCTGGTCGGGCGCGAGGCGAATGCGATCGCGCCCGGCAAGCGGCCGCTCTCGAGTATGACGCCGACGTTTGTGGAGACGCGCGATGCCGTGATCGTCCTCGGTACGCCGGGCGGCAGTCGCATCGTGTCGATGGTGCTGCTCGCGACGCTCGACGCCGTGAGCGGGGCGGGCGATCCGGCGCGCTGGGTCGCGCACCCGCGCTTCCACCATCAGTTTTTGCCCGATCGCGTCACGTATGAACCGGAGGCGTTTACCGCCGAGGTCGTGGAATTGTTGCAACGTAAAGGGCACGTGCTCCATCCGTTGACGGACCGGTACGGCAACATGCAGATCGTCGCGTGGGATCGCGCGAAGCACCGCGTCGACGCGGCGGCCGACCCGCGCGGCGAAGGGGCGGCCGTGGTATTCGAGGCGGTGGAAAAGCGCAGCCCGGCCGTCGGCGCGGCGGGACGATAGGAGTTACGCGCGGCGGCTCGCGGGCGCCGCCGTCGCGTCCTCGAAGTCGAGCAGCTGCTTGATCGCGCCGACCCGCTTCTCGAGCGCGCGCTCCTGCTCGTGAATCCCGTCACGAATCTGGTCGAGCTCGCTGATGCGATCCTCGAGCGTGTCGGTGGCCTTGTGAATGCGCTTGATCGATTCGAGCCGGCGGCGCAGCAGGATCTGGTGCTCGCGCACCTGCGATTCCATCGGCGACATGATGGTCTTCAGCCAAGCGTCGGCGTCGCGGTTCGCCATGCGGTAAATCGCCCGCACCTTGGCGACGGAGGACTCGAAGAACTTGCGCGTCAGCACCTGCTGTTCGGTGAAGACGAGCGACATGCTTTTCACGAATTGCGTGTGCTTGCCTTCGAGACGTTTGATCTCGCGCAGGTAGCGCGTGACGGAGAAGCCGCTCGGCTTCACGTTCGCGAGGCCGTACTCCTCCTGAAACTTGCGGTACACGCCTTCCATCATCTCCTTGATCTCGTTCGCCTGCAGCGCCGCCTGCTCCATGGTCTTGTGCGCCTGCACGAAGAAATTCTCCATGCACGCCTTGAGGCCCGCGGTGGTCATGCTGATTTCCATGTCGCGCTTGGTCTGCGCGATGAGGTTGTCGACGTTCTTGAGATTCAAGTGCGAGTACAGCACGTTCGTCTGCTGCGAGAAGATGCTGCGCGTTGCCTGAAAACGTTGCAGGCTTTTCTCGAAGACTTCCTTGTCGTCCTTGACCTTCGACATCATGTGATCGATAACGTCGAAGTTCTTGCCGTTCAGCCCCTGCAGCTCGGAAAGATGCTCATGCACGCCTTGCAAGCGCTGCTTCAAGAGCTGGCGCATGCTGTCGATGACGAAGTTCATGTCGCCGCCGATGGCGTCGCGCACGATCTCGCGCTTGGCGGGCAGGATTTCGGTGGCGAGCGCCTGCTCGAGCAAGCGGATGCGGCTGCGCTCGATGATCTTCTCGTCCTTTTTGATTTTCCCGAGCAAGCCCTTTTGCGCCGACACCGGAAACACATTGGCTTCGGGGATGTCGAGCGTGCGCGCGGTCTCGCGTATTTGCCGGTCGATTTCGCGATTCACCTCGTTCCAGTCGCGCAGCTCGTCCCACAAGCCGTCGATTTTGTTCAGCACTACCAGGCGGCCCTTGCCATTGCCTTCCTTGCCGCCCGCGATATGGTCGTGCCATACCTCGATATCGGTTTTGGTGACGCCCGCATCGGCGGCGAGAATGAAGAGAATGGCGTGCGCGCTCGGTAACAAATTGAGCGTAAGTTCGGGCTCGGAGCCGAGCGCGTTCAGGCCCGGGGTGTCGAGAATAACGAGCCCGCCGTCCAGCAGCGGATGCGGCATGTTGATGATGGCGTGCCGCCACTTCGGGATTTCGACGTTGCCCTGCTCGGTCACGCGTACGCCGGGCTGTGTTTCATCTTCCGCGACGTGCAGGCCGAGCGCCTGGGCGACGTCACGCGCGACTTCCTTTACTTCGGTGATGTGCTGCAGCGCCAGCGCCATGGATTCCGCCGATTT
>JAJPKH010000109.1 GCA_021323795.1 Acidiferrobacteraceae bacterium | reverse complement strand
TGGCTCTCGACCGCGCCCTGGTACACGTAGGGCAGCACGGCATAGGCGCCGCCGAACGTGAGCAGCGCCGCCTTGGTAAAGAACCAACCGATTTGCGTGAGCGTGCCTTCCCAACCGAACAGCATCGCGAGCATTCCCTCGACAACGGCCCAAAGCGCGAGCCCGAGCGCGGCGTACGCGATCAAGCGCCTCCATTGGAAGCGGGCGTAATCGGGCGGCGGCGTGGCATCGTCGATCAGCGCCGGCCCGTAACTTTTGAAGGTGCCGGCGCCGTGGCCGCCGAGGTGGAACTTGGTCGGCGCGACACGGCCGCCGATGTATCCGACCGCCGCGGCCCCAAGCACGATGTACGGAAACGGCATGCCAAACACAAAGATCGCGACGAACGCCGCCGCCGCGATCGCCCACAGCAGGCCGTTGGCGAGCGCGCGCGAGCCGATGCGATACGCGGCGAACACGACGATGGCGGTCACCGCCGGCTTGATGCCGTAGAGAATGCCGGCGACCACCGGTACATCGCCCAAGGCGAGATAGATCCAGGTGAGCGCGATGAGAATGAAGAGCGAGGGCAGCACGAACAGGCCGCCCGCGACGATGCCGCCCCACACGCCGTGCATCAGCCAGCCGATGTAGGTGGCAAGCTGCGTCGCTTCCGGCCCCGGCAGCAGCATGCAGTAGTTGAGCGCGTGCAAAAAGCGATGTTCGGAAATCCAGCGCCGGCGCTCGACCAACTCCTGGTGCATGATCGCGATCTGGCCGGTCGGTCCGCCAAAGCTGATGAAGCCGAGCTTAAACCAGTAGCGCAGCGCTTCGCTGAAGGCGACGGGGGCGGGCGCCTCGGCTGGCACTTGGCGCGCGGCGTCGATGGCCACAGCGATCACCTCACGCCCGGGCGGTGATGCTGTGACCAGCGCCGCGCGTGCTCGATCGGTCGAAACCGTGGAAGCGTGGCGCGAAATTCCACGACGCTGGGCAGCGCCGCCATGCGCGCCAGCCACCCCCTTATCATCGGAACGCGCTCCAGCATTTCCTTTCCTTCCGGGACGAACCCGAAGGCAGTCAGGGTCGGCAACAGGAAGTAATCCGCCACGGTCGGCCGATCGCCGACAATGAAAGCTCGCGCATGGCTCAGTTCCGCCTCCAGCACCGAGAGGGCATGTTCGCACTTCGGCAATGCATGGGTCACCACCGCGGGATCGGAGTCGATACCGAGCTCCGGAAAGATCATACGCTCGTGCACGACGTGATAGATCATATAAGGATAAAAGTACGCGTCGAGGTTGCCGATCCATTGATTCATCTTCGCGCGCCGACGGGGATCGGTCGGCGTGAGCGACGGCCCCTCGAAAGCTTCGTCCACGTAGCGTGCGATGGCCGTCGTTTCGTACAACCAGAAGTCGCCGTGCTGCAGCACCGGAACGCGGCCGAACGGATGGCGTTGGCGATGTTGCGTCGTGTACATCTCCTCTTCGGTGTCATGGAACGCGAAGGGCACGCCCTTCGCGTGCAGCACCAGACGGGCAACGCTCACGTAGGTGCTCCTATGAAATCCGTAAAGCGTTACGTCGTTCGCTACAGCGGACGCGTTCATCAGTAGGTCTTCTTGGGCCAGGCGTGGATTTCGGTGCGCGCGGTTTTGCACCACGCATAGAGCGCGTCGTAGAGCGGCATGGCTTGCTCCAGCAGCACGACGTCATTCGCAATGTTCGCCGACAGACCGAGCGAGATCGCCAGGAGGCCCGGCGCCTGCGGCGAGTGCGCCAGCTCGCCGGTGTCGGCCGCGCGCACGATGTCGGCGACAGCGTCCAACACCGGATCGCGCAGATCGAACTCGTCGAGAAACGCATCGAAGCTGCAGCGCGGTCCGCGGTGCGAAAACGTGACATCGGCGATGTCGTAGGGCTGCGCGCCGAGCGTCTCGGCTTCGGCGCGCACGCGATTCGCCGGCACGTAAAAGAACAGCGCGTCCGGATCGATGAAGCGACGCACCAGCCACGGGCAGGCGAGCCGATCGATCTTCGGACGCTCGCGCGTGACCCAGCGCGATCCGCCGGGCACGTTGAATTCGCCGCGCAGGCGCATCGTCGGATGACCGGCGTCGATCCAGCGCGCGATGCCGCCTTCGATATAAGCGGCCTGGTAGCCGAGGGCGGCGAGCGTTTGCGCGGCGGACTGGCTCGCTTGCCGTCCGTGCTCGCAGTAAAGCGCGATCGGCCGCGCGCGCGGCAAGCTTTTCGCCCATTGCGCGATCTGGTCCGGATGACCGCGCCGCGCGCCGGGCAATAGACGGGGCTGCGCGCGATACGCTTCGTCCTCACGTACATCGACGATCGTCGGCGCCACCGGCAAACCGAGCTGCGCATACAACGAGTCAGCGGAAATCGCCGTCGCCATGTTCACCTCCTATTAAGAGCGGAAGCAGCCGCTTCATACGCCCAGGTCAGCTCCGCGCGCCCGTCCGCGCCGCCAAGGAACGATAGCGCCGGCGCATCGAGGGCGCGGTGGCCGCGTCGATCGAACCAGTCGAAGAGGGCATCGAGCGCGCCGGTCAGATCGCCGATGCCGGCGTCGGCCGCCGGCACGACGAGCGCGGCGCAGGTCGCGGCCGGAAGCTGCCGAATCGTGATGCCGTGCGGCATGCCGGCGGGCGCGGCGAGCGGAATCGCCGCTTCGACACGGCCGTCCTCGTCGGAGGGCGGATCGATCAAGATGCAAAAGGGTTCACCGGCCGAGGCGAGCCCCGCCGCGGCCGTCGACCGCTGCGCCTTCGCCGCCTCGCTTTGAAAGCGCTCCCGCAGAAAGCGCCGTTCCGCGAGAAACGGCTGCACCGCGATGGTGACGGCGGCGCGTTCGCGCTCCGTGATCGCGGGCAGCTCGGCCGGCGCGCTTTGGCGCAGCAGCGCCGTGGCCGTCTGCAGCGCGCGCTGTTGCCGCGCGAAGCGCCGCTCGCTCTCCAGCGCGAACTGATGCAGCAGCGTCTCCGCGCGCGCGCCGGTTGCCGTCACCACTTCCGCAACGTCGGCAAGCGGGAGTTCCATGTCGCGCAGAACGCGGATGAGCCGGCCGAGCGCGATCTGTTCGCGGCTGTAATAGCGATAGCCGCTCGCCGCGTCCACCGCCGCCGGGCGCAGGATATGCTGTTCGTCGTAGAGGCGCAGTGCCTTGGGCGACAACTGCGTGGCGGCGGCGAATTCACCGATCGAAAGGAGGCGGGAGACATCCCTCATGTGCGGCACTCTAGCGTCTCCCCCAAGGGCAAGGTCAAGCGCGTGGCGCGGCACCTCGAAGGCGCTGCCAGGCGGCTTGCCAGTTCACGGCCGCTACTGCTATTGGCGCTCGCCGTCCTCTTACCTAAGATACGGCCTGTTCAAAAATCCCCGCGGGGTTTAGTCCCGCTGTCTTCCAGGAGAAAACGAATGACGTTACGTAGGGTGACTTTCCTTGCCGGCCTGCTCGTGTCCGCGGTCGCCGCCGCCGATATCCGCGTCGCGATCGTCGGTCCGCTGACCGGCCCGCAAGCGGCGTTCGGCGAGCAGATGCGCCGCGGCAGCGAGATGGCGGTGGTCGATCTCAACGCCAAGGGCGGCGTGCTCGGTCAGAAGCTGATACTGGAAGTGGGCGATGACGCGTGCGATCCCAAGCAGGCCGTCGCGGTCGCCAATCAAATGGTCAACCGCAAAGTCGTATTCGTCGCCGGACATTTCTGTTCGAGCACGTCGATTCCGGCATCCGACGTCTACAACGAAGAGGGCGTATTGCAGATCTCGCCCGCGTCGACCAACCCGCAGCTCACCGATCGCGGACTGAAGAACGTCTTTCGCACCTGCGGGCGCGATGACCAGCAGGGCAAAGTTGCGGGCGAGTACATCGCCAAGCATTACAAGAACGTGAACGTCGCGATCCTGCACGATCGCAGCACGTACGGCAAAGGACTCGCGGACGAAACCAAGAAGACGTTGAACGGTCTCGGCAAACAAGAAGCGCTGTACGAGGCGATCACCGCGGGGGAGAAGGATTATTCGGCCCTCGTCAGCAAGCTCAAGTCCGCGAATATCGGGCTCATCTATTTCGGGGGTTATCACGCGGAAGCCGGGTTGATCGCGCGCCAGTCGCGCGCGCAAGGGCTCAAGGCGCCGATCATGGGAGGCGACGCGCTGGTGACCGAGGAGTACTGGGCGATTACGGGATCCGCGGGCGAGGGCACGATGATGACGTTCAGCCCCGATCCGGCGCGCAACCCGATGGCGAAACCCGTGGTCGATAAATTTCTGAAACAGGGTTACAAGCCCGAGGGCTACACGCTCTATTCTTACGGCGCGTTTCAAGCGTGGGCGCAGGCGGTGCAGAAGGCGGGATCGACGAAGGCCGATGCGGTCGCGAAGGTTCTTCGGAGCGGCGAGAAGTTCGACACGCTGCTCGGCCAGATCAGCTTCGATGCGAAAGGCGACGTGACCGCGCCCGGGTACGTCGTGTACGTGTGGAAGAACGGGAAGTACGACTACGCGCCGAAGTGAGCAGGGTGCGTTGAACGCGCCGCCGCGAAATACAGCGCAGAGCTGAACCTCGCGAGGCTCTTCGTCGGGTGCCGAGAGGCGCTCTATCTATTCGCCGTTTCGGTCGCCGCCGCGGGTGTCGACTGCTTCCGGCGCTTGAGCCATGTCACGGCAATGGCGACGGCGACGATCAGCGGAATCACGCTCGCGTTGACCAGCTCCCAGCCCAAGTAATGATGCAGCGGGCCGGACGAGAAGGCGGTCGTGGTGACGGTGCCGAGAATCAGGAAATCGTTCAGCGCCTGCGCCTTGGCCTTTTCCGCGGGTGCGTAGGTTTCGGTCAGGAGCGTCGTCGCGCCGACGAAAAGAAAATTCCAGCCGATCCCGAGCAATACCAGCGCGAGCCAGGTCGCCCATAGTTCGGCGCTCGCGAGGTTGATCGCGGTGCAGAGCGCGCCGAGGATCGCGCCCCACTGCATGATCGTCGTCGTTCCGTGGCGGGCGATGAGGCGGCCGGTGAAAAACGACGGCACGAACATGCCGAGCATGTGCCATTCGATCACGAACGCCGCGTCGCCGAACGGATGATGATGTTCGTGCAGCGCGAGCGGCGTGGACAACATGACGAGATTCATCACGGCATACCCGATCATGCCGCCGAACACGGCGACCGCAAACGCCGGCTGACGCGCCATCTCGCTGAGCGGGCGGCCGCCGCCCACGCGCTCCGCTGCCGTCGGTTGCGGAATATCGACGAACGCGGTCGCCACCAGCGCCACGATATAAACCCCCACCAAGCCGATGTAGCTACCGCTGAAGGGCGCGCCCGCGATGCTATCGACCGTCCAGCGCGCGAGATTCGGCCCGAGCAGCGCGGCCGCGACGCCGCCCGCGAGGACGTACGAGATGGCGCGGCTGCGGTAGTCGGGCCCGGCCGCGTCCGCGGCGGCGAAGCGATAATAAGTGCCGAAGCCGTTGTACATGCCATTCAGCGCGAGCCCGCCGCAAAACAGCGCGAAGTGGCCGGCCCAAATGGCATACGCGGCAAGACAACTACCGACGATGCCGAGCGCGGCGCCGATCAGGAAGCCGGGCCGTCTGCCGATGCGCTTCATCGCGAATGACGCCGGCATCGTCATGAACAGCGTCGCGGCGAATTGCAGGCCGATCGGAAGCGTGGCGAGCGATTTGTCCGGCGCGAGCGCGAGCCCGATGAAGGGCGCGGCCGCGAGCATCAGCGCCTGGCCCGTAATCATGGTGGCCTGGCAAATCGACAGCAGGAAAACGTTTTTCTTTGCCGTATTCATCGGTGCAGCCAGTGGCCTGCGTTAATTTCCCAGCATCGCCCGCTTGAGGCTTTTGTCCACCGGATGGTCTCCGAGCCAGATCTTGAGCAGCGCCTGCTGAAAATCGGCGCCGGGAACCACGCCGCGTTTGGTTCCGTTCACCCAAACCTCCGTGGTGCCGTCGGCGAGCAAATCGAGACGCACGGTGTCGCCGCGATGGACGACGGGGAACATCGCGCGAAACTGCGCGATGCGTGCTTTGAGCGTTTCCAGCTCGGTCGCCGTGTGGTTGGCGGTGAATCCCTCGTTCAGCGCTTCGGTCAGCTGGTCCGCCGATATCTCTCCGTACGTGATGTGCAGCCGCACACTCTTCGGCCCCGGCGCGGCGAGAACCTTCTCTGCGCCGCTCTCTCGAGCCTTCAGGTACAGCGCGCCCACGTAGACCTTGAAGAAGAACCGCGATCGTATTCCGGCCCCGTTCAGCACCAACGCCGTGTCTTGAACGGTTACCGTTTCGGGTACCTGGACGTTCGCGATTTCCGTCGCAAACGCAGGCGCGGCGAGCCATAACGAGACCAATACCAGGACGGCTTTCATTCGTGCTCCTATCGTGCGAACGCGCTTCGCGCCCGCCTATTGTGCGGTCATACGCCGTCGATGTCTGCGGTTCGCGGAGGGTCGAGCCTCGGAATCGCTTTCGCCACCCATTTACTCCGGCGATCCGCTAGAGTTACGTCTTTCCGGCACTTGAGCGAAGGGGGCATGCGGCATGGACGAAGCGCGGCTGTTGGAAGTGGTGCTGCTGCTCGCGGCGGCGGTCATTCTCGTTCCGCTCTCGAAGCGCGTGGGCTTCGGCGCCGTGCTGGGCTACCTCGGCGCCGGCATACTGATCGGTCCCTGGGTGCTCGGGCTCGTGGTCGACGTCCAACGCATCATGGGGATAGCCGAGCTCGGCGTGGTGTTCCTGCTGTTCGTCATCGGTCTCGAGCTGCAGCCGTCACGGCTGTGGGCGCTGCGCCAGCCCATCTTCGGTTACGGCAGCGCGCAGGTGCTGATCACCGGGGCGCTCGGCGCGGCGATCGGCGTCGCCGCCGGCCTCGAGCCCGCGACCGCCGTCATCGTCGGCCTCGGCTTGTCGCTGTCCTCCACGGCGTTCGCGCTGCAGTTGCTCGCCGAGCGCAAGGAGCTGAACACGCGCCACGGCCGCATGTCGTTCGCGATTCTGCTGTTCCAGGATCTCGCCGCCATTCCCATGATCGCGATCATTCCGCTGCTCGCCATCATCCCCGCGACGGACAGCATTCCGGCAAAGTTCATCGATCCATGGGCGATCGCCAAAGCGATCGCCGTGATCGCCGTGATCGTGGTCGGCGGCAGGCTGTTGCTGCGGCCGTTGTTTCGGCGCATCGCCCGCACCGGCATTCCGGAAATTTTCACCGCAGGCGCGTTGCTGGTGGTGATCGGAAACGCGCTCCTGATGGAGGCGGTCGGCCTGTCGATGGCGCTCGGGGCGTTTCTCGCGGGCGTGCTGCTTGCCGACTCCGAGTATCGGCATGAGCTCGAAGGCGACATCGCGCCGTTTCGCGGGCTGCTGCTCGGGCTCTTCTTTATATCGGTGGGAATGTCGCTCGATCTCGGGCTGGTCGCGAGCCGTCCCTTGCTTGTCTTCGGGCTCATCGCCGGTCTCTTGGCGCTGAAAGGAATCGTGCTGTGGGCGCTCTCTCTGTTCAGCGGGCAAGGCAAGCGCTGCGCGCTGAATCTCGCGCTCTATCTCTCGCAGGGCGGCGAGTTCGCGTTCGTGCTTTTCAGCCTGGCGGCGGGCGCGCACGTCATGGAGAAGAGCCTGGGGGATTTAATGATCGTGGTCGTGTCGTTATCGATGGCGGCGACGCCATTACTTCTCGCGGGCGCCAACTTGCTCGGTTTGCGGGGAGGGGCGGGCACGCCGCGCCCGTACGACGAGATCCGGGGCGAGGAAAACCGGGTGATCATCGCCGGCTTTGGACGCTTCGGACAGGTCGTGGCGCGGGTGCTGCGCATGCACCGCATCGCGTTCACGGCGCTCGAGGCGAGCTTCGAGCAGGTCGACTTCGTGCGCCGCTTCGGGAGCAAGATCTATTTCGGCGACGCCTCGCGTCTCGAATTGCTGAACGCGGCCAACGCGGCGCAGGCGGAGGTGTTCGTGCTCGCCATCGACAACGTCGAGGCGTCGATCAAGACGGCGCAGCTGGTGAAGCGGCATTTTCCGCATCTGAAGATCTATGCGCGCGCCCGCAATCGGCATCACGCCTACCGGCTGCTCGATGTCGGCGTGGAACGGATCGTGCGCGAGACGTTTTTGTCGAGCCTCGATCTCGCGGAATCAGTGTTGTGGGGGCTCGGCGTGAACCGGGAGGTGGCCGCGCGCGCCGTGCAGCGTTTCCGTGAGTACGACGAGGCGTTGCTGCGGCGCCAGTATCAGTTCCATCAGGACGAGGAACAGTTGATCGCGAGCACCAAAGAAGCGGCGGAAGAGCTCGAGCGCGTGTTCGAGCAGGACACGCTCGCGCGCGAAGCGCAGACGGAGAGTTGAGGAAAGCGCCCGCCGCTGTGACCGGCGGGCGCTACGCCGCTAGATGTTCAGCATCTTCATCGCTTTGGCGAGCGTGTCGACGGATTCCTGGTGCTTGCCTTGCTTGTGCAAGGTCTCGCCTTGGGCGCGCAAGCGCTTTACTTCCGCCAACTGCGCGTCGCTCAATTTGGGATTCGACGCGAGCGCCTGATCGATCTTCTGCATATCCGCCGGACAATGAAACGCGAAGGCCGGAGCCGTTGCCAGTACGAACAGGCTTGCTGCTGCGAGTGCGCGAAGCTTCATAACCGTGTCTCCTGTGATTGTCATGCGTTTGGCCGGGTAGCCGATCTTTCTTCCGTAACCGCTGGCCTTTCATCCGGTACGCCGCGACGAATAGGCCGATAAAGCATACCGGGGTTGCGGCATACGTAAAACCGGGTTTTTCTGCCAACCGGGCGTGGTTAGAATGACGCGCTGAGGATCGCAACGATGACATCCAGAGGCCATGGGCCGCGCAAGCCACGCAGTGGCACGATCGACACGGCAAAGCTCGACCAGATCGTCGCGCGCGCCCGCAAGGAAACGGATGCGCGCATGGGCGGTTACCGCGAGCAGTCGTTGCGCCTGCATCCGTGGGTGTGCGCGCGCTGCGGGCGCGAATACACGCGCGAAAACCTGCACGAGCTCACCGTGCACCATAAGGACCATAATCACGATAACAATCCCGCCGACGGCGGTAACTGGGAGAACCTATGCCTTTACTGCCACGATTGGGAGCATCAGAAATACTCCCACCTGGTGCGCGGCGAAGGCGCGGGTTTCGGCGTCACCGCGGCTTCCACGAAGCCGAGCACGCACAGCCCATTCGCCAATCTGAAGAACTTGCTCAAGAAAACGTGAAGCCGACAGCCTACGCGCCACCATGAAGAAATATTTGATCATCTCGGCCGTCGGTTCCGACCGGCCCGGCCTTATCCGGGATCTCGCCAAGGCGATCGCCGATGCCGGTTGCAGCATCAGCGACTGCCGCATGACGATACTCGGAGCCGAGTTCACGCTGCTCCTGCTCGCGAGCGGCAACTGGAACGCCGTCGCCAAGCTCGAAAGCCAGGCGGCGTCGCTCGGCAAGAAGCTCGATCTCGCGATCGTCACCCGGCGTACCGAGGAGCGCGCGCCGCGCAATATGGCGCCCTACGTGGTGGACATCGCGGCGCTCGACCGGCCGGGAATCCTCGGTGAAGTCGCGGAATTCTTCGCGCAGCGGGACATCAGCGTCGATGAGCTGAGCACCTGGTCCTACACCGCCGTCAACACCGGAGCGGAGATGATTTCCTTGAGCGTCAATATCAGCGTGCCGGCGGATCTCCACATCGGCCGGCTGCGCGACGACTTCACCGATTTCTGCGACGGCCTGAATCTCGACGCTACCCTGGAGCCGGCGCGGCGCTAGTGTCCTGAGTCATTAATTCATTCATCAATGTAGGGTGCGGCCGTGTACGCCGGTCGACAGAAAAACGGTGCACGGCGTACCCCTACACGCAAAGAGATCTTCAGCTAACGAATCACTCAGGACACTCGAGAGGCGCGCGGGCCTACAGCCGATCGGCATACGCGGATTACGGCTACGGTCTGGGAAGGGTGCGGCCGCTTAAGGAAGCGACGGAGTCCGGCGCTTGTGATCAGGAAAGCAGGACGCCGCGGTTTCCGCCCGCGCGCGCCTGATGCAAGGCCTCGCTGGCCCGGC
>JAJPKH010000202.1 GCA_021323795.1 Acidiferrobacteraceae bacterium | reverse complement strand
GTGATGGCGCCGGCGGACGGCGTCGTCACCGGCATCGGCGATTATTTTTTCAACGGCCGCACGGTATTCCTCGACCACGGGCAAGGGTTGATCAGCATGTACAACCACCTCGACCGAGTGGCGGTCACCGTGGGTGAAAAGGTGGTGCGCGGTCAGCGTCTCGGGAACGTCGGCATGACCGGTCGCGCGACCGGCCCGCACCTGCACTGGACGATGAGTCTCAATAACACGCGCGTCGATCCGCTGCTCTTCGTGTCCGAAGACTCAATCAGGCATTTGGCGCAGCACGGCAAATAGGCGTTGGTCAAGGCGCCGGCTGCCACAACCGCACGCTCTTGTCGCGGCTGCCCGAAGCAAGCAGCCGGCCATCGGGAGAAACCGCGACCGCCTGCACGTAACCGGTATGTCCGCTGAGTGTTTGCTGGAGCCGACCCGTTTCCACGTCGAATACGTACACGCCGTTGTTCGCCGCCCCGGCGGCCAACCAGGTTCCGTCCGGTGCAAACGCCAGCGACAATACCGCGTGACTGGTTTCGTTCAGCGTGTGCGCCGGCGTGAAATCCCGCGCATCCCACACCCGGATGGTGCCGCCGGCATCGCCGGAGGCGAGCCAGCGTCCGTCGCGCGAAAACGCCAATGCCAGCACGGCGTCCTTGTGGCCGGCGAGATTCGCGATTTCCTGGCCGCTCTCGACGTCCCAGATTCGAATCGATCGATCGGCTCCGGCCGATGCTAGATTTTTGCCATCCGGCTTGAACGCCAGCGCATCGATCTCGCCGCCATGACCTTCCAGTACGCGCCGATCGCCATCGCTGGCAGTCCATAGATAAACGGTTCGATCCTTACCGGCCGCCGCGAAGCGGCGTCCATCGGGCGCGTAGGCGACGCCGAAGAGCGGATAACCCGACGCCGGGAAACGCCCGGTCGCCTTCCCGGTTCCGACGTCCCACGTCTGCACCATGCCTTCCGTGCCTGCGGTCACGAGCGTGCGCGCGTCGGGCGCGTAGTCGATACCGTTTACCGGGTACGCCTGTTTCAGGACGGCGATGAGCGCTCCCGACTCGACATCCCACAAACGAACCGTGCGGTCGTTGCCGGCGGTGGCGAGTTGCTTGCCGCCCGGCGCAAAAGCGATCGCTTGAACCCAGTCGCCGTGGCCGTTCAACACGGAACGAAGCGCGGCCGGCACGGGCGCGTGCGTCGCGGATACCTGTGCGGCCGGCGGTTTCGCGCCAGCAGGCGCAGTGGCAGCGCCGCTCGGCCGATTCGGCGCCAAAGGGGCCGCAGATTCGCGGCGAGCCGGAGTCGCTGCGGACGGAGAGGCGAGATCACGGAAGAATCCGCTGATTTCCGGCCAACCAAACCACACGAGCCCACCGATGACCAAAACGCCGAGCACGGCGCCGGCGTAGCGGGAGCTTTGGGAACCGTCCTGCCTTGCCTCCTTTCGGGACGGCACTGACTTGGCGGCGCTGCCTGAAAGCTGCACCGGGGCGGAGGAATTCGCCGGCCGTGCGGACTTCGGGCGGCCGAGCAGGTCGTCCTGGAATTCGCGCGCGCTCTGCGGCCGGTCCTTGGCGTAGATCTGCATGGCGCGGTCGATACATTCGAGGATCACAGTTCGATAGCGCCCGTTCGCGGCTCGGGTCGCCGGCCGGAGCGGATCGGTTTTGTAATCGAGCACGGCCCGATAGCGCTCGAGCGCGTCGTCCGGACGTTTGCCGGTCACACAGCGATACATCGTGGCGCCGAGCGCATACACATCGGACCACGGACCCAGCTTCCCTTTATCCGGATACTGCTCGACCGGCGCGTACCCGTGCGTCAGAGTCACCCGGCCCGAGGGCCGGCTTTCGGTCAGCGCGTGCCGGGCGGAACCGAAGTCGATGAGCATCGGGCTGCCGTCCTGACGCAAATAAATATTATCGGGTTTGATATCGAGGTGCAGCAAACCGACCTCGTGCACGGCGTTCAGCCCGTTCAAGATCGGCATGACGATGCGCAGCAAATTCGATTCATCGAGCTTCTGGCCCAGCTGCTTCAGGTATTCCGCCAACGTCTGGCCCCGCTCGTACTCCATGACGGTGTACGCGGTGCCGTTGGCCTCGATGAACCGCAGCACGCGAACGATATTGGAATGTTTGAAGCGCGCCAGCGCGCGCGCCTCTTTGACGAAGTTTTTCAGGCCCCAGTGATAGTCTCTGATGGCGTCTTTTGACGCGCGCGGAATGACGAAGGCCGTCTCTTCGGCCCGGCCGGCGATTTCTTGCGGCAGATACTCCTTGATCGCGACATTAGCGCCAAGCGACGTATCTCGAGCGAGATAGGTAATGCTGAAACCGCCGTAACCGAGAACCGATTCAATAGTGTACTCGGCCAGAGTCGACCCCGGCTGCAAGGCATTTTCGTGATACGCGCTCAACGGAAAATAATCCTATGTGGCGGGAGGAGCCCCGCCCCATTCCCCGCAGATATCGTTCTCGTAGTAACTATAGACTACGCGATGCGGGTCTTTTCCTTTGGTTATCCGAAAGCTGGAAGGCCAAGCTCAGATTTTGGCTAGCGCCTACGGCGTCGGTGCGGCGCTTTCCCCTTGAAGGGATTCTCGCCTTCGCGGCACTGAATAACGACGGGCGTCCCCACCAGATGAAAAGCCTTGTGAAAGGCGTGCGCGAGATAACGCCGATACGAGGCCGACAGTGAACGAACCTGATTGCCGTGGATGACCACCACGGGAGGATTGCGCCCGCCCTGATGCGCGAACTTGAGGCGTATGCGCCGTCCGCGTACCAGCGGCGGCGGCGTGCTGCTTGTCGCGGTATGCAATATCCGATTGAGACGCGGCGTGGGAAGCTCGCGGTTCGCGGAGGCGAACGCGCGGTCGACCGATGCAAATAAATTTCCTATGCCGGTGCCTTGGAGCGCGGAGATGTAGTGCACCGGGGCAAAATCGAGAAACGCCAACTTGCGTTCGAACTCGCGTTTCACCCACTCGCGCGCGCTCTTGTCGATGGCGTCCCATTTATTCAAGGTTACGATGAGCGCCCGTCCGCGCTTTAACACGTAGCCGGCGAGCGTCGCGTCCTGCTCGCCGATGCCCGCCTGCGCGTCCAACACCAGGATCACGACGTTCGCCTGATCCAGCGCCTGGAGCGTCTTGATCGCCGAAAACTTTTCGACCGCCTCCTCGACCCGTGCACGGCGGCGAACGCCGGCGGTGTCGATCACCACGTACGCTTTCCCGGCGCGCTCGAGCGGCACTTCAATGCTGTCGCGCGTCGTGCCCGGCTGATCCGACACGATGACACGCTCCTCTCCGAGCAGCGCGTTGACGAGAGTGGACTTGCCGGCGTTGGGACGGCCGACCACCGCGACCCGCGGAACATCGCTTGGCGTTTGCGCTTCCGGCACGCGGGGCAACGGCGCGAGCACGTGCTCCATGAGCTCGGCGATCCCGTCGCCATGCGCCGATGATATCGACCAGGGCATACCGAGCCCGAGCGCGTGAAACTCGCTCGCCGCCGACGCCGCGTCCATGCCTTCCGCTTTGTTGACGGCCACCGTGACCGGCTTGCCGAGCCGGCGTAGATCGTTGGCGATGTCGCGATCGAGCGGATTGATCCCTTCTCTGGCATCGACCAAAAAAATGATGGCGTCGGCCTCGGCCAGCGCCTGGCGGACTTGCACGAGTATCGGCGCGCGCAATGCGTCGCCGCCCGCGCGCGCGTGCAATCCCTCGGAAATCCCTCCCGTGTCGACGACGTAATAAGGCCGGTCGCCCATGAGCCCGTCGCCGTATTGGCGATCGCGCGTGACACCCGGCTCATCGGAAACGATGGCGGCGCGACTGCGCGTAAGACGATTGAACAGCGTGGACTTGCCGACGTTGGGACGGCCGACCAAGGCAACGACGGGTTTCATGCGCGCATTATGCCTGCGGGGAGCAAGCGCCGCGCTATTTCTGCGTCAGTCGGAGAGCGGCCAGCGTTCCAGACACACTGCTGACGAAAAGCGTCTCGCCATCGACAACCGCCGGCGCCCGTATCGGTCCGCCGCCGATCGACGAACGCGCCACCAGGCGGCCGTCGTCGCGCGCGAGCCAATGCACGTAGCCCTCGTAGTCGGCGACCGCGACCACATCGCGGTAAACGACCGGCGCGTTCAGCCGCCGGCCGTGCAGGCCTTCCTGCTTCCACAGACTGGCGCCCGTGCGCCGATCGAAAGCGAGAACACGGCT
>JAJPKH010000213.1 GCA_021323795.1 Acidiferrobacteraceae bacterium | reverse complement strand
CTGGTGTGCGCGTTCGCCGGAACCGAGCGCGTGCTGGCGGCGTATCGGCACGCCGTCGAGAAGCGGTACCGGTTTTACAGTTATGGCGATGCGATGTTCGTGGAGAGGCCGATGTCATAACGCGTCGATGTATTAATTTGTACTTCTGGGTGGCTGACCCGGGCAGGCTACCTTGCTTTGCGCGTGCAAAGGCTAGTCACTCGCGGTGCTGTACAGGGACGTACGAATTTCGCGACAGCGCAGCAGGCGCGGAGCGATGGGTCAACCACCCGCAAGTACAGTTATTACATCGACGGGGCGCCGAGGGGCGCTCGACTGCTTGCGGACACAATCCCCGTCCCCGATACTTGGTCATTCAAATTCCGGCTTGGAGAGATTTCATTGGGGCGAGTTAGTATCAAAGGCGTGCTGCTCGGCATCGTGACCGACGTCGGCGCGAGCGTAGCGGCAGGGATGATCCTGCTGCCTTTGTTCGCCGGCGGCAGCGTGTCGGAGCAGATGTCCGCCGAAGACATCGATGAAGTGATAAGGCAGATAACGCAAGACAGCGCATTCTTGATCACGAACTTCGTGGTCGGTTTATCGTGCTCGGCGCTCGGAGGTTACGTGGCGGCGCGCGTGGCCAAGAAAGACGTCTATTTGAATGCCGGCCTGGTCGGGCTTTTCGGCGTGCTCCTCGGCGCGCTGAACCTGAGCGGCGAGTACCCGATCTGGTTCAACGTCGGCGGACTGCTCCTGGTCATTCCCGCCACATTGTTCGGCGGCGAGATCGCCAGCCGCCGGATGACGAGGTAAGCGCCGCCGGCCGTCGAAGCCGGGCGCGCGCTTTCGTTTCACTCTATCCCTTCATGAAATTCGAGCTGCTCACGAATGACGGCGCGGCGCGGCGCGGGCGCATGATCTTCGAGCGCGGTGTCGTCGAAACGCCCGCGTTCATGCCGGTCGGCACCTACGGCACGGTCAAGGCGATGACGCCGGAGGAGCTGCGCGATGTCGGGGCGCAGATCATTCTCGGCAACACGTTTCATTTGATGCTGCGCCCGGGAGTCGAGGTTATCCGCGCGCACGGCGGGCTGCATGGCTTCATGCATTGGGAAGGCCCGATTCTCACGGATTCCGGCGGTTTCCAGGTGTTCAGCCTCGGCGCGCTGCGCAAGGTGACGGAGGAGGGCGTGCACTTCCAGTCGCCGGTGAACGGCGACCGCGTATTTCTCGGGCCCGAGGAAGCGATCGCGGTGCAACAAGGGCTCGGTTCCGACATTCTTATGATATTCGACGAATGCACGCCCTATCCGGCCGCCGAGGACGAGGCGCGCGCGTCGATGGAGCTGTCTTTGCGCTGGGCGGAGCGTTCGCGCCTCGCCCATGGCGACGCGCCCGGCGCGCTCTTCGGAATTATTCAGGGCGGAATGTATCCAAGCCTGCGGGAGCGATCGCTCACCGGATTGCAGCAAATCGGTTTTGACGGTTACGCGATCGGGGGGCTGTCGGTCGGCGAGCCGAAGGAGACGATGTGGCGGATCGTCGAGCACGTGGCTCCGCGCATGCCGGGCGACCGGCCGCGGTATCTCATGGGCGCCGGTACGCCGGAAGATCTGGTCGAGGCGGTGCGTCGCGGCATGGATATGTTCGACTGCGTGCTGCCGACGCGCAATGCGCGCAACGGCTGGCTCTATACCGGCGCGGGCGACGTCAAGATCCGCAACAGCCGCTATGCGGCAGACACCGGCCCGGTCGATCCGGCCTGCGATTGTTACACCTGCCGCTATTACTCGCGCGCGTACCTGCGCCATTTGCAGCAGGCGAACGAGATATTGGGCGCGCGCCTCGCCACGCTGCACAATCTTTACTACTACCAGTCGCTCATGCGGGATTTGCGGGCGGCAATTGCGGAGAAAAGGCTGGATGATTTCGCGCAGAAGTTTTATCGTATGCGCCGCCGGGACACCCCGGTCGATGCCTGAACAACAACACCAAGCGTGGGATGGACTGGACGCCGCGGATTCCTTCCGTAGGGCCGACCCTTCTTACTCGCGCGAGCTTGCTCACTTAAGGAAACGCTATGAACTGGTTTATTGCTGAAGCATTGGCGCAGGGTCCGGACGGAGTTGCGGCGCCCGGTGGTCAATACGGCACGCTGATCATGCTGGTCGGCATGTTCGTGGTCTTCTACTTCCTGCTGATCCGGCCGCAACAGAAGCGCGCGAAGGAACACAAGGCCATGATCGAGGCCATCGCCAAAGGCGACGAAGTCGTCGCGGCGGGCGGCGTGCTCGGTCGCGTCACCGGCGTCGGGCCGACCTACGTGACCATCGAGATCGCCGACAAGGTCGAGATTAAAGTGCAGCGCCCGGCGATCCAGGCGGTGCTTCCCAAGGGCACGCTCAAGAGCGCCAGCGAATAATTTCCACCGGGCGGCGCATGCCGCTCTCGATGCATGAATCGATATCCCGCCTGGAAATATCTTATCGTCCTCGCAGCCGTGCTGCTTGGACTGATCTATGCGCTGCCGAACGTGTTCGGCGAGGATCCGGCGATCCAGATTTCCGCGACGCGCACGACCCACGTCGACGCGGGGACGGTGACGCGCGTCGAGGACATTCTCAAGCGCGCCAATATTCCTTATACCGGCACGGTGCTCGATCAGACGGGCGCGAAGATTCGCTTCGCGGATACCGAGACGCAATTGCGCGCCCGCGACCTGGTGCAACACGAGTTGGGCGATACCTATACCGTCGCGCTCAATCTGCTGCCGTCGACGCCCGCGTTTCTGCGGTTCCTGCGCGCCGAGCCGATGCACCTCGGTCTCGACCTGCGCGGCGGCGTGCACTTTCTGATGCAAGTGGATTCGCGCGCGGTACTGAAGAAAGCGGCCGAAAGCACGGCGGACGATTTGCGCCGCGTGCTGCGCGAAGCCAAGGTGCGCTACGTCGCGGTCAACCGGTTGGAAAGCGGCACGATCGACGTGGTGTTCCGCGAGGCCGGCGAGCGCGACAAGGCGCGCGACGTGATCCGCAAGGAATTGCGCGACCTGCAGATGGAAGACGCGCAACGCGGCGCCGATTATGTCTTGAGCGCGCGGCTGTCCGACACGGCGCTCGCCGAGAAAAAGCGCTTCGCCGTCGAGCAGAACATGACGGCATTACGTAACCGCGTGAACGAGCTCGGCGTCGCCGAGCCGGTGATTCAGCAGCAGGGCCAGGACCGCATCGTCGTGCAGTTGCCGGGCGTGCAGGACACCGCCCGCGCGAAAGAAATTCTCGGGCGCACGGCGACGCTTGAAATCATGCTCGTCGATGAAGAGAACGCGACGATGGCCATGACCGGCCAGGTGCCGATCGGCGACAAGCTCTATCGTTTTCGCGACGGCCGCCCGATCCTGCTCAAGAACCGCGTCATTTACTCCGGTGACAACATCGTCGACGCGGCGCCGGGATTCGACAGCCAGACGAGCCAGCCGATCGTTTCGATTTCGCTGGACGCGCGCGGCGCGGCGATCAACCAGCGCGTGACGGGCGAGAACGTCGGCAAGCGCATGGCCGTGGTTTATATCGAGATCAAGTCCGAACCGAAGCTCGACGCCAACGGTCGGCCGGTGCTCGACGAAAACGGGCGCGAAGCGCGCGTCAGCAAGCGCGTGGAAGAGGTGATCACCGCGCCGGTGATCCGCCAGCAGCTCGGCAAGCGGTTCCAGATCGAGGGCCTCGACAGCGTGAAGGAGGCGAACGAGCTTGCGCTGTTGCTGCGCGCCGGCGCTCTCGCCGCTCCCGTGGAAATTGTCGAGGAACGCACCGTCGGCCCGAGCCTCGGCGCGGACAACATCCAGCGCGGCTTTCATTCGACCTGGATCGGTTTCGCGGCGATCTCGATTTTCATGATCGTTTATTACATGACGTTCGGGGTCATTTCGGTGCTCTCGCTCGGCGTGAACGTGATCCTGCTCGTGGCGTTGCTGTCGATTTTGCAGGCGACGTTGACCTTGCCCGGCATGGCGGGTATCGCGCTCACGGTCGGTATGGCGATCGACGCGAACGTGCTCATTAACGAGCGTATCCGCGAGGAGCTGAGAAACGGCAACTCGCCGCAAGCGAGTATTTACGCGGGCTACGAGCGTGCGTTCGGCACGATTCTCGATTCCAACGTCACCACGCTGATCGCCGGCATCGCGCTGCTCGCCTTCGGCACCGGCCCGGTGCGCGGATTCGCGGTGGTGCTGTGTCTCGGCATTCTCACGTCGATGTTCAGCGCGGTCATGGTGTCGCGCGCGCTGGTGAATCTCTATTACGGCAGCCGGCGCAAGCTCGAGCGCGTTGCGATCGGCAATACGGCTTGGCGGTGAACGGAATATAGAAGATAAGCGCCATGGAATTTTTCAAGATCCGCAACGACATACCGTTCATGCGCCACGCGCTGGTGTTCAACGTGATTTCCGTCATCACGTTCCTCCTCGCGGTGTATTTTCTGAGTACCAAGGGCTTGAACCTCGGCGTCGATTTCACCGGCGGCACCGTCATGGAAGTGAGCTATACGCACCCGGCCGACGTTCCGGCGATTCGCGGCGCCCTCGCCAAGCTCGGCTATCAAGACGTCGCGGTGCAGAACTTCGGCACGTCGCGCGACGTGTTGATCCGGTTGCCGGCGCGCGAAGGCGCGACCGGCGCCAAACTCTCCGAATCCGTGATGGCCGGACTGCGGCAAAGCGACAACACCGTCCAGCTACGGCGGGTGGAATTCGTCGGCCCGCAAGTGGGGCGCGAATTGTTCGAGAACGGCGCGCTCGCGCTCCTGCTCGTCTCGATGGGCATCGTCGGCTACTTGTGGTTCCGGTTCGAATGGAAGTTCGGCGTGGCCGCCATCGTCGCCAACCTGCACGATGTCGTCATCATTCTCGGTTGTTTCGCGTTCTTTCAGTGGGAATTCTCGCTGACGGTTCTGGCGGCGGTGCTCGCCATCCTCGGGTATTCGGTCAACGAGTCGGTGGTGGTGTTCGACCGGGTGCGGGAAAATTTCCGCAAGATGCGCAAAGCGACCGTTCCGCAGATTATCGACAACGCCATCACGCGCACGATGTCGCGCACCATTATTACTCACGGCTGCACGCAGCTCGCCGTGCTGTCCATGCTCCTGTTCGGCGGCGAAACGCTGCACTACTTTGCCCTCGCCCTGACCATCGGCATCCTCTTCGGCATCTACTCCTCGGTGCTCGTCGCCAGCCCCATCGTGATGTGGCTCGGTGTCTCGCGCGAAGACTTGCTCCCGGTGAAGAAAGAAGACGCGGCGAGCAGCACACCGTAAACACGTTATATAAGTAGGTCATTGGTGCGGCGTGCGCGCAAGCAAATGCCGCGCCGAACGCCTCGTGCTTGCGGAGCCGGTAGTCCTGTCAAAGCGGTCAGTCGTCGGTGGCTCCTTGCCGCGGGGCGCCTCCCTGCTTAGATAGAACCTATCCCAATTACAGGAAGGGGGAGGTGCCGCCGTGGCCTGGATGCTGTTCCCCACGAATCCCGCGCTGTCCGCGCTTGTGCTGTTCCTCATTCTCTTGCCGTTTCTCTATGCGGCGCGCGATCCCGTGCATCGCTTGTTCGGCGCGCTGGTGCGCACCGTGGCGCAGCCGCTGCGACTGGCGGCGCGCTGGTTCGACGCGGCCGCGATCGCCATGCGGCAGCGCAACGAGGTGGTGCTGCTCGCCGAAGGGCGCGCCGAGATCACGCAGGCGATTCAGCGCGAGTTCGAGCGCGTGACGGCGATCGTGCGGCGCGACCTGCAAGGTTACCCCGCGCTGCAACGGCGTTTGCTCGATGAAATAACGCGCATCGAGGAGGATTACACGAAGTGCGGGGAAGTGCCGCCGCCGCCGCCGGAATGGATCAAGGCCGTCGAAACCATGGCCAAAATCCGCCACACGGGAGACGGTCTGGTGCAGAAAATCCTCGAGCAGATCAGCAGCTCCATCGTCGACATCTACGACAAGGTGCTCGCGGAATATCGCCGTTCCTACAAGGACCGCCACAAGATCCTCGAAGGGTTCCAGCCGTTCTGGCGTTCGCTCGAGCAGACGCTGACGCGCGTCAGCAAGAATCTCACCGGGCTCGAGGAAAGCGCCCACCGCATCGACGCGCAGATGGAGAAATACGAGCAGATCGTCGCGCGTTCCGACAACGTCGTGCAGGCGTTGACGTCCTCGGCGGCGACGCAATTCGTGACCGCCGCGCTCGTCGTGGCGATCGCGATCGGCGGCGCGTTCGTCAACTTCTGGCTTATCGCGCGGCCGATGGCGGCGATGGTCGGCGGAGGTGAATACCTCGCCGGCGGGCTCGAAGCGGCGCACGTCGCCGCGCTGGTGATCCTGCTCGTGGAAGCGGCGATGGGACTGTTTCTGATGGAGTCCTTGCGCATTACCCATCTTTTTCCGCGCATCTACAACATGCAGGATCGCATGCGCATGCGTCTCGCGTGGATCGCGTTCGGCATCTTGCTGATCCTCGCCGGCGTCGAAGTAGCGCTCGCGGTGATGCGTGACCTCATTATCGCCGCCGATCTCGAATTGAAGCGCGGGCTCGCCACCGCCACGAGCGCGACGCCGATGGAGACCAGTTGGGTGACCAAGATACCGGTGGCCGGCCAGATGATTCTCGGTTTCGTGCTGCCGTTCGCCCTTGCCTTCGTCGCCATACCGCTCGAGTACCTGATCAGCTCGGGACGGACCGTGCTCGGCGTCGTGGTGGTCGGCGTCATGCGCAGCGTGGCGCTGGTATTGCGCATGGCGTCGAATGTCTCGCGCCATCTGGCCACGGCACTCGTAATGCTCTACGACATCATCATCTTCCTGCCGATTCTGATCGAGCGCGCGATACGCTCGCGTCAGCTGCCGCCCGACGTGAGCGAAATGCCGCGGCACGGCGGCCTGCGCAAGACCGGTTGATCATGAAGACGCTCGCGAGGCTGGTGTTCCTGGTGTTGGCGGTTCTCGCCGTCGCCGGTTGCGCCGACAAGAAGACGTACGCCCGCGCGGTCTACGTGCTGGTCGATACCTCGGGCACCTATACCAAGGAGCTCGACAAGGCCAATCAGCTCGTCAATTATCTGCTCGGCACGCTCAATCCGGGCGATTCGCTGGCGGTCGCGCGCGTCAAGAGCCGCAGCTTTTCGGAGAAGGACATCGTCGCCAAAGCGACGTTCGCCAAGGACCCGCTGCAGGCGAACGCGCAGAAACGCGCGTTCAAGGAGCAGATGGCGAAGCTGGCCCAGCTCGCCAAGACGGGCAGCGCGTACACCGACATCACCGGCGGCATTCTGCAGGCGGCGGAGTTCCTGAACGAGACCGGAGCGGGACGCAAGACCATATTGATCTTCTCCGACATGCAGGAGGAGCTCGACAAGCAGACGATGCGCAACATTCCGCTGAACCTGACCGGCATCGACGTCGTCGCGCTCAATGTCACCAAGCTCGGCACCGACAACATGGATCCGCGGCGCTACACCGGGCGGCTCGAACAGTGGGAGAAGCGCGTGCGCGCCGCCGGCGCCACGGACTGGCGCATGGTCAACGACCTGGAGCATTTGGAGAGAGTATTCGGAGGGTAGGGAGGTCCGCCGCGGTGCGCGGATCAGTCGGTCTGGATAACGGGCCGCAGCAATAACTTCTCGAAGTAACAACTCGTCGATGTAATAAATCGTACTTGTGGGTGGTTGACCCATCGCTCCGCACTTTCATCGCTTCGCTTCCTGCTATGCTCGAAAGCCAGGGCTCGGCATCCTGCCTCGCCCGCTCAACGGGACAAAGGTCCACT
>JAJPKH010000178.1 GCA_021323795.1 Acidiferrobacteraceae bacterium | reverse complement strand
CCCGAGGAGGCGGCCGCGATCATTCGATTGGCCGCCGAGGCGGGTGTCGTGGGCGGCTCGATCGAGGATGCGACGGGCGACGCGGCGAAGCCAATTTACGATTTCGACCTCGCGGTCGCGCGGGTCGCGGCCGCCGTCCGCGTCGCGCGCTCGCTGCCGTTCCCGTTCATGCTGACCGCCCGCGCCGAAAATTTCCTGCACGGACGACCCGACCTCGATGACACGATCGGGCGCTTGCAGGCGTTCGCGGCCGCCGGCGCCGACGTGCTCTACGCGCCGGGCTTGCGCGACCTCGCAACCATTCGCCGGGTCGCCGCCGCCGTGCCGAAGCCCGTGAATGTCGTGATGGGACTGGCGGACCCGGAGATCACCGTGCAGCAACTGGCCGACGCCGGCGTCAAGCGGATCAGCGTGGGAGGGGCGCTGTCGCGCCTCGCCTTTGCCGCTGTGCGCGACGCGGCCATCGCCATGCGCGACGCCGGCTCGTTCCGCTGGGTGCGCGACATATACCCGGGCAAGGATCTCAAGGCGATCTTCCGGCAGTGAAGACGCCGGCCGAAGGATTCCATAATCAATCGCGGCTGATTTCATGAGCCGCGCGGGCGCAATCGCGCCGCAGAATGCGGCGCGAGCGCGGACGCAGCGAATTCCGGAAAGGCAGGACCAAACCTATATGGCCGCTTACCTCATCGGTCACGTGACCGTGAAAGACCCCGAAAAGTGGGCCGAGTATCGGCGCCGAGTACCGGCGACGCTCAGTTCCTGGGGAGCGGAGCTCGTGTTCCGCGGGACACGCCTTGCCGTATTGAGCGGCGAGCACCGCCATACGGACACCGTGGTCATTCGCTTTCCAGATGCGGATTCGCTGGCGCGGTGGCACGGCTCGCCGGCTTATCAGGCGCTCCTTCCGTTGCGCGCCCAAGCGGCGGAGCTGGATTTGGTGAGCTTCGAGGCGGCCGATTAGCGTTCCGGCTCAGTCGACGCCCGCTGACGGGCGTCCAGCCTGGACAGCTCCGTGAAGAACCGCTTCAGGAACGGCCCGATGCGTTGCAGCTCGCGGCGATGCACCGCGGCGAGCTTCGCCAGCACCTTTCGGCCGCGACCCGTGAGCCGCAGCTCGACCCTGCGCCGGTCGGCGCCCGAAGGCTCGCGAACGACGAGGCCTTCCTGCACCAGCCGGTTGACAAGGCCGACGGCGCTGTTGTGCTTGATGAAGAGCTGCTGCGCCAGGTCGTTGATGGTGACGCGCCGGTCCTCCGGCCATCCCCGCAGAATCAGCATCGCCTGGTAGTGTTGGCCGGTGAGCCCCGCCTCGGTGGCGGCCGCCTCGCTGAAGTGCAGAAATTCCCGCAGGGCATAGCGAAACGCCGCGAGCTCGGCGTAATCGCGCGTCGCCAGCTTGTACCGCCTCTCGGCCCGCTTTAGTTCCACGGCATCTTTCCTTCACGGGCGTTCTACCATCGAACGTCCGAATGCGGTTAATATCGCAATACGATATAACGTAAAAATGTCGTTTTACGACATATCGAACCGGAAATAACTACTCGGGGGATATCATGCAAGATGGCAATTCAAATTGGTACCGGCGCAGCCGCCGCGACTTTATGCGCACAAGCCTCGGCCTCGCGGGCGGGCTCGCCCTGCCGGGTGGATTCGCGCGGGTTTTCGCGGCGGAACATCCGCCGATCGGCACCTGGCCGGCGGGCGCCTCCGGCAAATCCGTGTTCATCGGCATCGCGGTGCCGCGCACCGGCACCTATGCGGTGCAGGGCGAGGACGAGCTCAAGGGCTGGCAGCTCGCGGTGGAGCACATCAATTCCGGTCATCCGCTGATCAAGAAGATCTCGCCGAAGACCGATAAGGGCGTGCTCGGCAAGGAAGTGAAGTACGGCGTCGCTGATTCCGCCGCCAAGCCGAACGACGCCGTGCAGGCGCAGCAGCGCTTCATCACCGAGAACAAGGCGATCCTGATCACCGGCTCGACCTCGAGCGCGGTCGCGGTGGCGCTGAACAAGCTCGCTCAGCGTGAAAAAGTGCTGTACGTCACGGGCATCTCGGGCTCGAACGACACCACCGGCAAGGACTGCGTGCGCTACGGTTTTCGCCAGTGCTTTTACGGTCAAACCGCGGCCGCCGCCATCGGCCCAATCGTGGTGAAGGCCTACGGTAAGAACAAGAAGGCCGCGTACCTGACGCCGGACTACACCTACGGCCACACCGTCACGAAATCGATGCAGGATTATCTCGCCACGGCGGGATGGACGACGGCGACGAATCAGGTCGCCCCGCTCGGAGCGCCCGACTACTCCTCGTATCTGCTCAACGTCGCCAATTCCGGCGCCGACGTGCTGATCAACGTCAATTGGGGACACGACGCCGTGCTGTCGATTCAGCAGGCGAAGCAGTTCGGCATCCTCGACAAGATGAAGCTGGTCGTGCCTTACCAGATCCCGTTCCTGTCGCGCGAGGCCGGCCCGGCGCTGCTCGCCGACGTCTATGCCGCGACCGATTTCTGGTGGACGCTGGAGGACAAGTTCCCGTTGGCCAAGATGTTCGTCGAGGCGTTCGAGAAGAAGTTCGGCTACAAGCCGGAGTGGGGCGCCAACAACGCCTACATGTCGTTCGCCCTCTGGGCCGAAGCCGTGGAGAACGCCGGGACGTTCTATCCGCCGGATGTGATCAAGTCGTTCGAGGCGGGACGCAAGATCCAATCGACCGTCGGCGAGGTGTATTTCCGCAAGGAAGACCACCAGCTGGTTCGACCGGTGATCATCGTCAAGGGTAAGAAGCCATCCGAGATGAAAGGCAAGGAAGATTTCTACGAGGTCGTGGAAATCGTTCCCGGCGCGCCGCTGATGCAGAAGCCGGACGCGTTCGGTTGCAATCTCGGCTCGTATACCTAAGCTCTCGCGGCACGCCTGGGCACCGCGAGCGGCAACCGCCGCTCGCGGCGCCGAACGCGCCCGCTCCGGCGCCGCGCTTGCCGGCGCGAAACTCTGCGTGAACGCACTCCATGATCACTTGGCCTAATTTCCTTTCGCAATTGTTCAACGGCCTGGCGCTCGGCGCGCTGCTCGCCCTCATCAGCTCCGGGCTCACGATTATCTACGGCACGCTCGGCGTGCTGAATTTGGCGCACGGCGCCATGTTCATGCTCGGCGGTTATGCCGGCTACGTCGCGTTCGAGGCGACCGGCTCCTTCATCGTCGCGGTGATTGCCGGCGCGCTGTTCGTAGGCATCGTCGGCGTGGTGATGGAGCGCGTCATCATCCGACACTTCTACGGTCGCCCGCACGAGGACCAGCTGCTGGTCACGTTCGGCCTCGCCATCTGCTTCGTTGAAATCGTCCGCTTCTTCTTCTCCAGCCTGTCCAAGACGGTACCGCCGCCGAGTCTGTTTTCGGGCATTACTTCGCTCGGCGTCATGTTCTATCCGACGTATCGCCTGGCCGTGGTCGGCATCGTCGCGGTCGCGCTGCTCGTGCTGTTCCTCGTGCTCTATCGGACGCGGCTCGGCATGATCGTGCGGGCGGGCATCGAGGATTCCACCATGGTCGATTCCCTCGGCATCAACGTCGACCGCGTGTTCATGCTCGTGTTCGGCATCGGCGCCATGGCGGCGGGTTTCGCCGGTATCGTGAACGCGCCGGTGGTGTCGCTGACGCCGGACATGGGCGAGTCGATTCTGGTGCAGACCTTCGTGGTCGTCGTCATCGGCGGCGTCGGATCGTTTCCCGGCGCGGTGCTCGGCGGATTGATCGCGGGCGAGATCATCAGCCTTACTTCGATGGTCAACCCCAGCTACGCCTACGTCATGCTGTTCGCCGCCATGACGCTCGTGTTGATGGTGCGTCCGCACGGCCTGCTCGGCACGCGGGGCCGCGAATGAACGCCGAGCGTCTGTTCAGCAAGCTGCCGCCGTTCCTGGTCGAGGCGCTCACGGCTCTCGGCCTGATCGTCGTGCCGTTCGTACTGCCCTATCTCGATTTCGCGCCGAACACGGTCAACCGCATTCTGGTCTGGGGGTTGTTCGGCATCGGCTTCGACATCCTGTTCGGCTACACCGGACTGCTGTCGTTCGGACAATCGGCTCTTTACGGCACCGGCGGATTCGTCGCCGCGTATCTCCTCACCCAGGCCGGTTTCCCGCACGTCATCACCGCGCTCATGATCGGCATGATCGTCGCCGCGGTCGTCGGCTACCTGGTCGGGCTGATCGCGCTGCGCCGCACCGGCATCTACTTCGCCATGATTACGGTCGCCATCGCGGAAATCTTTTACTTCGTGGAGTTCAATCCGCTGGCGGAGTGGACCGGCGGCGAGAACGGATTGCCCGGCGTTCCGACCCCGAGCCTCAATCTCGGCTTCGCCACTTTGAACTTCACCAGCGGCTGGTCGCTCTATCCGTTCCTTGCGTTCTGCTACTTCATCGGCATCGTGATCGCGCTGCGCATCGTGCGCTCGCCGGTCGGCGCGGTTTTGCGCGCCATCCGCGAAAATCCGTTGCGTGCGGCCGCGGTCGGCCACAACATCCACGGCTACAAGCTCACCGCCTTCGTCATTGCCGCCGCCTATGCCGGTCTCGCCGGCGGCCTGCTCGGCGTGCTGCAGGCCTTCATGCCGCCCGAGGCGTTCACCTTCGACACCTCCGGCCAGCTCGTGATACAGACCGCCATCGGCGGCCGCGGCACGCTGTTCGGTCCGCTGCTCGGCGCCGCCGTGTGGCTCTTTCTGCGCGACTTCCTGCAAGCGACCATGGGGCTCGGCGCGAGCTGGAAGCTCGTGCTCGGAATCGTGTTCGTGCTGCTGGTTTTTTTCCTGCGCCAGGGAATCATCGGCGGCGTGCGGGACCTGTATCGCTTCGTGCGCGGCAAAGCCGCAACCCCGGTCGAGCCGAAGGAAGAAAGCCCGGTCCCGGGGCTCACCGCCGAACAGGAACAGAAGGCGGCGGAGGCCGAAGTCGCGAGACAGCGGGCCGCGGCACCGATGCCGGCGCGGCATCCGGCGCGCAGCCGCCTCACCGGTCCTATCCTGCAGACCACCGGCCTCAGCAAGCATTACGGCGGTTTGGTCGCCAACGCCGACATCAACTTCGCGGTGAAGCAGGGCGAGGTGCGCGGCATCATCGGACCGAATGGCGCCGGCAAGACGACCTTCTTCAAGATGCTGACCTGCGAAGTTCACCCGAGCGCCGGCAAGATCACGTTCGAGGGCCGCGATATCACCGGCATGAGCGTGACCGACGTGTGCCAATTGGGCCTGACCAAAAGCTACCAGGTCAACCAGCTCTTCAACCGTCTGACGGTGCGCGAGAACCTGACCATCGCCGCGCTCGCCGAGCTGCGCGGAAAATTCAGACTGGACTTGCTCGCGCGCCTGACGAAGATTCGCGGATTGAGCGAGCAGGTGCAGCACACGCTCGAGCTTGTGAATCTCGCCGGGCGCGCCGACACGCCGGTGTCGCAGCTCGCCTACGGCGAGAAGCGGCGGCTGGAAGTGGGCCTCGCGCTCGCGTCGTCGCCGAGCCTGCTGCTGCTCGACGAGCCGCTCGCGGGCATGAGCCCGCGCGAACGGGTCGAAACGGTGAAGCTGCTCAAATCGATCAGCCAGGGCCGCACCATGATCATCGTCGACCACGACATGGCCTCGCTCTTCGAGCTGGCGGAGCGTATTACCATGCTGCACGAAGGCCGTGTGCTGGTCGAAGGCACACCGGACGAAATCAAGCGCAACGCGGACGTGCAAGAAGCCTATCTCGGCGGCGTACACGAGGTGGTCCACGCATGAGCCTGCTCGAAGTCAACGGACTGCACAGCTACTACGGGGATTCGCACATTCTCTTCGACGTCTCGCTGCGCGTGGAGCGCAACGAAGTCGTGGCGCTGCTCGGCCGCAACGGCGCCGGCAAGAGCACGACCTTGAAGAGCCTGATGGGCGTGGTGACGCCGCGCGCCGGCTCGGTGAAGCTCGACGGCGCCGAGATCGCCGGCAAAAAGAGCCACGCGATCGCGCGCGCCGGCATGCAGCTCGTGCACGAAGAGCGCCGCATCTTCGGCAGCTTGAGCGTCGAGGAAAACCTGCTCCTCGCCGCGCTCACGGCGCCGCAGAAATGGCCGCTCGAGCGCGTTTACGAGATGTTCCCGAAGCTCAGGCAGCGGCGCGCCAACCGCGGCACCGACCTCTCGGGCGGCGAGCAGCAGATGCTCGCGATCGCCCGCGCCCTTATCCGCGATCCGAAAATCATCCTGCTCGACGAGCCGTTCGAGGGGCTCGCGCCGGTGATCGTGCGCGATCTGATGGCGGCCTGCCGCGAGCTTGCCGCGGCCGGTCAGACCATCGTGCTGGTGGAGCAGAACCTCGCGGCGACGCTCGCGCTCGCGCAACGCGTGTACATCATCAACAACGGGCATATCGTGCACGAGGGTCCGGCGCAGGAGCTCAAAGCGCAACCGGAGTTATTGCAGCGCTACGTCGGCGTGTGAGCGTCGCGAGGTATTTTCCCGCGATCCTTCCGGCGATCCCTGTCTCCCGGACGCGCACGGCGCCGGCCGCCGTAGGCCGGTACGTGCGTGCCGTCGGTTCGAATCTGCGTATTCCGCCGTTACGATGTTGCCTCGATGCGGTACGGGCACGGGCCGTATTGGCGGCCGGCGCGGTATGGATCGCGGGCGGTTGATTCTTGCAGCCTCCCGCCTCGATACTTTGCCCTATCGCCCGTGGTAACAGATCGCTCGATTGCCTCTACGGTGCGGCGCGCCGATCCTATCGGGGGAATTCCCGGCCCGGCGCCAGAGACGGTCGCGCGCCCGGGCGCGTTACCAGGAGGTCAATCGATGAACCGGCAACTCGATCCCAGCCACATCATGCAGACGGTCACCGCGTTCTGGGCGTCGAAGGTGCTGCTCACCGCGGTGGAGCTCGATTTGTTTTCGACGCTTGGCGGCGGCGCGCTGACGGCCGAGCAGCTCGGCGACACGCTGAAGCTTCATACCCTGGGCGGAACTTCTTTGTCGGAGACCGTTGCCGACGACGCCTTGGCGATCTCGGCCTTTTTTCCTGGTGTGCATACATCATCTTTTTCACTCTTCGTATGAAGCGCGAAGCATTCGCATTTGTCCTCGAAAGAATCGCGGGCGGGCTGTTCTTGCTCGCTCTCACGGGGATGGTCGCCTCCGGGTTCGTCATGGTCTACACCGTATGGTGAACCGCCGTTTTGTTTGCCGCGTGCCGCCGCTCGCGTTTGT